>NZ_OZ244056.1:1825903-2130220 GCF_965215465.1 Simkania sp. | reverse complement strand
CGTGTTGTAAACGGTAGCGCGGGCCACCATTTCCGATATAAGAAACCCAGGAAAGGACTTCGCCACTTGAGTAGAGATTTTCTTCGACAAAGTACTCGATTTCGCTCAGCGCTTGCTCGGTTCTCCAAATAGATGAGCCAACGGGCAGTTCGATTTCGGCTGTAAAGAGAAGGTGATTACTTGGGGGGTAAAAGATTTTGGGAATGGCAGAATATCCCCAAAGCGAAATGGCAAAGAGGCCTCCTAAAATCAGGCAAAATTTCATCCGATGCGTTAGTGTCCATGACAGGAGGCGTCGATAGGTTTGAAGAGGGAGGGGAGGGTTGAACAGCCGTTTGGGCGAAGAAGGAATGAATTTCGCGCACAAAATGGAAGTGAGAGTGAATGCAATGAGCCAAGAAACCAGCAGGACGACTGAAACAATGATAAAGACGGAACCCACATATTCACCTGTTGCAGATTGGGCGAAGTAGAAGGGGAGAAATGCAGCACAAGTTGTCAGAGTCGAGATGAGAAGAGAGACTTTGAGTTCTTTTGCTGCAATACGGGCAGCTTCAAGAGGTTTTTTCCCTTTGTCTTGAATGAGACCATGCTTTCTGCAATCACAATGCCGTTGTCCACAAGCATTCCAAGAGCAATAATCAGCGAGGCAAACGTCACTTGATTGAGGCTGATGCCGAAGAGAGACAAGATGAAAAACGTGATGAGAATCACAATCGGAATAGCACTCGCCACGATCAGTCCAATGCGCAAGCCTAAGAAAAAGAGCATCACGAGGCAAACAATCAAAATAGCTTGGCCTAAGTTTCCGGCAAACTCTTGAATTTTGTGATTCACACGGTCGGGCTGAAAAACGACCTCTTCAAACTGGGTCCCAATCGGGTGGGTTTCTTGGTAGTGGCGGAGAATTTGGCGCACCTGTTTTCCAAGTGTTAAGGCATCGCCACCTTCGCGCATTGAAACAGCGAGACCTATAGAAGGTTGGCCATTCACACGCATTAATGAAGTCGGTGGAGAAATGACACTGCGTGTCACATCTGCGATATCACTTAAAGAAAGGAGTTGAGACGATTGGGAGAGAGGAATGATCGTATTTTTGATGGCTTCAAGATCTTCAAAGTTTCCAGTGGGCTCTAAAGTCACTTGCTCTGTCCCACTATATAAGGTACCACCTGTTTGTACGATATTGTGTGTGGCGAGGAGAAAGTGAAGATAATCGGGGGAAAGGCCGAGCTTTTCGAGTTTTTCGTTTTTGTAGTCGATGAAAATGCGCTCCTCTTGGGTGCCGAGCAGCTCAATTTTTGCGACATCGGGGAGCTGTACCAGGTCTGCTTTGAGTTTTTTCGCGGTGGGCTCGAGAGCGCTTAAGTCGAATCCATCACCCACCACTCCGATCACGATTCCAAACACGTCGCCATAGTCATCTTGGACAAAAGGTTTCATGGCAGAAGGAGGGAGCTCGCGCTCGGCATCTTCGACTTTTTGGCGCACCTTTGTCCAAATCGGCAAGATCTCCTTGCAGTCTTGACGCAGTTTCACTTTGACGATGGAAAGACCTGTTTTGGAAACGCTTTCGATGGTTTTGACCTCTGGAAGTTTTTGGACGTACTTTTCAATTTTATCAGTGATAAGGTCTTCAACTCTTTTGGGACTGGCTCCGGGCCAACTTGTGATGATTTGTGCTTCTCGCACGGTGTAAGGAGGATCTTCTGCCCGCGGCATGGATTTGTAGGCTAAGAGTCCTGCGAAAGAAAGCAGAAAGATGACAGCGAGTACAAAGGCCTTTTTCTTAAAAATGAGAGACGTCATAGTTTTTCGAGCAGTTTTACTTGTTGCTTATCGGAGAGAAAACGGAGGCCGGCGACAATCACTTTTTGTCCGGGAATAAGGCCTGCAGTCACTTCAATTCCTTCGGAGGAAAGTTCACCTAATTTAACAGGTATTTTTTTGGCGAAACCCTCTTCAAAGAGATAGACGAAATGTCCCGTATCATCATGCCCAATCGCTTCAAGTGAAACCCAAATCATGTTGGAAGCGGGAGAAGAAGGCTTTTCCATGCGTGCTTTTACCGCCATCCCAGCGCGCAGTCGTTCATCTTGTTTCAGTAAGGTGATGGTAACGGGAAAGGCGGTATTCCTTGGAGAGGAGACGCCAACTTCATCGACGGTTCCTTGAAACGATTCGCTTGGGTAAACGGAAAAAAACAAGTCGACAGGCGAGCCTTGTTTGACCAGTCCAATTTCAGATTCGGGAACGGCAACTTCAACTTGGAGTCCTTGCGCAGAAATTAAAGTTGCAACGGGTTGCCCTGGCTGCACATTTTCGCGCACTTCGACATGTTTTGCTGCAACTTCAAGCAGTTCACTTTCGCCTTTGAGGATCGTATAGCTTTGCTCTTTTTTTGCTAAATCAAGCTGAGAAGCCACTTGGGCAGTAGCTGCTTTGGCAGCATCGTAAACGGCGCGGGCATGCTCGAGCTCTTGTCGGGACATGCTTTCACTTTCGTACAAGATTTTGAGCCTTTGGTAGTGAGAGTAGGCATCTTTGAGTTTGGCTTGAGCTTGCTCTGCTGCTGCTGCAACTTGTTGGACTTGCAAGGCGTAATCCTGGTCATCGAGTCGCGCTATCAATTGATTGGCATGCAGCTTTTCGCCCACTTTGATTGGCAGTTCAGCCACTTGACCCCCTACGCGAAAGCTCACCTGGATCTTTTTTTCAGATTTGGAAAAACCGGAGAAAAATAGGTAGGGCTTTTTTTCTCGCACTTCAACGGTTTGAGTTAAAACGGGACGAATCACACTCTGCTCAGAGTTCTTTTTTTTGCAGCTTGTTGTTAGTGCCACTAAAAAGAGAAGAGGAAGAAAAGTTTTCAATTTCATGCAGGCTCCGGGAAAAAGGTAAACTGGCTTAAGGCGCGCTCGAATTTCATGACATCAATTAAGTAGTCGTAAAACGTATGCGCATGCTGCTGTTTGGACACAATCATTTGATGTTGTGCATCGAGCAAGTCGACAACAGAGACTTCTCCGTGCGCATACGACTTCGTGACGAGTTTTAAGTTTTTTTGAGCGGTCACATAAGCCTTTTCAGCTAAGTGGATACTTTCAAAACTTGCTTTCATGTTGTCAATCGTTTGAATGACAGCTTCATCAATTTTTTCGAGGAGGGAAGCACGCAAAGTTTTCGTTTTTTGAATTTCAAAGCTGGCTTGATTCTTTTCGGACATGCGACTTCCACTTGTAAAGAGAGGATAGGTGAGGCTAACTCCTACTTTTGAGTAGAGCTTCTTGTTACTAATGCCTGGAGGGGGCATGTTCCCCGCGCCTTCTTGATAGAGGTTGTTCGAAAATTCTCCAAAGGCGGCGAATTCAGGCAAATAAAAGGATCGTTTTGCAGCAGTTAACTTTCGCTCGAGGGCAACGAGCATTTCATCGATGCCTTTGAGTTCAGGCGAATTTTCTCGTGCTTCGTCAATCATCAACCGTTTGAAATGCTTGAGTAGAGGTGTTTGCTGCAGTTGGTCGCTGAGGTTTTCGTAAAAACTTGGAGGAAGTTCTTCAAGAGAAATCGGAGTGTCGAGGGGACGATTGAGCAAACGATTAAACTCGGTTCCTAAATTTTCCTTCACTGCAATTAAATTGACCAATTGATCTTGGTTTGCAGCAAGTTCGCTTTCCCATCTGTAAACTTCAGATAGACGCGCCATTCCCGAGTCGACGAGTTCTTTTGAACGATTTAAGTGGGCGCGCGAAAGGGAGATGTTTTCCTTTGCAATTTCCAGGTCAGCATCGACGCGTAAAAGGGTGAGGTAAGCAATTGCCGTGCTTAAAATGATGTCGAGTTCAAACGAATCAAAGTGATACTCACGTGCCTTTTGTGTGCGCTTTTGAACGACAAAGTCGGCAATTTTTTTGTCATCATAGAGCGTTTGATGCACAAGGAATGTGCTGCGAATCAGATTCTCTGGCTCCAGACCAAAGGTGTTTCTCGCTTGATTGGGATCGACTTTGCGTCCTTCTAAATGGAAAAAAACTTGAGGAAGGAGCTTAGAAAAACTTCGCACGACATCTTGTGTGCCACTTTTCACTGTGAAATCTTCTGCTAAGAGTTCTAAGTTGCTGTTCACTGCTCGCTTTGTGGCTTCTATGAGTGAAAGAGAGGTAAAAGGTTGGTAACGATAAGCGAGAAGGAGAGCGTCTCGTTGTAAATGTGTGGGAATGACAAAGGCAAAATCTTTTGCTGTTTGGGTGTTAATCACAGGTGTGAGACTATGACGAAAGTGGGGCGAAAGCTCTTCATTGTTCCCAGTGCGAAAGAGTTCTTGGACATTAAGAGCCACTCTTCTTGCTGCGCGGACCACTTCACTTTTGGGCATTTGAGACATCAGGATCCCTTGCTCGACTTCGGTTTCTCCAAAGACAGAAAAAGTGGGCAATTCAAGCTCGTTACAGGTCTCAATGAGGGTTGAAAAGTCTTGAGGAGAAAGTCTCCATGTGGGAAGAAAAACGACTCCATCGACAGGATGAGTGGAAAGTTTTTCGGCTGCTAAATGGGGCGAGTCAGTGAGAGGAATCAGCAGAGGTTGGATGCCTCTTTTTTCCATTTCAGTGAAAATCTTCTTTTGAATTATCAAAAAATGTGGGTCACCAATCAATGAGGCGTCCCCAACAAAAGCGAGCTTTTTCGCCTGAAACAGCTGAGCGAAGAGATCAATTTCTTCTGGGACCGTGAAGGCGCTTTCGTAAAAGGCAACGTGCTCATCTTCTTGGATAGGAAAGTTGACTTCGGGGTCAGAAAATAGGCCAAGTTGTAACCGATGACGAGAGGTTTGGCGCAAGTTCGCTTTTTCAGTGCGATGAAGCTGCTTTGAATTCCCATCGTTAGGACTAGGTCGATGGCTGGTCAGAAAGGCTTGTCTTGAGGCATTTTTCAATTTCTTGAGGATCCCACTGCCCATCCAATTCGATAAACTGCACTGGGAAATCATTGGCAAGGAGTGTTTCGATTTCTTTCTTAACCTGTGAGGAAAGAACTTCGTCCCGAGCAAAGGGACCATCATAGATCAGCGCAACCTGCTTGCTATTTGCATGCAACAAGTTGACAACAAGTAAGAAAAGGGGTAGCCATCTAATAAAGGACCACATTTTAGCAAATCTCCTAAACTGCTAAATTTACCGGATTTGTCATTTGTGGTAAACAAAAGTGAAGGTTGGTTTGTTTGGAAAATAGTGGTTTTTTCTCGTCAGATACACAAAAAAGCGCGCATTTCTCCTCATCTTTGACCATCTCTCTTTTTAATAAAAACTCCTTTAAATTCAGTGTTTTATATATAAAACCACCCCATTTCATAACCAAATCGCAATGAAAATTTTCAGATTTTTTTGGATAGAATGTTGTATAAAAGTCAGAAGTATTATAGGTTTGACAATAAGTGTAAAAAGAGTTTACTTTAAGTTTCTGTAAAGGATTACCGTAGGTGAGGTAAATCAATGGATCTCAAAATCAAAGATGTCGCGGAGCTGTTAAATGTTTCGGAAACGACAATCAGACGGTGGTTAGCGGAGGGAAAAATTCCTGCTTATCGTTTGCATCATCAGTATCGTTTCAGCCGCATTGAAATTGAAAACTGGATGATGAGTTGTCGTTTAGAAAAGGGAAAGGGCAATTTCCTTCCCGGTGAGGAAAAGGAAATTTACCCCAAGCTTCATGACAAAAAGAAAGAAAAAGATCCAGATGACCTTCAAAAGCGAGGTATGCAGCAATTTGGACTGTACCGAGCAGTTCATAGAGGTGGAGTATTCACTGAGCTAGCGTCCCAGACTAAAGAAGAGATTATCAAAGAAACCATGGAAACTGTGGCAGATAACCTGTCACTAGACCCTGCGGTGATGAGCGAACTCTTGCTCGATCGAGAAAAATTGATGCCAACGGCACTTAACAATGGAATTGCCGTTCCCCATACACGAGACTTTCTCTTAAAAGGGCCAACCGATGTCATCGTCGTCGTCTTTCCCAAAAAGCCAATTGATTGGGGGGCTTTAGACGAGCATCCGGTTCATACCCTCTTCTTTCTCTTTGCATGTGATGACAAAAGACACCTTCACCTTCTTGCAAAGCTTGCTCATCTTAGTAGCAATGACGAAGCGCTCGAGCTACTGAAATCGCGGCCAAGTAAAAAAGAACTTCTCGACTACGTTAAAGATTGGGAGTCGAAAGTCCTTTCCCAGTAGAATTTATCTAGGGGTATAGGGTGTGCTGCTGTTTAAGTTGGTGTAACTTTTGGGAAAAACCAAAAGCTGAGTCTCAGTATCTTTTTATTGATCCATCCAGGTCAAAAGAAACCACGTTAGAAACAACAGAACGTTTTACACGTTTGATTCCAAAATTTGGAGTCACTCTTGACGCTTTCGAATTGGAAACTCGAAGTCATCAAAAGCTTGGGCAGTGGACAGTAGAGGATTGCACTCATCTGCACAGCGAGCTTCGGAAAGTCCATAGTTTGTTAGGGGGAAAGTGGCGCCTTCACTCAAATGGGGGCAGTAGAGTTCAAATTACTTTTCATCCTGTAGATAGCCCTCCAGGTGAAATGATACAGCGGACTTTGTTTGGAGGGGTGGAACTTTCTGCAACGGACCACCAAGTGACAAAAAGGCTCCATGAATCTTATGGGACCTTTCTTTCGGATCACTATGAAGTCAGTTTAGATGAGCCCAAGCCTTTTTGGAACGAAAGGCAGATTCTTGTTCAAAGTGAAACAGTTCAAATTGTCTATCCCCCAAACCCCATCGATATTGATGGTTATGGCCGCCACTTTGTGATTGCAACGAAACACAATGGTTTTGGAGAAATTGAGCAAAGTGTTTTTAGGCGCTGCTTAGAGTGTATCCGTTATCTCACGCAGCATCTTGCAAAGCCCGAAGATGAGGTGCATATTCTTGCAGGGGGAGATCTAGATGGAACACCCTCTATGCAACCCTGGCATATGCAAGTGATCATCTTTGAGCCCTTGAGTTGGAGCAGAGAATCGCGCACGGTCCAAAATGCTCTCAAACGAGAACGCTTATCAGAAAGCGAGTATCAAGGGCGCATGAAAGACTTTATAGTTCAGTTGCCATCTTGATGTTATAAAGATATTTCTATTGGTTGTTCAAAATTGTTAATCTCCATAAAATTCCTCATAAAAAAATGAGGGAAAAATGATTAGTACCAATTATATCAACCATGCAACGGACATGGTTGTGTCAACTGCGCTCAATTTTTCTACAAGCAGTGCGTTATCAAAAATTTTATTTCCAATTGTTCTGAAAGAAAGTGCCCTGTTTGGGGCAGTTGCTGGTGTCACGATGAGTTTAGCTCAAAGGACGGCATTTTCCGTCGGCTCTTTTGAAGACTCGAGGCTGATGAAAGCGGTGATCAACTTAGCAACGCTAGCAGCACTATTCTTTGCGACAAAATCACTCCTAACAGGATCACTCGTAGGAAAGGTGTCTGCAGAGTTTAGTGCAGACAGGATTCTTCGCCTTTGCATCGGAAGTTTTTTCGTTGAGACATTACTTGGTGGGATCTGCGTGAAACCAAGAGTAGAAAGCTCAGGCTCTGCTCCTGCTCAGAGCGGTGACATGAACGAAAAAGACAAAGACGGGCGCACAGTCCTTCATCGAGTCGTGTTAGATAATCTTAATGACAGTGCTATTCCTGAAAAAGTAGAGCGTTTGATTAAAAATGGAGTCAAGGTGAATGAAAAAGATAAAGAAGGGTGCACGGCGTTGCATCGTTTACTTTCATCTAAAGACTCCATATGTGAGATGCATCTTGAAGTGCTAGAAATTTTGGTTAAAAATGGAGCTGATGTAAATGCAAGGGATGATAAGGGGTGCACGCCACTTCATCATGTGATACGAGGAATTAAGTGCAACTCTTCACAAGAAGCAGCAGTGAAGTTTTTAGTTGAAAATGAAGCCATTAGAAACGCAAAAGATGATAAAGGCTGTACGCCACTTCATTATGCAATACGAGGAATTAAGTCCGACCGTTCAAAAGCAGAAGCAGTAGCGAAGTTTTTGATTGCAAATGGAGGTGGGATTGATGAGAAGGATCATGAAGGGAAGGCGCCACTTCATGATACTGTCTTGACAGGTTGGTGCGAGGGAATCGTAGAAAATTTGATCGATAATGGAGCCAAAATCGATGTAAAAGATCATCAGGGACGTACACCGCTTCATCGTATCATTTGCAACGATCTTTTTGCGACCTGCTCGGAAGCAAAGTTTAAATTATTGGTAGAGCGAGGTGCCAACCTGAATGAACAAGATCATGAAGGACGCACCGCTTTGCATGCTGTTGTCATGAAGCATGGAGATGACAGCCGTGAGATCATAACAGAACCAGGTGGTAGGGTGGTTCTTGCTATTACTGGTCATGGAGAGGATTTGGCACGCTTTTTGATTCAACATGGAGTCCATGTTGATGAAAAAGATCATCAAGGGATGACAGCTCTTCATCTAGCATTGGAGGAAGGGCATCCTAGGCTCTGTGCTATGTTATATGACAATGGCGCCAGATACTACGATCACAAGACTGCAGAGATTCTAAAGGAAAAAGATCAGAGTCAATTTAAATATCTCTGCAGGAAAGGTATCGCAACTGCTCGGGACTGGATTTAAGACTCTGCGTCTTGATCCTTGTCTTTTGTTGCCGTTGTTGCGATGAGCTTTTTCTTTTCCTTTTTCTTCTTTTCTTTTGGAAGCTCTTGATCTTTGAAGATCAACTTGCCCTCTTCAAATTCGATAGAAATTTGTCTTGGCTCATCACCTTCCATAAGCAGCTTTTCCGCAAGCGGATCTTCAAGCTGTTGCTCGATGGTGCGACGCAGGGTTCTGGCACCCATTTCAGGTTGATACCCTTTGTCGACAAGGTACTCTTTTGCTTTGTCGCCCAGCACAATTTGGATGTTTTTGCGCTCGAGGCGTTTTTTGAGTTTGTCGACTTCAAGATCGATGATCTTGACGAGGTTTTCCTTATCAAGAGCTTTGAAGATGATCGTGTCATCTAAGCGATTGATGAATTCAGGCTTGTAGTGCTTTTTGACCGCTTTGTCGATCTTTTCTTTCATCGTGTCGTAGTCGGGCATTCCCTCAGTGACACCAAATCCAACTTCAGTTGAGCGACGGATAAGATCCGATCCGAGGTTCGATGTCATCAAGATGATCGTGTTGCGGAAGTTGACTTTACGTCCCACTGAGTCAGTGAGGTGCCCATCTTCTAAAATTTGAAGTAGGAGGTTCATGACATCAGGATGCGCCTTTTCGATTTCATCAAAGAGAACGACTGAGTAAGGGCGCTGTCTCACTTGCTCGGTGAGCTGTCCACCTTCTTCGTGTCCAACATATCCCGGAGGCGATCCAGTCATGCGGCTAACCGCAAATTTCTCCATGTACTCGGACATGTCGACTTGAATGAGGGCGTCTTCACCACCAAACATATGGATCGCCAGCTGTTTGGCAAGAAGGGTTTTACCCACGCCAGTCGGTCCGAGGAGTAAGAAGGCTCCAATCGGACGATTGGGATCTTTAATATCGGCTTTACTACGACGCAGTGAACGACAAATGATTTCGACGGCGTCTTTTTGGCCGATGATATTTTGTTTAAGCAGCTCTTGCATTTTAAGCACTTTCGCGGCTTCCCCTTCGGTGATGCGAGACATGGGGATGCCTGTATGCTTGGCCACAATGGCAGCGACATCATCTTCGTCGACGACCACTTGGTGCTGCTCTTTCATTTTTTCCCACTCAGTGTGAACTTGTTGCAACTTCTCGCGGAGGTTCTTCTCTTTATCGCGGAGTTTTGCAGCTTTTTCATACTCTTGCTTTCCAATCGATTCTTCTTTAGCTTTGCGGAGCTCTTCGATTTCGATTTCAAGTTGGTGCACTTCTTGAGGTTGGTGCAGCATGGAGATGCGCGCTTTAGCTCCCGCTTCGTCGATCAGATCGATAGCCTTATCTGGGAGGAAGCGACCATTGATGTAGCGGTCTGAAAGGTAAACGGCGCTGCGAATCGCTTCTTCTGTATAGATACACTTGTGGTGTTCTTCGTATTTTGTTTTTAGCCCCATTAGGATTTGAGAGGCTTCTTCAACAGAAGGTGGCGCAACGGAAATCTTCTGGAAACGACGCTCGAGAGCCGCATCTTTTTCAATGTGCTTGCGGTATTCATCAAGTGTTGTGGCACCGATACACTGGATTTCGCCACGTGAAAGAGCGGGCTTTAAGATGTTCGAGGCATCAATTGCCCCTTCAGCAGCTCCGGCTCCGACGATTGTGTGCAATTCGTCAATGAAAAGCAGGATGTTTCCATGCTTTTTCACTTCGTCCATGACAGCTTTGATCCGCTCTTCGAATTGACCACGGTACTTGGTTCCGGCGATCATGAGCGTGAGATCGAGTGTGATGAGTTTTTTCTTTGCTAGATGGTCAGGAACTTCGCCTTTGACAATCGCGTGGGCAAGTCCTTCGACGATGGCCGTTTTACCCACTCCGGCTTCTCCAATAAGGACCGGGTTGTTTTTGCGGCGTCGGCAAAGGATAAGAATGAGCCGTTCAACTTCTTGTGAGCGGCCAATGACGGGATCGAGTTTATTTTCACGACAAAGTTCAGTGAGGTCATGACCATAAGCTCGTAGCGCTGGCATTTTTTCAGACGTGCCACCAGGTCCTGACATCTTTTCTTGGCGCCCTGATGACTGAGAACCAGTCATTCCCATGGGCGGAAGTTGCAAGTTAAATGTTTCGAGTTCTTTGAGAACTTCTTTGCGCACCTCTTTTAAGTTGATGCTCAAGTTTTCGAGAATTTGAGTGGCAACGCCATCAGTTTGTCTTAAGAGGGCGAGTAAAAGGTGCTCGGTCCCGACATAGTTATGGTTAAGACTAGCAGCTTCTTCGTTGGCGTATTCGAAAACCTTTTTCACTTTTCCAGTCAGTGCCGGATCACCATAGACCTGGATTTCTGGCCCAAACCCAACAAGCCTTTCGACTTCACTTAAAACGGTATCGTAATCGACATTGAGATTGCGTAAGACGTTAACGGCAATTCCTTGCCCAAGCTTCAAAAGTCCAAGGAGGATGTGCTCCGTTCCCAAATAATTATGGTTAAGGCGTTGAGCTTCTTTCTTAGCAAGTTTAATGACTTGTTTGGCTCTGTTGGTGAATTTGTCAAACATGATCGACTCGTTCCTTTATTAATTAATAGCGAAAAAGTTAGCTCAGACGAAAGGAGCCTATCGCCTCTCACCGGCTATAACCTACATTCTGAGGGCTTTTTCCTTTTTTGTAAATTTATACCGAATCTGATACTCTTTCAATAACTTAAACCCAAATGACGACCTATAGCTGTCATCTGGAATTTGTATTTTTCCCGGTTTTTCTTCGCGAAACTTGCCCCTACTTTATTCAAGTATGTGGCAAATTTCGCGAAGAAAAACTGAAAAAAATCTAAAGCCCATCTGTCCACCTCTAGATCGACATTTGGGTTCCATGGTGTAAAAAGCGATGTGGAAACTTCTCGATACAGGGTCAAATAGCGCCCAAAAAAATATGGATCTCGATGCCAAGCTGCTTGAAGAGATGCATCCGGATGATCCCCCGATCCTCCACCTTTATGAATGGGAGCAGGATAGTGGCACCTATGGATATTTCCTCAAGCCCGAGAAGTATCTCGATCTTGCCAAAGCTGAAAAGTGGGGGCTTTCCCTAGCTAGACGGCCTACAGGTGGGGGTATCGTCTTCCACGTCTGTGACTTAGCCTTTTCAGCGCTTGTTCCAGCGGGATTTCCCGCATTTTCGCTCAATACGCTCGATAACTACAATTTTATCAATAATGGCGTTAAAAAGGCAGTGAAGAAATTTTTTAAACTGTCTAAGGCCCCTGAGTTGCTTCCTGCAGAACCGACGCCACTTGACGAGAGCTCTCGTCACTTCTGTATGGCGAAGCCAACCATCTATGATGTCATGCTCCAAGGCAAGAAAATCGCAGGAGCGGCCCAAAGAAGACGTAAGCAGGGGTATCTCCATCAAGGAAGCATTGCCATTGCGCTCCCTCAAAAAAGTTTTTTACAGGATGTCCTTTTACCGGGTACGCAGGTGCTTGATGCGATGCAACAAAATACCTTTTCGATTTTAGGCAGTGATTACACCTCAAACGATTTGCAAGAGGTGAGGCAGCAGCTTCGCGCGCTTCTCATTGAGAGCTTGGCGATTTAATTTTCTTCGGCTGCTAAGAGTTGCTGGACATGGTCATGGATCTCATACCAATGATCCACTTTGATATCCTTATTTTCTTCAAGGTAGCCTAGTTCATGCAACAGCAATGGGAGATAGCGATGGAGGAATAGTGTTCCTTTTTCGAAGTAAACGTCGTAAGTCGTCGTGTCGGTTCCATGACCACCGGGATGGGGAATTTCTAAGGCGTCTGCATAAACTTGCTTGTATTCATCTTTATCTCGCTCTTCAGCAATGCGAAGAATGAGATTACGCACATCGGAAAATGAAAGACGTGTATCACCTAGATTGATGATGGCATCGATTAGAGTTGCTTTCCAGGTCAGCAAATGTCTTAATTTAAGGTAAGGATGAACAATTTTTGTCGTAAGCTTAGCAGTTTTTTCGTTGAGGCTTGGAGGGATTCCGGCTGCTGCGTCCATTAAATCTGTATCGCGCTTAGCTTCTTGATATCCTGAGAGCCCTAAGAGCTTTCCAAACATCACTCTGTTTGCAGTGATTTGATGCCGACTCGTTGCTGAGGCTTGTTGACAATGGTGAACAAGGTTTAAAAGAGGTAAATTTAATCGAACTTTTCCGTAATTGTAGAGGTTGATCCAATAGTCGCGGCTGAAGATGTTCTCAACTTTTCTAACTTGATTGTAGAGTCGATAAGCTTTGAATTTCATAGAAATCGAGCTAGAGAGAAACTTGCTTTCGTTTGCTGCCAGGATAGACTGAAAGTGAGTTGTAAAGACATGATCACGTAGTTGCTGCAACACAAGTTTAATTCCCGATTCCACCCGATTTTTTTCCAAGTCTTTCTCGCTTAACCCTTTTTCTATCTGAGAAATTTCGGGAATCAGTTCTAAGCAAAGACTTTTGATGGTATCTGCAATCGCTGTTTTACAAAGGAAATCTCCTTTATGAAAGAGAAGTACTGTTTTGCGCTTATCCCAATTTTGGTTGAGAGCTCCAAAGATGTTTTTCATTAAAATGAGACTGTCTCCTAGCTCACTTTCATCGTTTGCACCCATCGCGTGGTTATAAAGAAGTCCATGGGTTTCTTCAGAGCCGAGGAGGCGTGTGAGTTCTTTTCGATCGGGATCAGAAAGCTTTGTGTCATGTTTCAAATACCGTTGAAGTTTTTTTTCGAGGTTTTCGAGACTCTCTTTTGGAAAGTAATCTTGAATTTCGAAGGGCTCAAAGTGCTTTTGTGTGACCTGGAAATGGTCAGTCGTATAGACCCAAACACGCTTGACTTTTTCAGGGGTTGAAGCAATCTCAAAGTCGATGTCTTTGGTTTTATTTTCGATTTTTGTATTCACCCTTTCCTTGATGAAGGTGGGAATGAGGCGGGACTGAACTGAATCAGGAAGCAAAGCAAAGCCGACGATTAGTGCTCCTACTTTTGCAACTGTTCCACCGCAAGCAAAGCTAATAGGAAGATGGATCCAATTGTTGATCGTTCCTAAAATAGAATCATAAGAGCGGACAATTTTCCCCTCATTGTATTGAAATAAAGGGCCACTATTTTCGATAGGCCGATCCCAGTACATTCCTTGTTCTAAGAAACTCCAGAGATAGAACGTTAAGTGAATGCTATTTTGAACCAAGTTGATTCCAAAATAGAGTCCAACAGCCGCTTGTACAACGCTAGCAACTAAGATGATGTCAGGAACATGAGCAAACACAAAGTCAACAGCTGTTTTCAGTCGGGAGTTTTCAGTATCTTCTAATGATTTTGAGAAATAGTAGAGAGCTGCTACTGCAGCGTAAGAGCCATAACTTAGATATGAAAACCGGCTAGCAAAACTCTCTGAGCAGAGAGCCTCTACATTATTTTTTGCATGAAAAACAAAGAGTTCTGAGCGTTCTATCCAGTTATTGGCACAAAGAAAACGTTGCTCCTTTGCTCCTGCTGCATAGGAGCGACTCATCCTATTGGAATAGAGAAAATGGATTCCTGTTGCAATGGGTAAGATGTTATTTGAAATAAAAGTAGTCATTGTTGTCTCTCATAATATTTATTTCTGAAAAACAATAGATTTTTTGTTTGATTATTGCAATTTAATTAATTGTTATTAATGTGTCTTGTATATGAGACGACCAACTGTGATACACCTTTCTGAAAAGCTTTTTGTTTTTCTGATCTCAGGAAGGAAAAAATGACTTGTTACCAAGCATCACCGGGGCTAGGCCCAAAGTTTTCGTCAAAATCGCGAGTTCGTCCCTTTCCATCTCGAGGGCTAGGTCCGAAGCCTTCATCGGGCTCCTGAACTTGACTTTTTCCATCACCTGGAGAGGGACCAAAACCTTCTTTGTCTTTATCATTTTTACTACAACCCGATAGTGAGAAAATTAAGGAAAGAATTCCAAGTAAGCAGACTTTTTTTGACATATGTTTCCTCCATTTTTATGTCTCGTTTCTTGATTACCAGGGAACGAATGTATTTGTCAAAAAAAGACTGTGATTGTTAAGGTTTTGCAAAAAAAAAATCGAGGGAAAATAAAAGTGTCTACTTATACGCCTCTTGCTGTCCAAACGAATCGACCTCCTAGCCCCCCCAATTTTAGGGAAGGTGAATATGATCACCCTGCCCAAAGTGCGATACAAGCACCACCAATTGCTCCAAAGTTAGAAGATTATGATTCAGATGACGAAACCTCAGATCTGAATATTCCACCCGCGATTAGCCAAAATCTCGGGAACCCCAAGTTTGTTGCTTTGAGTAGTGTTTTCTCAGCCGCTGTTGCGATAGGTTGCATCGCAACAATTGTGCTTGTTGACTTTGGACAAGTCTTCAATTCGTATTTAGGATTAGCAACGGCGATTTTTGGCTATTACGCTGTGACTGTTCTTTTAAGCAAAAACGCTCGAGATATTGCGAACGACTGGGTCATTTTATTCTCTCCGTTTCTATATATAGACAGCTCAAATGCTGCGAGTAATGCTGCCAACGTTCTTAACCCCTCTTCTGTTTTTCATATCACAGCGGGAGTTCTGCTCAGCTTGATGGGTGGGCAGATTACAAGTCAAATACTGAATATTGCTTTTTGGAGTGTTGAGGACGACCACGCTAACCAAGAAGATGCAATGGCTCAAGAGCTTCCGTTTCGTGCCGCAGAGCAGCTGAATATTCAGGGAGGAGATCATCGCATTCCCGTTCTCACGTCTCTAAAATTAAACTTCAGAAATGTTCAACTTAACCCTGCATATTCTCGATGCATGATGCTTCTTTTTTGGGCGGTTGTTGGAGGTATCACGACATGGGCTGGAGAGGCCTCAAATGCCGCTGTTGCAGTCAGTGCAAAAACCATCGGAATGCTTCTCTATGGTCCTGCGATTGGAGGTCTTTTGCACGAAGGGATTCGAGCTGCGAAAAGCCGTTGTAATCGTCAAATAGAAAAAGGAGAGACGCCTCTCCTTCCCTTAGCATTTTATCAAACGATTGGAAAAGTGGAAATGGTTGCAGGGGTTCTTTTTGTAGGTTTGGCTGGAATGAATCAGGATATCGTCACCCTATTTGCATCGATCTGCTATGGAATGATCAATCAAATCAAATGGATTCGTTTTACTCGAGTTCCAGTTTCAAAACAGCCCGAGCTGCGCAAAGATACTGAACATAAGCGCTCCCACATGTACACTGTCGCCCTCATTGTCCAAACTCTTGCCTGGATGGGTTTCTACAGCTGGCAGATGGCTGTAGGCTCCACCATAGAGCAAATTGCGATTTCGACCTATACATGGATTTCAATCGTAGGTGGAGCTTTACTTGCATTATTCGAAAGAAAATATCCCATTCTCAGTGGGAAAAACCGTTTGCTCAATTACCTCAGTTTTCTATTTCTAATCGCGCCCCCAGCTCCTATTTTCTTTTTTGGCATTACAAAAGTCATGAGAGTGGGAAGTTCTGCTTTAAATGGGTATGAGCTTTTACAAACTGTCTTGGCCATTTGCGCTTGGCTTGATTTAGGTCGTGCATTTGCTTCACTTTACGCAAACATTCTTTCAAATAGGGCAACTAAATACCCTGCTAACCTCACGTTTCTTTTTGGGGTTTTTGTCTACTATTTTTCTCAGCTCGTATTCGGGGTTGCTAGCACAGGAGAGGAAGCATCATGACACATTTTGATGGGGCTATCCCTAGCATGTCCTCCAGCCGATTATCCGGAGTTATTAAGAAGAAGGGATATGACTCTGCCCCTCCAGGTTTTGATTTTGGTATGGGCGACATCACTGATTCAGAAGAGCAATGGGAGAAAGAGGTGGGGTGCTGCATGTTAGACTATGAAGACACCAAAGAATTTGAACGCAGAAACGGTCAAAACATCTTTCATGTAGAGGAACAACCATGGACTTTAAGCAAGATGTTAAGTTATCTAAATAGTAGATCATCTTTTCCTGCGTTGACCATCAACCAAGCACAGCCTATAGACACCGCAGTTGATCTCATTAAACTTTTTGGGAATGATTTGAGACATATCATTATCATCCGTCAAACCCTAAAAAAAATGGGCTGCAAGCAGGTACAAACTGCATATAAATCGTCGCTTGACCTTTACAATGCAATTGCAGTAGGAATAAGCAAACAGCAAAGCGTGGCAGATATCCCCAATGTAAGGAATCATTTATTAACGATTCCATTTTCTTCAGAGAACAACACTGCGGACCATATGAAACGCTTAATAGAAACTACGGCGTTTCTCTTCTATGATATCAAACAGCAAATGCGTTTTTTCAAATTCCTACCTCCACGAGGATGGGCGCCTCAGCAAAAAAAACAAGAAGAGTTACTTACTCATCTCTACTACACCTTAAAACTTTCCCCTGAAAAAAAGGCTAAAGTTCCTGTACCTTTACTGAGGTCTCTTTTTACAACTGCAAGCATGCATACGTCTTATGGTCCTGTTTTTGCTGGTGAGTCAGTCCTTGAGTGGGGGAAGCGTATTCGTGAAATGCATGATTTTGCAATGGGCTATCTAAAATTACATCCTCAAGGCTCATTCATCACACAAGAGAAAGCGTTTCTCCCCTTTAACCCCATCGAAACCTCCGAACAAAAAGCAGTTCCCAGAAGGCTTCCCCCGTCTAAAATCGATATCATATGTGGATTTCAACTTTTTATGGTCTATCGCACTGTTGAAGCAATCGAGTTCGAACTTGCGGGTTGTCCTCCTGAGAGTACGGAGATTCCTTCTCTTCCCAAAGAGGTCAAGCATCAACTTATTCAGTATTTTTCTTCGAATGAATCACTTCGTATGGAAGTATCTTTTGTGGTTAGTTTTCCTCAACAGTTTTTAAAGGAAGAGTTACCAATTAGTGGGCATCGAATGAAAGTTCTTTCACCATTAAGGCCCTTTCTCAACAACCTTGCTCACATCCCAAAAAAGAGTCGAGCAGATCCTGCCATGGAGCAAATTTATGAATGGATTTACCATTCAAACCAAGAAAAGATTCCGGCACTTTTTCGCCACGACTACCAATTAGCGATCAATGAACTAGAAAAAGAAGATGAGAGTCCAATGCCTCATGCTCGAGAACCCAGAGACATAGTACAAGCTGTGGCACCTTTGCAAGACATTCTCAAAGATGAAGAAGAATTCAAGGAAAACGCTCTTGCATTTGCTTTTTCTTATATCTATAACGAACGTGCTGGAGGGTGTTTTAAGTTTCTCTTAGAGGTTCATAAAAGCCCCTTCATGGTCCTCCATACCAAACATATTCTCGATTATGTCTTAGAAAAATCACATCTTGAATCACTCGAAGATGATGAAGTTTTTTTCGAATTTCTTAAACATGTTCTTCCTAAGAATTTGTCCGGTCCTTCTGAAAAATTTTTCACTCTACTCATCAAACCTTATAAAGATTCATGCAATCAATCCTTTCCTGCTAGAAAAAAACTTGTAGGTCAATTTTTTGCCCTTGCTTTCTTTAAGGGCTCTATGCCCGGGAATTTTACAGGCCTTTTTAATGAGGTGTCCGACCCTCCTTCACCTAAAGATTTTCTAAATTGCCTTGAAAAAGCGGACCCCATCAACAGCGATCACTTTTTTCATGCTCTCCATTCTCATCTGCGTGGAACATTACCTCTGCAAGTTCAAATGGTTTTTGACTTTTATGAACAATTTTTTCCTTGTGATTTATCTCCTAGTGCAAAACTTTTTCTTTTATCTCAAGAACTCCCGCCTCTCCCTGCAGAAATTGATGAAGAAACAGCTCAATACGCTGCTCTTATTTTTAAAGGTCTTCCCCATCAATTTGAAGAGCACCACCGTTTGCACCTCTTTTATCTACTCATTGCGAAGCATAACAAACTGGAGAATCTTCAATTCGTTCGCATGTTTGAAGCATTTTTAGGCATGCAACTCAGTCCAGATTTGGCCTATCATTATCTCATAGGGAAGGAAAAAAAAGCTTTTTCAGGTGCAATCTTAGATGGTAAAAGTCAAAAATGTCTAAAGCTCGAAGAGATGAATCAAACGGGGTCTGAAGAAATATTTTCTGAGCTTACAAAGTTACGTTCTCACATTGCGCAACAACAACTCAGTAAGTTTTCGATCTCTCCAAGTACCATCGAGGAGATCGAAGATCAATTGGGTGCTTTTCTCAGTTTTCTTGGAATGAATGATGGGAGTATGAATGAGCTGGAGTCATGTACACAGTTTCTGGTGAGATCGGCGCTTCTCAATGATGTCAGCATCTACCACGCTCGCTGTTTTCCAATTGGTGTCACTGCAAGCGGTGTGCTGGAATTCCCGAAGGGATCAGCGCAATATGCACTTCTTCCTTTACATCATTTAGAAACCATGAAAAGTAGCCTAGGCTATTGGACGCAAACAGAGCAATCTTTCACTTATCATTTTTCGCTTGTTCATACAGCAACACTGACCACTTTTTCAGGCTCCGCCTGTCTTCCTCTCTCGCCACAAATGCTCAAGAATGAAAAAGAGTTCTTTTTCATTTTAAAAGAGCTTGCTTGGGCAACGTTTTCTGATTTTACTAATACATGGGAAGAACCCATAACACGCTTCTCGGAACTTATGGGTCTTTTGGACAAAAGAGCGAGGAATCTCTGGGCTCAATACATCCCTCAAGAGCTCGATAAAGACGAAACCATTGGTCCAGCACTGTTTGAATTTTATGAAGAACTTAAGCTCTGTTCAAGAGAAGCAACTTTATTTCTGGCTATGCAAGATGAACTTCCTCACACGGCAATGCAGAAGAAGTTGCAACGAGTTGGGGCTGTGATGAACATTCGATCGATAGAACATAGTAGCCGGCAGATATTTACAATCTTGCCTGAGGGGGAGCCCTTTTCTCCTTTTTACTCAGTTCTAGAAGATGTGACTCCATTGGTCTCTCTTTTGAATGAAGAGGTTATTCAAGGTGGAAAGGAGCTTGATCTTCATCCTGTCGAACTCCGATTGTGTTTAACTGAAGATAACGAAAAGGCAATCGATCCTGAGCCCCAAGTACAACTCACATGCAAACCTCAGGAAGTGGATTACGAAGATCCTGAATATAATAAACTTTATGAAGACAGTTGCCACTTCGCTTTTCAAGGCTATACCATGACGATGAGAATTCAGCATAGAGGGCAAATCATTGAAACAGCCTTGACTCTTTCTGAAAAGGAATTGAGTGATCCCAAGCGAGCGATGCAGTGCATGCAGTACCTGACGGCACGTTTGAAATGTACCTTTTACAACAAGATTCCCGTAGAAAAAAGGAAAGTTAGCTGGCCTGATGAAATAGGGAAAGGAAGTTTGAAGCAGGAGCAAAAATATAAGTTCTATTTGGACGAAAGACGAGAGAATTACGAATCATCTTTGCACTCAGATATCATCCCAGGAGAAAGAGGTCAGCGCTTATCTGATAGACTTAAAGAGTTTGAACGTCTGAATTATGACGAACGCATTCGTAATTCAGATAGGCTTATCGAAATAAAACTTAAAAAATTTGATCGAAGATGGACACCGAATCCAGACGATGAATAAGAAAGTCGCGGTAGGCACATGTTCCCTCATTTCTTTGACAAATTCATTTGAAAGTTGTTAATCAAGAAATAAGATATAAAAAATGGAGGAAACAAATGTCTAAGAAGCTTTATTGTCTCGGAATCCTTTCCTTAGTTTTCTTACTTTCAGGATGTGGTAAAAAGGATCATGAGAAGTTTGGTCCCAGCCCTGGAGATGGGAGCAGTCGCTTTGAAGATACCGACGAGCAATTTGGCCCCTCACCTGGGGATGGATAAGACTTTTTCCTTTCTGGGAAAGGAAAAACTCATTATGATGTTTTCTTATGTCTAAGAAAGGAAAGAATGCCATTCAGCCCACACGTGCTGAAGATTATCCAGAGTGGTACCAGCAAGTGATCAAGGCAGCAGAGCTAGCCGAGCATTCGCCTGTGCGCGGGTGCATGGTGATCAAGCCGTGGGGGTATTCAATTTGGGAAAACATGCAAAGTTTTTTGGATAAACGTTTCAAAGAAACGGGCCACCAAAATGCTTACTTTCCTCTTTTTATTCCGCTCAGCTATTTGGAAAAAGAAGCCAAGCATGTTGAAGGCTTCGCCAAAGAATGTGCGGTTGTAACACATCATCGTTTAGTTCAAGACGAAGAAGGCAAGTTAGTCCCTGATGGCGAGCTAGAAGAGCCTCTGATCGTACGCCCCACGTCTGAAATGATCATCGGCGAAATGTTTTCCAAGTGGATTGAATCTTACCGGGACCTCCCTCTTCTCATCAATCAATGGGCAAATGTTGTTCGTTGGGAAATGCGCACCCGTCTTTTTTTACGGACGGCTGAGTTTTTGTGGCAAGAAGGGCATACAGCGCATGCAACTCAAGAAGAAGCCCGTGAAGAGACGCTTAAAATGCTTGAAGTGTACGTCGATTTTATTGAAAACGTTTTGGCAATTCCTGTGATCAAAGGGGAAAAATCCGAAAGCGAACGATTTCCTGGTGCGGATAGCACTTATACCTTTGAAATGATGATGCAGGATGGAAAAGCCCTTCAAGGTGGAACATCTCACTTTCTTGGGCAAAACTTTTCAAGAGCTGCCAACATCACTTACCGTGATCAAGATGGAAAAGAGGTGTATGCTTGGACGACTTCTTGGGGAGTCACGACGCGTATGGTTGGCGGTCTCATCATGACACATGGTGATGATGATGGAATCATTCTTCCTCCACGCATTGCACCCACACATATTGTGATCATCTCTCTCATCCATAAAGAGGAATCAAAAAGAGCTGTCTTTACCTATTGCCGCGAACTTAAAGAGAAGCTATCTAAAATCGACTTTGATGGCGCACCGATTCGAGTCACAGTTGATGAAAGAGACATTCGAAGTGGTGAGAAAGTGTGGTCTTGGATCAAGAAAGGTGTTCCCATGCGTATCGAAGTCGGGCCGCGTGAACTCGAAGAAAACATCCTCAGTGTTGTGAAACGGACAAATGGTCCCAAAGAGTTTGAGAGGCATACTGAAGAAGAGTTTTTCCACACCGTTTCCGAACAACTCGAAGCGATCCAGTCGGCTCTTTACGACCGAGCCAAAGCGTTCCGGGACGAGCATCTTGTCAAAATCGACACCAAAGAAGAGTTCTACGAATTTTTTAAATCCAAAAAAGGATTTGCATACACGCACTGGTCTGGAGACCCTGCCGTAGAAGAAATGGTGGGCAAAGATCTGAGTGTCACCATCCGTTGTATTCCTCTTGAAGGCGAGAAGGAGAAGGGAACTTGTCCCTTTACTGGGAAGCCCAGCCCTCAGCGCGTTGTCTTCGCAAAGTCTTACTAATCAATACATTGCTTGAATGATCTGATTTTAAGGAACTTAAGTTTTTAGGCTTGGATTCTTCGCACACTATATGTAAAGGAACCTAAATCTTCAGTGAAAATGTTTTAAGTAGCTTTAAGCTAACAGTTTAGTCTAAGTTGTTTTTTTGTAAGTTTTTATTATTCAGAAATTTGATGAATATAAATGTTTTGTTGCTTCAAATATCTTTTGTGATATAATTAAATTAACTTTAGATGAAGATCTATAGTTTTAATTATATATCTTGGAATACTGTTCTATCAAACTAAGGGAAATCCAGCTGTTCATAATAAATATAGTCACGAACAGAGGTATGGATTTAAACCTATCATAACAAAGCACTTACACTTTCCATTTGGATGGATGTACTTGCTCATATCTATAAACAACCCAGATTTTTTTACACGTATGTGTAAAACAGATAGTTATGAAATTTTTGAACCATAAATAATGGCAAATTTCTGTCTATTTAGCATTTCGATTGGCCAAGTGCTGTCTTGACCAAACGAGTATTTGACGGCTTGAACTAGGTCTTTAGATCGAATAAGGCCGGAGGATGGATGCTGCTTAGAATGGGTTTGTTCATGAAAGAAGAGGTCGGTATGCGACATGCTTTGGTGTGTAAAAGCTGGATCCACTAATGGAAGAGGCTAGCTCTAGAACCCGGAATTCATGGCTCCAATGAGGGCAGATTTAGGATTCCCAGAGTTCTGTGTGAGCCCATGACTTTAGTGGCATGAAGATACATTACTTGTAACATTTTTTGATTGATTAAAGTGCTCGAACTTTAATCAAAAAAGTCGTGCATTTTATCAGAAAAGATTGAGTGCAGCATTGGTGCAAACTTAAGAAAAAGTTTGTAAGGAATCGTTTGACTGATTGAATTTTGAAATTTGTATTTTTTAATTGTTTGTTTTTTCGTTTAAAAAAGAATGATAAATTAATTTATTTTTTAAATATTTAACTTTTTAATTTAAAAATTAAATTAAGTTATTATAAAATTAAATTTAAGAAAAAGGAGAGTGTACTAAAAGAACATAAAAAAAAGTTCTTTGAGCGACATGAAAGCAAAATATAAACGAAGAAAACTAGATGATAAAAAATTGCAAGAGGGAGAACACTTATGTCACCTATTCCAATAGTCAGTGAAACAGATCCGACAGTTGGTGCACAACTGCCACCTTCGATAAATCCATTCGAAGCACTTCAGGATCAAGACAACGCAACGGCTCTTTATAATAAAGAGATGGCAGAATTTAATTCCTTAGCGCAGCAAAGTGCAGGATTGGCGTTACTCTACTTTGCTTTAGTTTTATGCAACACGGTACTCAATTATCAAGGGTCTGAGATGGAGATTGAATCTTCTTTGATGGATACAATCTCGCTGCTAAATGATGATTTAAATCACATTAATTCAGACATTACAAGTATTTTTAAAGACCTTGAAGATGGGGATGCCTCTAAGGACCCAACACAGCTATCCGCAGATGTAGGCCAATTTGTGAAAGATACGGCGCAATATGCTGTAGATTTGAACTGTTACTTTTATGAAGGGGGGGACTTGAAATCAGGCCAACAAGTTTCTCCTCCTTTTGAAAATGATGACTTTGCTAGTGCGATTGCAAGTGATTTTAACATCTTTCAAGTGACGAATAAGGATGGGAAGTCTGAGAGTTTGTTTCAAGCATTTGAGGATCCATCCAGCGTCACTGAAGAGGGGTGTGATCAATTCATTAACTGAGGAGTTTACGAGCGCTTACAATGGAGCATTAAATGGAGGTGACAGTGCGGGAATGAAGCAAATTGAAGATGTGATTACGAATGCTGAAACCCAGCAGAATCAGATCAACTCAACGGCTTCAACGAACCTATCTGCAGATCAACAAAAGTATAATTCCTATGAGAGTACATTGAAGAACTCGCTATCGATGATTCTATCGCTTGAGAAAAGCGCAAATAGTCACATGGCGCAAGCCTCAAGTTAAAAAGTAAGGAGAAATATCTATGGATTACCAAGAAGCTATGCTTGTTGCAATTAATGACCAAAGTAACTCGATTACTTCGCTTCAAATCGGTCAAGCTGAATCAACTGATTTTGTGGCGCAGCTCCTCGACTCTGTTTACAAGAGTGCTCAAGATGAGCAAAGAGGGATTTTGACAATGATCAGTGCATTTAATGCTTTTTATGCAGTCATGAGTAGTGGTGACTTATCTGATTATTTTGAAAATTATTGGGACGAGCATAATCCCCATACTGATCCGCCTAAGGGTGAAAGTACTTTAGAGGCAGGAGCTCTGGAGTGGCGCACAGATTTCAATAACAAATACAACCCAAATCAGAATGGGGTCCGTGTCGACCCAGAAGCTTACAATGAAAGTGGCAAAGACAAAGATAAGTACTTTGACGATCCAGATGATTGGACTATTAACTTTAGCATAGAAGGAAAATCTTACTCAATCAATGGACAGCAATTCATTGATAACTACCAGAATTATCTGGCTCTTATGCAGACAGAGTATCAGCAGTCACAGCAAGACTGGTCTAATCAAGAGCAAGGAGACCAAACAATTCTGCAAGACCAACAAAGCGGTGTTGAGGGTACAGCTCAGTCAGGGGCCAATCTCATTTCAACAGGATCGTCTATTGTTCAAGCCATGGGATTTACATCCAGTTTATTGGCATCATCAATGTAAAAAGGAGGGAACCTTATGTCGTATGAATTCAATGGACAAACATATGCAGTGCCTGAGCTGATTTCTTTAGACTCTGGAGAGCAGTCGAGTGCGCAAATAGCATCTTCTTTAGGCTCTGTAGATTCTATGGAAGAAATGAGTCTTCAAATGGTCATGTCAATTTTGCAGATCGTACTCAGTGCTTTAGAAGTAGATTATATGAAAACTCAAAGGGACTCAGAATCTGAACAAATAGATATGGGAAACTTATTGACGCAGGCAGCAGATACTCAAAGCGAAAACAAAATCAGCAGTCTAGAAGATCAAATGAGTCAGAATTCTGAGCAGGGTAGGTTGCATAAAGCCTTAAAAGGTCTTGAGATTATCGGAGCGGTTTTAATATCCGCGGTCTCAATTTTCATGGGTAACCCAGAAATTGCAGCAGTCATGATTACGATGACAACGTTGTCTGAGACAGGAGCCTTAAGTAAATTAACAGGTGATATTGCGGCAGGTTTCACTCATCTTCTCGAAGCGGCTGGCATGCCTGAGGAATCTGCTCAAAAACTCGGCGAAGTTTTAGCAGCTGTCACAGTCACTGCAGCTCTTGTCGCAGTGACATTCGGTACTGGAGCAGCATTAGGGGCTCTCACCTCAACTGAGACTTTAACAGAGGATGGTCTAGCAGAAGCTGACTCTCTTTCTACGCGCTTTTTGAAAGGGGCAAAAAGCTCTTCCAAAACTGCTTTTATGGTGGGGACTCAGGCCTTAACAGGAACAAATGGAATTGTTGACCTAATTGAACTCATGACTGTGAATGCGAGTAATCCTAAAGTGAAAGAAGCCATGCAAATCTTGGGCGAGATCATTCAGGTGATCACTTCGATCGTGGGGATGCTTGCTGGAGGCATGGGTTCGTCTTCGCAAGAAGTTGAAAGCCTCTTGTCTAAGCTTGGAGATAAGGCAGCCTCGTTTTCAAGTAAAGTTCAGGAGCTTGGATCAAAGTTAACGGAGCAACTTTCAAAAATCGATAAATCATATTTGCAGTATTTGGCTATTTCTTCGAGCTTGGCTATTCCTGCATTAGAAGCTGGACCTAGTATAGGAATAGGTGTTACTGACATACAATTAGGAGATATAAAAAGTCAGATTAGTCAAGAGCAAGCAGATTTCTCTGAGATGAAAAATAGTATCGAATTGAATCAAGCCAACCTTAAGGCTTCTCAAGATAATGCAAAGCAGATTTTACAGTCATTTGCTTCTTTGATCAGTCAAATTCCAGACTATATTGCACCGATGAGAGCGACCACGAGTGTTTTGGCCGCAGGAATTTAATTTAGGAGGACACCACATGTCAAATGTAGAAGTTAATGACCATCCAGTCGTCGGGTCAAGTAGCCCAAGCGGCTTTGCTGATTTTCAAATGGGAGCGGCGGGAGCAGTCATTTCTATTTTACTAGTTCTTGCTGAACTAGACTTTGAAATAGGAGCTCTCGATAACAAGCTTGCAGCGATGAATGCTAAAGTGTCTACAGAGACTTCGATGGCAACGGGAAAATTGCAAAAAGACCAAGGACAGCAACAGAAGAAGGCTCAAATGATGTCAGGCATCGGTCAAATAAGTAGTGCTTGTGTCAGTTTAGGAGGAACCGCTGTTGGTGAAATTTATGCAAATCGAGCACATACAAGTCTTGAAAAAGGCAAAAAGTATTTAGATCCAGTCGATAAAAAACTGGGGAACATGCTGTCTAATGCCGGAGAACCTCTGCAGAAAGAAGATTTGAAGAACCCTGCTGTTCAAAAGCGTTTACAACAGATGAAAGTCGATTTAGATCTCACTCAATCCCCACAAGAGGTTGTAACTAAGCTTGAGGGGAAAGAAGAAAAACTATCAGATCAAGACATCATGAGGCTTACGGATAATAAAGATGTGGAAGCGATCCAGAAGCATGCCAGAGAACAGATTGATCAAAAAATGGGAATAGTCAAGACCAATACCGATAAATTGCATCTGATTACACAGTCTTTACAGAACCTACCACAAGGTGTGTTCAATATGGCAGGAGCTGTTTACCAAGCTTATGCGAAAGATGATGAAGCGCAGGCAACAGTGCTCCAAAGTTTAGCGGGAATCTTTGCGGGAAATAATTCTCTCATGCAAGGCAAGTCTAGTAACGAGTTTGGATTGATACCGGGAATTGCTCAATATCTCCAACAGTTACTCATGGCAAATAAATATAATTAGGCAGGTAGAATGACCCATTATTTGAATGAAGATCTCTTACAGCCCATCAATTTTGTTTCTATGGGTCAAACCTGTCAGAAAAAAGCTATTTCTCTCTTTATTCTGAAGCTTCAATGGAGTGCGCTCCATTGTGGCTTCTTTATTTTCTTCATTGAAAATAGGAGAGTGTAAAAGGCTATATTATTTCCTCATCTTTTCCATTGACCGGGGCTGCTCAATCTCTTTAGAGGTTGGGCAGCCTTTTTATTTCATTTTTTGTTTGCCATGTGTTTCTTGTGTAAATAACAACAACACAAGCCCCAGAATCACCGACACTGGAACGATTGTTAGATATAGCCAAGAATCACCGATGGTGAAGCGAAAGCTTTGAGAAATGCCTGCTGTTTTTAGGAAAATTCTGGAGATCCAGCTCATCATTAAATGAAAAAAAGCAATGGCTAGCACAAGCATTCCTGTAGTTGTTGCGGTGACTTGTGGAATATTGCTCTCATGAATCATGATGAAGATCAAAAAAATGGACCCGGCAAAAAAAGCGCTGAGGCTAAAAAAAATGAATAGTGTTGTCGTTTTAAATTCAGGAAAATAGAAGGGGATCAGATAGAAAATAGCTGCGAGAATTGTTCCTATGGAAATCAGTATCTTGCGGCGTTTTATCCATCTTGCTAAGAATGAAAAAAATAGAATTCCTATTACAAAAAAGCAAAGTTCATACAAGTTAATATGATTGGCGATTTTTGAAGAGAATCCATAAAGGCTGGTAAAGATGGGAACGTTGAGCCCAATTAAGGGGATTCGATGTCCATGAATCAGTCCTATCGAAATGGCCATAAACCAGTTACCCCTACTTAGTAGAGATTTTTTGAGAGCTTTTTTAAATGAGGATTCTTTTATCTTGGGATGCATATCATAATTTACGCCGGGTGCTTCATCACGTAGAATGAGAAAGACAAATAGAGCGTAGACTGCAGCAATCAAGCCGTAATTGATGATTGTTGTTTTCCAACTAAAATGAGAAAGAATAAAAAAATCAATTTTTTGGCCAATTGCACTTCCTATGAAAGCTATAAATAAAGTCCATCCTGCCATAATTGAAAAACTTTTTGGAGCAAACCAGTTTGCAATCATTTTGAAAGAGCTGGTAAAGGTAACAGTCCCTCCAATGCCAATGATAAACAATGCCATCCATGAAATTCCTGGCATATGAATACTCAGCCCAAGTAAGATCATTCCAATTGCGCTGATTAGCATGACAATGCTAATAATTCTCCTTGGCCCATACTCGTCTATCAAAAAAGCAACGGGAATTTGCAAAAGAAACATAGAAATAAGGTACGGAGAGACAATCAAAACATAGTGCGGGTGCTTGGTGAGGTGATTCTTAATTAGGGGAGAATGTTCATACCAAATACTAGATTCCACCAGCATCAGGAAACAAGTGAATAAGATGCAAACCGCCCATATAAACCACGCATATTTTTTACTAGGGTGAGGCTGTAATGAGGTGTTTTTCATATTTTATTAGACTGTGAACTTTTTTTTCTAAATTAACAGTTATAGCTCGCTAAAATGATGAATATCAATTGTTGTTATTGTTGTGAAGTGGTTTTTTGCGTCAAATAACATCTATTCTTTCTATAATAAATAATGAAAAGTTGGATCTTTAATCGTTCTCCTTATATACTATCCCCGTTAATTACACGGGAGTTTGGGATGTTACAAAAAATTTTTCCTGCGCCTCTAAGAGACGCTTATCATGCCTATCAACAAAATGGGTTATCTGATCCAGAATTTCAAAAAGTTGCTATGAGACTAGGCCTTGTTGCAAGTCAGTGGTTTATTGCGAATCAAACAGGTTTGTCACATCCTATCCTAGCCCTTTCAGGGAGTATCCTATCGGTTCCGTCAGCTGCAATTGGGGCTGGAAGCTATCTTCTTTATTCCGCTATGACCAATCTTTTTTCCGAAACTGTTCTAAGTGTTGGTTATGCGGCAGCAGGTTGGGCGCTCATTGAGTACAGTGATCGTTTCCCAATGGGTTTACTTGAAACGTTTTTTACTCAAACAGAAACTCCTGAAGAGATCCCAGAAGAGACCCCGAAATATGACTATCTCAAAGTAGATTTTTCTTCAGCAGAAAGAGGCGTGTTTGGAGCAAAAACTATCGTTGATTCAGGGAAGTTGGGGACTCAAGAAGTTGTTGAGTTCTTTTATGCGAAGACAGACACCAGCGAGAATGCGAAAACTCAAGGGCCTAAGTTGACATATGGCGGAAAACAGCAACTCGACTATGAGATTTTTGCGAATACTGTACTAGAGAAAGTTGAAATGGATGGGGTGGAGTGGCTTTCTCGTGAACACTTCTATCAAGCCCAAAAATTTAAGAAAGAAAGCCCCACTTATGCAGCGATTCAAAAAGGTGAGGGTGAGTTCGCAACTGCTGGAAAACTTAGAAAAACGATCAAACAAGAAAAGTACAAAGACGACTTACTCACAGATCGAACAGGAATCGTAAATTTTGAAACGTTGCACAAAGTTAATCTCGCGTTTTTCAAGCAAAACGAAGCAGCATGCAAGCTTCTTCTGAGCACAGAAAAAGCTCCAATCATCGAACGCAATAATCACCCTGATCGTTGGGGGATTACTTTCAGGTCTGGAGTTGTGAAATACCTAGATGCAGATAAAAAACCGATCAACCGGAACCAGCAAGGGTTGATCTTGATGCTCGTTCGAGAGGAACTCTCCAAAGGCTAACTCTCTAGAAGAGTGTTTAACACTGGGAAAGCATTGATTGCATTGCTGTGGGAAAGACCTGCAGCAACAATGAGTGCTTTCCACAATGTCCAAGCTTTTCCACGAAGCAGAGTTTCATGATCGAAGGGCATGGCACTTAAAAAAGCTTCACGACTCTCTCCCTCAAAAAAAGTCCAAGCAATTGCTAAGTCGCAAGCGGGATCCCCAACATTTAACATGCCAAAGTCAATCACTGCGCTCAGCCTGCCGTTTTCTATCAGTAAATTGCTTGCGTTCATATCTCCATGGACCCAAACAGATGGCTTTTTCCACTCAGTTGCGATTGCAGCATCCCAAAGCTCATGGGCTTTTTTAGAATTGATTTGGTCTTTAAGTATCTCCAATGCTTGCCGCGTTTCAGAGTCGTAGACTTTTAGAGACCCTCCTCGATGGAAACAGTGAGGTCCAGGTGGTGGACCGTTTTTAGGGTCGATTTTTTCTAATGCGATTAGAAACTCTGCGAGTTGGGTGGCAAACATACAGAAATCCGTGATAGGTGCAATGGATGCAGGCGTTCCTTCTATGTAGCGATAAACAGACCAAGTCCAATGGTAATTTTCTGAAGGCTTTCCCATGGCTAGTGGTGTTGGGATAGGCAGGGGAAGTAAGGAGGCTAGACGAGGGAGCCAAGCGTGTTCCTTTTTCACTTGGGCAGCGTAGCACTCCGCGCTGGGGAAGCGGAGAAGCAGCTCATTTCCCAAACGAAAAGTGCGGTGATCCCACCCATCGTTTTCGATTGGTTGAATGGAAAGGTCTTTCCATTTTGGAAACTGGCTTGCAACTAAAGACTCGGCAAGTTCGGTATTGATTGGATGCATGTAGGTCAGTATGCACAATATGGGAGATTATTTCTTCCAGTACTCTTCGATCTCTTCAAGAGATTTAGCTTTGGTTTCTGGAATACGACGCCAAATGAAGAGCATGCCAAAAATGCCGATGATAGCATAGAGCCAAAACGTTCCAGTTTTTCCCAATGTGTTGACGAGATCGAGAAATGTAGAAGTGATGAGAAAGTTAGACAGCCAGTTAGCACAGGTTGCAACCCCCATCGCCATCCCGCGGATGTGAAGTGGATAGATTTCAGAGTTGATGAGCCAGCCTCCTGGTCCCAAGCTGTATGCAAATGATCCAATATAGACTAAGAGGCAAATGATAGAGACAATTCCAATGGCCCCTTGGGGTAATGCATCGGTGTGAAAACCAATTCCAAGGATGATCAAACTGATCACCATTCCGCCGAGTCCAAATTGAAGGAGGGACTTTCGTCCGACTTTGTCCAGGAGGTAAATCGCGACAAAAGTCATAAGGACATTGACCACTCCGACCCAGGTGGTTGCCAGCAAGGCGGCACTATCAGACGTGTAGCCCGCAAATTGAAAAATAGTGGGCGCATAGTAAATGATGGTGTTGATGCCTGTAATTTGTTGGATCACTGTGAGGCCTACTCCAGCGAGAAGAGCTGGACCCACTCGCTTACCGAAGAGTTCCTTCCAATGGGCTTTTTTCTGTTTGCCCATCTTTTCAATATGAGCAATCTCGAGTTTGGCATCTTCTTCTGACCCTCTAAACCTTTTTAGTATCTTGAGTGCGCCCTCGAAATTGCCGACTTTTGTAAGATATCGAGGACTCTCGGGGAAAAAGCTCATGATGATAAATTGCAACGCTGCGGGAACAGCCGCAATGGCAAACATCATCCGCCAGGATTGGCTTTGAACAAAGAGCAGCCCTATCAGGTACGACCCTAGAATTCCAATGGTGATTGCTAGTTGGTTCAGTGTGACGAGAGCTCCACGCATAAAGCGGGGAGCAAGTTCGGCGATGTAGAGAGGCGCGGTTGCAGAGGAAATCCCAATAGCAACACCCACAATCGCCCGCCAAGAGATGAGCTCTGTCACAGTATTTGAGAGAGATAACCCGATTGCGCTGACAACGAAGAGAAGACTTGAGGAAAGGACGATTTTCTTCCTACCAACTCGATCAGAAAGTGGGCCTCCAAAAAGAGCTCCAAAAATGGCACCGAGGGAAACGATAGCAATAATCAGTTCTTCTTGACCTCTTGTGAGAGTCAACTCTTTTTTAATATAAAGAATCGCCCCAGAAATGACTCCTGTATCGTAACCAAAGAGTAACCCCCCTATAGCTGCGACGATACTGATGATCGATAAGAGCCACTTTTGATTCGAACTTTCACGTGCCATATGCGTTCCTTGACCTTTTCCTCATCTTCATAGGGAAGACGATAGATGTCAAAAAAATTTTTCTAAATCGGTTGGTGACTTGCGTGAAAGCTCTGGCTTTGGTACGATTTCTTTCTTTTGCTAAAGTGAGTTACAGGCACAGACATGTTGGAGTTTTTTCGTAAGTATCAACGCTACTTTTTTATCGTTATCGCAGTTGTCATTGTGATTTCTTTTTCCTTTTTCGGAACGCACCAAGCAATCTCAACTCCTAAAGGAGCTGAGGATCGTCCCATTGGAATTGCAGTTGATGGATCTCAAATGAGAAAAAGAGAAATCGATGAAATCAGCCGATTTCTTTGGAGTGATCGGATGGACATGCAACTCACTGAAAAGCGGATGATGCCTAATTTCTTTAACAATGGTGTCATTCGCAAAGATTTTCTATCATCTGGTTTAGGAGTCATGCTCGTATCTGAGTATTTTGACTCGATCAGAGAGTCTTTTGAGACACGTGTGGAAAAACACAAGCATTATCGTCCGTACCAACACCCAACAGCTCCATTCATCAGTGTCGAGTCTCTTTGGGGACAGGTTCTCCCGATGCAAAAAGAAAATCTCGATAAATTCTTAAAGGGAAATCTTCCTGTTGATGCAAATTTATTTTCTCTGCTTGTCGACTTGTACCTTGGCGAAACAGCCTTCCCACCTAATATTCTGCGTGAATACCTTGCGTTTCAACAAAAACACTACAATTGGATTCAACCTGACCCAGCATTGCCACAAGTTGACCTAAATTTATTCCACTGTTCGTCTGTGGAAGATTGGTTTGGCCCTGACTTCATGCAATTGATGAGTCAGTTTGTCCATAATGCTGCTTTGATGGCCAAGCAAAAAGGATACCATGTTTCTCGAGAAGAAGCGCGAGTTGATTTATTCCGCAGTGGGTATGAAGCATTGCAAGCCCAAAATCAATCTAAAGAAGTGGATCAAACCGAACTTTCGAATTTGTGGAAGCAGCAGTTGATGTATCTTGGCATGGACGAAAAAGCAGTACTGACTGTTTGGCAAAAAGTGATGCTCATGCGCCGCCTCTTTGAAGACTATGGACATGCCGCGCTCCTTGATTCTCATCAATATCAAAAGTTTCATTCCTACGCCTCCAAGACGGCTTTAGTTGATCTTTATCAGCTTCCTCCCGCTCTTCAACTCAAAGACTTTAACAGCCTTTTGAAATTGATTTACTACAGTGAAGCCGTTTCTTCGGGTGAAATGAGCGGTCTTGATCTTCCAACGAAGTTCATTTCTGCTGAGCGAGCTAAAGAAAAGCATCCAGAGCTCGTACGTAGTCGCTTTTTGATCGAAGTGGCCGAAGTCAATAAAAAAGACCTGGCTCTGAATGTCAGCTTAAAAGAGATGTGGGACTGGCAGTTAGATCCAGTTAACTTCAAAGCTCTCGAAAAAGAATTCCCAGAACTTGCCGTATCAAGAGCCACAGATGCAGAAAGCTTTTTTGCAGCATTGGAAAAACTTCCTCCAGATGTCCATAGCAAGTTAGATCAGGCCTCTCGCTTGAAAATTGTTGACCGTCATCCTGAATGGATCGCTGCGGCGCTTGAAGAAGCCAGTATAGCAACAAAAGAAATCACAATTGCCCCCAATGGCCACCAAGCAGGACTCGTCGGTTTAGAAAATGCCCTAGAGCTAAAAGAGCTTCTGTCCATAGCGGCACTTAAAGGCTTAGTTGAATCAAATGATCAAGCGATTCAGGCAAGAAGCGCCTTAGAGCAATATTCAGTTGATGGTTCAACTTATTACCGTATCCAAATCCTCGACCGCAGTCCAAAGATGGCACTCATGACATTTGTAGAGGCCAATGAAAGTGGAGTCCTCGATATGCTGCTCGATGCCCATTTGGAAAAAGAGTATCAGAAACTGAAAGCGCTTAATCCCACTCCTTTCAAAACAGAGCAGGGTGAGTGGAAACCGTTTCACCAAGTGAAAAATGAAGTGGGCCGTATGGCTTACAAAAGCGTTTTACAAGACATCGATCAAAAAGTCACTCAAGTCGGTGTGACAGTCGATCAGAATCGGTTTACAGATTTGAATGGGTTTTATCCAAAGTATGGCCTCTATCGTTATATGCAAGCCGCAGAAAGTGATATTCGCATGAAAGGAGCAGCAAGTGCTTACTTGGCCAAAGCTAAGACAGTTTCAGCAGAAGGGAAGTTAGCTTCGCGCACTCCTCTTGAAGACCAATGGAAGCTTGCTCTTGAAACGAAGATCTATAAAAACTATGAAAAGAGTCCATGGTTTGATGAAAGTTTGTTTGCAATGGTCGAAAAAGGGTGGTCGTCGGTCAAAGCATCAAGCGATGGAAAGCTCACCTTTTTTCAGCTTCAGGAAAAGCAAGTGCCAGAAGAAACTTATTTGCAAGAGATCAAGCAAGGACGTCAAGTTCTCTCAGTTGAAGCTCAACGTTTCTTGATGGTCGAATTGCTTGATGAACTCAAAGCAAAAGACGCCATTCACTTGCAGCAGACAGATGTTGAATGAACTCAGCCCCGTTCCTCCGGCATGTTTTTTTAATGTGTCGACCAAAGTGAGGAAGAAGGTCGGTAGGTTAACCTACTTGCCAGACATGTCGGGTTTTCTCAATGAGCAATCATTTGGACGCGTTGCCATCATTTGGAGTCCAGGTGGGCTCACATTGCATGTCCAAGTGAAGAAACCTCTCGAAGAGTCTCTGTACCCGCGCTACCGGGATAGTGATAGCTTTGAAGTTTTCATCGACACACGCAACCTTAAAAATGCACAATCGGTTCATCGTTTCTGTCACCATTTTGTCTTTTTACCCGAAGAAGTTGACGGCGTCCAAGCGCAAGAAGTGACACGGTTCCGATCAGATGAGACTCACGAACTGGCAGCTTCAGAGCTCTTTGCCGTTCAAGTGAACATGGGAAAGAGGGACTATGAAATGGAAATCAACATTCCGAAAGAGGCCTTGCACGGCTATGATCCATCCGAGTTCAAACGGCTTGGCTTTTCGTATCGTCTGAATCGTCTGAATGGCGATCCCCAACATTTCAACCTCTCGTCCCGTTTTTTTTCACTTGAAAAACATCCAGGGCTTTGGGCAACATTGATTTTAACCTGAGAGTGATATGAAATTTACTGATTCACATGAATGGATTCGAGTCGAGGGGAGTCATGCGACTGTTGGCATTTCTGCCCATGCACAAAAGGAACTTGGCGAAATTGTTTACGTCGAACTTCCCGAAGTTGGTCAAGAGGTGAAAGCAGGTGGCGAAATTGCCGTTCTTGAGTCGACGAAAGCTGCAGCAGACATCTATGCTCCTGTTTCTGGAAAGGTGACCAAAATCAATGAAAGTTTGAAAGAAGATGTCTCTTCTCTTAACAAATCTCCTGAGTCAACGGGATGGCTTTTTGAAGTCGAAATGCAAAATCCTGCCGAAGTGGATGAGCTCCTTGATCAAGCGGCTTATCAGACCTTAATCCGATAGTCTGATTGGGCAGAGCTGTACACTTCGCCGCCTTTTATCTCTGGTGTGTCTTTTGGAAAGCTTGCTGAAAGGATCATGAAAGGACGGTCATTGTCATCAAATCCCGCCTCTTGAATCAACGCAGAGCCTCGATACAACCTGTCGTTCTGCTGAAAAAAGACTTCGGCAAGATCCGTGACACCAAAGCAGTCATCAGCAAGAGAGAGATGTTTATGCTTTTGTTGGACTGTTTCGATATAATGTCGAACTTGTTGATGAAGTGAGTATAACGAAGATCTTCCGCCACCAATGAAGAGTTCGATCTTTCCTTCACAACCCTTGAGGATTTCTTCTAATTTATTTTTGAAAGAGTCTATTCCTCTTTCACTAGCAAGATGCACGAGTCCAATATGGGAAATGGTGCCTTCTTTTGTCCGCCCTCGCATTTGCACCACAATGTCAGACCCTAAATGCGTGATCGGTTTCCAGTCTTCAGTTGTTTCTAAAACAATTCCTTGATGCATCCCGATTTCGAGAGATTCACGGCTTCTGGTAAGAGAAGTGGATGAGATGGGAAAATCAAACTCTGATCTTACAGTGTGGATTAGCTCGTCGATTTTAGCAGCTTTTCCCTCTTCTGAGAGAATGACTGTCCACATATCTGTGGGTTCTGTTTCTGCTGGGGAAGCAGCTTCTTCTGTGTTCCAAAAAATACTTGAAAGCGCTGAAATTAAACTTGCCAAGTCTCCATCCTCTGCTTGAATCTCATAAGAGAGGATAGCACAAGATCAGTATAAAAAAAAGGCCCTAGTGTTGAGCTAGGACCAGTCCTATTAATATGATTTTAAATAATAATTTTATGTTGATGGTTAACTTGGGTAATCGAGAATCAAATACGGTTGGTTGTTTAGGTCGAAACCAGCCTCTTTAACAGTGAGGTTGAGGTCTGGACATTCTGCATTGGGTAACCAGGCTCGCAGATCAGCTGCTTGATAGTAGTCATCTTGCAAAAGAACTCGGCCACGATGTGCAGCCTGCACAGATTCGATATACTGTCTCACGGATTGGTAAAGTTTGTTCGAGCTGGAATTCCCTCCTGCAATATAGATTTCAATCTTCGTGTCGGATTTATTTAGCATGTTGTTGAGAACATTTTTTAGCTCATCAATGCGGTTTGCGAGATAGGCTAGTCCAAGTTGAGTGTCGCTTCCATCGGAGCCTTTCGCTCGAAACAAAACGATAATTTCTCGATTGATATCTGTGACGAGTGGTTTGACAGTGTCTGAATTGAGGATGATCCCTCGATTAGGGGCCACTTCAAGAGAATGAGAAGGTGCTGGTGGGCGAAAGTTTGGATCAATATTGTAGTCAAAGTCGGCTTCTTTTAAAGATTCTTGAAGTCCTGCTTCTAGAGCGCTTTCTCCTAGGTTAACTTTCCATTGGGTTGAGCTGTGAGGGTCTTCTTTTTCAACTTCCATTGATGAAGTTCCGTTCCATAGCTTTTCGATAAACGCCAAACCTGCTCGAATTGTCATTTTTCCTCCTTCAAAATTTTGCCTTCGACGAAAAAGTTTTCTTTGTTCCATTAAAAGTCACTTCAACATGATCGTGGTGAATCTTGATGTGAGTTTTCCCATCTTGGTAGATCATCGGGGTCACGATCTGAACGGTATCTCTTCGCTCTCGAATGGTATCACGGTTCTTTTCGGAAAATTCTTTCACAGACTCAGCTGTTGCATACTGACGGCATTCTGCTTCAAGAGATCTGAGCTGTTTTAAAAGTGGTGTTGGAAGAGTTTCTGGGAGGATGTAATCACCAACGCGGACCAGTGAATCGTAAAGATCTTCTACTCCTTCGATAGCTTCGACAGTTGTATGATAGTCCCATAAAGCTGTTGCCATTTCATTGCGATAAGCGCCTTCAATGAGAAAAGGATCGGTTGCCTCTAACGGAACTGAGCAGTCGGCTGTTTTGGAGACGAGGATTTCAAGTTGATATTCCTCTCTCATCCTTGTTCCTGCACCCATGGGGTAGTCAGAGTGTTCCATGGACGACTTGAACAGTGTACTGCAACCTCTTTCGGAATGGGTTAACACTTCGATAAATCCAATGGGTTCATCAGCGACGTTTTCAACGCAGATGCGGTTGAACCATGAAGGAGGAGCTTTTGCAACAGCATCTAATGACATGATCTCTTCACCATTTACATGTATTGGTTCTTCTACAACGCTTACCGAACCGATTCCTCTTTCTTGTTCGCCAAAGCAAGGAAACAACCATTGAATGGCACTAATTATTTTGTCTAGAAGGGCTCTAAAGTTAAAATTGAAGCAGCAATTTTCGTTTGGTAATTGCTCCTGATTTGCCCTTTCAATCCGTGGTATACTCACGACTTCTTCTTCTCCTATCCCCCGAAGAATTCAGTCCCCCTTGATCTATTTAGTTTTTCCCTTTCCATGTTAGTAGAAGAGGGGCTTTTCGCCTTTCTTTTCGTCCAAAGCGGAAAAGGTCAAAAACAAGTAAAAATTCTAGTAAATTCATGAAATTAACCTCGTGTTAATTAAACATTATATCATTATTTATAATAAAATTGTGAATTAAAATTATAAGTTGATGATCGGATTATTCTCTGGTGTTTCTTCTTGAACAAGAAGAGGATAGGTGTCAGTTTCAGAGATATGATCCAGGGCAATTCCCGTGAATCCCATGAAAGCAAGAGCCATGAGTCCTGTTATGATGAAGGTGAGACCCATTCCATGGAGCCCTGCTGGGACATTTGAATAGGTGAGTTTCTCCCGGATGGCTGCAATAAGAGCGATGGCAAGCCACCACCCCAGACCAGCTGAGCCGACATAGACCACATTGGGAATGAGTGGATATTCCCGAACCGTGGCAAAAAGAGAAGCCCCTAAGATGGCGCAGTTGACCGTGATAAGTGGAAGATACATTCCAAGTGCTCGGTAGAGCGCAGGAGCAAACTTGTCGATGACGATTTCCAGCACCTGTACAAAGGCAGCAATGACCGAAATGTAGATGAGAAACTCGAGAAAACTTAGGTTGATGTGCTGCGCTTGAATTCCGATCACGTTGAGCCAACTCAGTGCCCCTTCACCTGTGATGAAGTGATGCACAAGCCAGTTGAGAAAGCCAGACAATGTCATGACGACAAATACAGCAAGTCCCAGACCACTGGCAGTTTTCAACTTGTTTGAGCAGGCAAGATAAGAACACATTCCCAAAAAGTAAAAGAGGAGAATGTTTTGGATGAAACACGACTGAATGGCCAGGCCAAGCAAATTTAATACTGAGTAAGGACCCATTAACATTAGAGATCCTCCTCCTTGGCCAGAATATTACGGAGCCAAATGATTGCACCAATGATAAAAAATGCAGACGGAGCTAGTGCCATGAGGTTGGAATTGACGTAGCGGTCAGGATGCTCCGGTGAGGCATACCAAGATTCGGGAATGATAGGATAGTCTAGCAGCGATCCAAATCCAAAAAACTCGCGAATGACACCAACTATGAGCAAGATGAGTGCATAGCCCGATGCAGCGCCGAGCCCATCTAAAAATGCAGGAAGAGGAGAGACATTTTTTGCCATGCTTTCAGCACGCCCCATCACGAGGCAGTTAGTGATGATCAGGCCGACAAAAACCGACAATGTGAGTGACATTTCATAGAGAAAAGCTTTGAGCACTTGGTCGACAATGATCACAAAGAGAGAGATGATGGCAAGTTGGGCAATCATACGCACATTCGGAGGGGTGATCGATCGGATCAACGAAACAAAGAGGCAAGAAAATCCTGTCACAAAGATGACAGACACACCCATTGTGAGAGCGACATTGACTTTGATTGTCACAGCAAGTGCAGAACAAATGCCTAAGATAGCAACGAGAATTTGGTTGTTTTTCCAAATCTGGTCGGTGTAATAGCGTCTCAACTTCATTGACTTGCCTCCCGCTCATGAGCTCGAATCAAAAAAGGGCGGTAAGGTTCTAAACTGCTGCGCAATGCTTCATTCACTCCGATCACTGTAATCGAGGCTCCAGCAATCCCATCGACGGCACTGCTTGCAAGGTAAGAATCCCCATAGGTTTCTTTGACGGTTGTTTTCACAACCTTAATGCCAAGTTGAGCTCGTGCATAATTGGTCTGTCCAGAAGGACTTTCTTGGAAGATGACCTTTCCTTGAAACTGCTCTTGCCATTTTGGAAGAGCGATGTCTCCTCCGAGTCCAGGCGTTTCTTTTTGGTCATACCATGTCATGCCAAGTACCGTATCTGCATCTGCTTTTAATCCTAAATAACCATAGATGGCGTCCCAAAGTCCATAACCATTGATGGGAATGACGTAACCATAAGGGAGTTGAGACGTAGAAAGATTGGGCTCAATAATGTAGACCAATTTATAGGGGAGATGGGCAAAGCCGTATTTTGCATTCTCTTGCAAGTAGGACTCTTGATCAAGGCCTGCTTCTTCAAAAGTTAGGAGTTCTCCTTCAGCATTGGTGACACGAGTTAAGACCCGTTTATCAAACAGAGTTAAAATATCACGATCTCGTGCTTTCCGTTTTTGATTTGGGGTGGCCACTAAGATGCCTTCCGATACGTTGTATGTTGCAAAGCTTCCATTTAAAAGAAACACGTTTTCATCGGATAAGATGGCGGCGGCACGCAAGAGTTGCTTACTTTTATAAAGCTCACGTGCATCGAGTTGAGGCTGTCTCAAAAGATCTGCTAAAACCGATAGCACGAGTGCGCAAGTGAAGCAGAGCATCACCACAAATAGGAGGGTTTTTCCACTAGTAAATTGCCGCTCTTTTCCTGTCATGAACTTATCCCGCGATTAGAAAATATTGATTTTCGGATAATTTTTTCACAAATTCTTGTGTCGTTCCGAAGGACATACTTGAGAAAGTAGGGCAAGGAAAGACCCAAGAATTTGAGGAAAAAGGAGCGAAAAGCTTGGTTTTAAAATAGTGGGATACGTTCACGTTTCTTCCTAAATAGATTCAGAGCGTAGTAGTCAAAAAGAGGTGCAAACACGTTGCCAAATAAAATGGCAAGCATGACCCCTTCAGGAAACGCCGGATTAATGGTTCGAATCACAATCACCATGGTTCCGATTAAAAGGCCATAAAGCCAACGGGCCCCTTTCATTCCCGGAGAGGAAACAGGATCCGTCGCCATAAAGACGAGACCGAATGCAAGGCTACCGATCAGTAAGTGTTTGTAGGCAGGTAAAGCAAATTTTGCCGGGTTGAAAGCTCCCTGGTGGGGACCAAGATGCAAGGCTCCCCATTCAAAAAGAAGTGCACAGAGGTAGGCTCCGATTCCCATTGCGAGCATTGTGCGCCACGAACCAATGCGTGTGATTAAAAGAAGCAGTGCTCCAATTAAGCAGGCTAAAATCGAAGTTTCTCCCATGGAACCAATCCGATTTCCGAAAAAGAAATTTCCATTTGTCAGCCCTCTCTGACTAAAACGAAGCTGCGCAAAGCGGACAGCATCGGAATAGTTTTCGGGGGAAAGACCAAGTCCTCCTTGGTTTAAAGGAGCGGTTAAAAAGTTTTCAAGATCAGTTTCAGGAAGCGTTTTCAAATCTGCATTCAGCTTTTGCTTCTGCTGAAAATAGCGAAACTGTTTTTCTATAACCTTTTGAGTGGGCACCTCTTTTCCCCACTGCATACCGATGGCATCGACATGAACCCGCTTGATGGCAGGACTCACATTAAAAAAGTTGAGCGCTGAGGATTGAGAGATACCATCAGGAGAATTCACTTTTCCTGATTGCTCGTTCATTTGAACGACACTTTCTTGAATGATGGTAGGATTTGTCCCTACCCAGACAGGCCCAGTCATTTTAGTTGGGAAAGCAAAAAAGAGAAAAGCGCGGCAAACAAGAGCGGGGTTCAAAATGTTCATCCCCGTTCCTCCGAATATCTCTTTTCCAATCACAACTCCAGCTGACACTCCGACAGCGACCATCCAATAGGGGATTGTGGAGGGAAGGATGAGAGCAAAGAGCATGCCTGTGACGAGAAACCCTTCAGAGACTTCATGGCGACGAATGATGGCGAAGAGAACTTCCCAAAAACCTCCCACTGCATATGAAATGAACATGATGGGAAGGAAAGCAATCAGTCCCGCTTTCCAGATCGGAATCCACCGCCCTTCTGAAAAACAAAACGAAAAGTAACCTGAAAACGATTCAGAAGCCCGCAGGTAGTCGAGCATTAGAGAGAAATTGCCACTTTCATAGACGAATTTTTGGACCCCGCTGTTCCAAATGGCTACCAAAATGCAAGGAACGAGGGCATAGACAACGATCATCATCCATCGTTTCAAGTCGATGGCATCGCGAATGTGCGGGCTACGCCTTGTGCGGATGGGTGCTTCATAGAAAAATGTATCCAAAGCCTCAACCAAGGGGCGGTACCGATGGAGGGGTCTTCCTTCTTCTGTGAGAGCAAGTTGATAATCAAAAAACTTTCGTAGCATAGTCTCATCCTGACGTATGAGAAAATTTTTATTCTAGTTTTTTTGCGCAATTCGGTTTCTTGACCGTAAAGAATTGCTTTTGCTAACTTTTTCAACGAATGAAAAACCGGGTTTGAAGAAATGGAAGACCATTCCTATACGATGAACTTTCTTATTAATTTGGTGAACGCTTTGATCAAAAGTGTTGGGGGTGGAATAGGTTTTGCTTTTTTAGTTTTGGAGGCAAAAAAAGCTTGGAAACAAGAGCGTAAATGGAAACTAGCTTTAGCGATTGGTGCAGCAATTTTTGGTGTGTACATTCTGTTTGTAGGGATTTAGATGTTAAAATTTTTGACTATTTTCACAGTTATTTTTGTAGTTTTTCAAGAAGTCGAAGCTCGCCAATACGAAGAAGTTTATTTGTTTGACATTATTGAATCTAATGATTGTGAAAATGTTGGAGATTTCTTTGATAGTCATACTAACTATGTGAAAAAAACGAAACACATTATTGAGTTTGTTGAAGCTTTCCGAAAGGAAATGGGAGTTAGATTTGGTTATGTCCCAACTTGGGAAGAACTCTATGAGTCATATAAAAATAACATGGCAAATATAAGCCTTCCTAAAGAAGAGAAAAAGCGCGTCAAAAATATTTTAAAGACTATTGCTAAAAAGACAGAAAAAAAAGAGTTGGGTTTCGTGCGTTGCAATGCCGTAACATTTGATTATAGAGGAGACTTGGACGTAGATGAACGCATCTCTGAACCTGTTGCTGTTGGGACATCTGAAGCTTTGGCAGGTTTGTTGTTATGTCTTATTGATAATCCCGTTACAAGAGGGGTTGGAAGCTTTTTGTTAGCACACTCAGCATCAAGATTCTGGACATATTACACTGATGTAAAATCTAAAGAGTTTGAGCACTCGCCTTTTGATGCTGAAGGTCATGGGCTAGACCATGACTCTGACCGAGGATGTGGATCATCGGATCATTATGATCGTTTGACAGATAGCGAGATCCGCTAAAGCAGAAATTTCATGAAAGTTGTTTGAGAATTTCTTTTGCACGAAAATCGAAAATTTTATCCAAATCGGATTTAATTTTTAGTGCATGAAAAAATTGGCCAAGAAAGCTGAAGGGCAGCGCATAAGTGACACAATCATTCATGATGGTTTGATCTCCATCAGCTTCGAAACGATGAGAATGATGCCAATACGCATAGGGACCTTTCAGCTGAAGATCAACAAAGGAATGAGGCGGGTTGTAATCTGTAATGAGCGTTGTCCAGCGTACCGGAAGAGACCACACTTTTAAAGTGTAGTCGATCACAGCACCGACGTGCATATCCACAGGAGGAGGGGTGAGCATTTGAAATTTCAGCATAGAAGGTGTCATTTTTTCTAGATTTTCAGGGCGGTCGAAAAAAGAAAAGACGTGATCAATTGAAAACGGGAGTTTTTGAGTGCGCTGTAAGGTATAGAGCTTCATATGCTTTCCTAATTTACCAGTGAATAGTTTGCCCAATTTCTAAAACCCTAAAGTCACGAGTTGAAACGCCGTATTTTTCAAGGGACTGAAAGAGGTCATATGGAGGTTGATGCATTTTTTCGCTGGTTAGCTTAAAAGTTTTCCAATGCATTCCAATGCTTAACTTTGATTTCACTTCCTGGTGAATGAAAACAGCCTCTTCAGGATTCACATGAACTTCACGCATGAAGAAACGAGGGCGATAAGCTCCAATTGGAATCAGGCTGAGATCCATGGGGCCGTACTTTTCTCCGATCACTTTAAAATCATGCGGGTTATAGCCTGTATCGCCTACAAAATAAGCTTTTTTCAATTGAGCTGGATTGTTGAATGTCACGACATAGCCATTCCAATGGCTTTTGTTTCGATCATGCAGACCTCGACCGGAAAAGTGTTGGGTTGGAACAGCCGTAATTGTAACAGATTCGCCGTCTTGAGTAAAATGAAGCTCTTCATGCCAAGCAAGTTCTGTGACATTGAGAATTTGTCGTTTTTTAAACCATTTTGCGACACCAATTGGCACGATCCATTGAATTTGAGGGTGAAGAGCGTTGAGTTTGAGCACTGTTTTCTTGTCTAAGTGGTCATAATGATTATGACTGATGAGGACAAAGTCGACTTTTGAAAAATGGTTTAAAGCGTGTGGGACAGGATGGCGCCTTTTAGGACCGAGAAAGGGGACAGGAGAGCAACGCTTACTCCAAACGGGATCTGTGATCAGATGGACTCCATGATAATTCAAATGGAACGAAGAGTGGTTTAACCAACAAGCAGATGGTTTAGAATTTTCACGCTCTGTCGGAAGCATAAGGTTTGGGAACACAAAGTCATGAGGCGCGACCTCTAGTTTTTTCTCCATTTTGAGAGAATGGATGATCTGCTTGATTGAAAGAGGTTTTTTGTCAAAATGTGGGTTGTAGAAGCGTTTCTTTTTAGCCATAGCGCTTCTTAATGTGCCCCTTTTTATCTTTTTGCTCAATATCTTACAAAAATCTATTCAAAACCGAGGTAGCGGCACATGGCGAGCGCTAATGGGGTGAGGAGATAAGCTGTGAAGGCTCCGATGAGATAAACTCCCACAGCAACCCAGTAAATGACTTTGGTCCATCCCTTGACAGTTTGACAAGCTTCTCTCTTGTCAATGGGACATTCTTTTTTGAGTGCTGGCATGTAGATGCAGAGCCCATTGACCAGGAGCAAGACCCCTACAACTCCAAAGATCCAGTCTTTGTGCTTTGTAATGGGGCCTAGCCAGGGGAAGACTGAAACAAGAGTAGAAATCGCTCCAGCACCGGCAATGGCCGTGATGAGAATAGGTAAGACACAACAGATCCAGGTTGAGGTGGATAAGACTAACGTGATAATACTGAATTGCTTCTTCATTTCATCTCCGCATCTTGGGCGTATCGTCAACTCTACCCATAACTCACTAAAATTTTTCTAGAAACTGTTTTTTTCGAGAGAGCTATGGATAATTTTTCGACGAGCGCCTATCATGAGTGTGAAATCTACTGAGGTGGCATGAACCGCATTTCCAAAAGACGCACAATCATTTTTTCTCTTCTCTGCGTGTTTGTCTTTGCTTTTGCTATTTTTCACCACACCCTGATTTGTTATGGGGTGAAGTTCTTTTTAACTTCTCGTCTCCCTAAAGGTGAGAGTCTTGTTGTCGACTATGAAAGTGGACACTGGGAAAAAGGGGCGTTTGTCTTGCATCATGTGAGTCTTTCTAGGCAAAGTGCGGAGAAATCCTCGGGCTTTGACGTGAAGGTTGAAGATCTCCGTTTTGTTTTTTCCCTCCAATTCTTCCCTTTTCATTTTGGGTCTCAGCTTGTGATTGACTCTCCAGAAATTGCGTTGCTCGATGCCAAGCGAGATGAGAAAAAAAGAAAAAAGGGGCTTTATGCTCTTTGTGAACAGTTACTTTTTAAAAAAGAAATTTTCGTCAATCGTGGAAAGATCGCTCTCAATCAAGACCTTGCAATGGAGGCCTATTTCTCAATCGAAACTCGACAAGGTGTTGATCGGGAAGGGACATTACTCCTAGCGCATTCCGAAGAAGCTCTCGAAAACGCCCCACTAAAAGCGCATTTTTTTAAGCGTGATCATGACTTTGAATTCGATGTCCATTTTAATGAATTGCATCTGCCTTGGATGGTCTCAATGGCGCGCTTTTTTTCGCTTCCCATCGATCCGGCGATCCAACTGACTCAGGGGAACCTCTCAGGCGGGCTTGCATTTGGGCTGAGTCCCACAAATCAAATCTCTCACATTCAGTATGATCTAAAACTCATCGACTTTACCTTAAATCATGCCCGTTATGGTGTTGCGTTCACAGCGTATCAAATCAATTGGCGGGAGCATTTTACCTCAAATGATGAAATGGGCCGATGGACCTCTCATCCCTTTTTTGAAAAAATTTGGCCTTACTTTGTCGGAGACGGAGAGTTTTATGGAGCAAAGATCTCTTTTGAAGATCCTCAAACTCACGTTGATCAGGGATTAGTAGAACTTCGAGGAAAGCTTCAATTTAGTCATCGTAATCAACCTTTGGCAGACTTTCATGGCCTGTTTACCAAAGATGGACGCGAATATCCTTTGCGTCTTGTAGGTGAGGGGCTCATTGAAAATGATCAAAATTGGAAAATGGCTGTTGATCTCTCTCTTCACGAAGAAGGGGGCGAAAAGATGTCAACGTACATGTCTTTCACATCATTGGGCCTGAAGAAGTACCAGTTTGAAAGCCGTTTTCAAAACATTTCCGGCGATCCCGTAGACCTTGTGCAGCGCCTTGTGAAAATCAAGTATCCTCATCTAAATCCCTATGCCCTTGAGCAAGGAAGTTTTGCAGGATCTCTTGTAGGGCTCATTGAAAACCGCCGGTTTCAATCTTTAGATGTCAAAAAACTTAAAGTTGATCAAGCGCAGCTTAGAGATCATAAACACGACCTTCTCTTTTCTGCAAAACAGATGAGAGGCAATGGAGAGTTTGACTTTTCAAGTGCAGATTTTTTTGATGGAACTTTTTGGGCCTTAAAGATTCATGAAGGAGCCTTTAATGGCTTTGGGAATGTCCATGTTACAGGGCTCGATGCAGATCTATCAATGCATGATCAATACATGAAACCATCGAAAGTCACTGCAGAGGTCAATGGCATAGAATCCGATATCCATTTGGAAGGGCTCTATACCCATCTCAATGTAAACTTAGATTTTGGTCTCACTCCCAAAGCTCTTTTTGAGCTTTTAGGCCAGGAGAGAAAAAATGCCTCTCCACAATTTGATGAAAAGCTCGCTTTAGATTTCGATATTCATCTTAGGACGACGAGAGAAGAGCTGTCTGTGGAAGGGAATTTAGACATGGTTCGAGAAAGTTTTCCAACCGACTCAGTTCTTTTTGGAGTGAAGTGGGAGATGGCAGAGCTTTTGCGTGCAGGGTTTTTAAAGGGGCTCACCCTGGGTTGGTTTAAAGCGGAAACTCTCTCTGCAGAGACCATTAATCTGCCATTAGAGTTTTTTGAAAAAACTTGGAGGATTCAGGGAAGTGCAGGGCTTGAAGGAACTCTCAATCGAGAAAAAGTCGCTCTTAGTCTGGATCCCTCTGATCTGATTTACACATCTCCCGAGGTTCATTTAGAAGCAGGCTATGGCGGCGAAAAAGCTCCCTCTTGCCACTTTCGGTATGATTTCGAAACTGGGCAATGGTTTGGAAAACTGCCGCTTAAAAACGCAAAACTGATCGAGAAGTCTTTTGGAATCGAGTTCGATTCATTTAGTAGTGAACTGGATTTAGAAGGAAATTTTTTCGAGTTTCAAAACGTTGTAGCTACTGCTCAAGGCACTTCATTCAAAGGAGCTATTTCTCTCGATTATCAATATGGGGACTATGCAGAGCTTTGCATTAAAACAGATGAAGTCAAAGGGTCGACACTAGCGATTCAAAAGTTTTTACGCCACTTTGCTCCTTTTTCAACACTTGATCTTCCTTTAGGTGGGGAGGTGACAAGCGGGGAAAATGGAATGGTACTGCGAGCTTTTGTTGGCGATCGAGAAGAAATGCTGGGTTGGGAAGTGAGTATGACCTTGCATAATGGCACCTATCCCGTCACACCAACCTGCTCATTTGAAGGGCTCACCACTCGCTTTGAATGGTCTTGGAGAGATCAGGTTCTTAGTTTGATAGAAAGTGATGGCTACTTGCGCTTAGGAGGAGCTGAATCTCCAAAGAACTACCACCTCAATGTTCCAGTAGCTCGCGCAGACTTCAAAGAGGGGGCTTGGGATTACGATCTTCGATTAGAAACTCCAACACATGACATTTGTCGTTTGGTAGGGGACGCAAGACGTGATGAAGATAAAAAAGAGTTCCAGATACACATCGACCCCGAATTGACCCGTTTTTTTGGAGCAAAAGTTGATTTTCGGAAATTTTCGATAGGTGATGAAGGAAAAATCCGCTGTTTAGATTTTGAAACCGATTTGTCATCGCGGGATCTGTATCACCACTTAGATTTTCTTGTTCATGCAGGATTACTTCCCCTCAAATCCTCCACCTTAGAAGAAATGCAAAGCCCGCGATTCGAAGGAGCCACTCACCTAAAAGTGTACTTGAGCGAAGCGGATGAGGCTTTTTCATTTGAAGCAAAAAGTGACCACTTTGCTTTTGGAACAATTGATTGGGAAAAGCTCTACATTCATGCAGAAAGAAAAGGCAATGAGTTTAAACTCGACCACTTTTCTGCGGGTTCATTGACAATGACCGCCCATATGATCAAAGAAAAAGATGCCTGGGAAATTCCTACCTTTTACGTCGATTGGAAAAATTGTAAGCTCCGTGGAGAAAAAGGACTTTTTGATAAAGAAAATGGGGTAGTGAAGCTGCCTCTTAAACACTTGAATGTTGACTTGAGTGAACTTCTCAAAATTGTTCCCAATTTGGGCGACTATGATCTGAGCTATTTGATGGGGCAATTAGCCACAAGTGGCAATCTCGAATGCAACCTTTCAAATGGGCTAAAAGATTGGAGCTTAGATGCTCAGTTGCAACTTCTCGGAAAAGACTTTTCGAAGGGACGCTTGCGAGTTGAAAGTGCCAAGCCCATCCACCTTCACTTCTCACAAGAAAGTGGATTCGAAATTGGTGGAGCTTTATTCCACTTTTTTCACCCTCGATCTAATCAACATTGGGCCAAGTGTGAATTTGAAAAGTTAGGTTATAACTTCGAATCTAAAGACTGGAGCGGAACGGAGTTTAAACTCGTGCTTCCGCCTGAAATGGTGCACCATTTAGGTGCTACAAACGCTCTTCCCTATTTAGGAGCTGGAGAAGGGTATTTAACCCTATTTGATCAGCCCTTTAAATGGGACAATCAAATGGAACTGACATTTGATTTCAAATTTGGAGAAAGAGCCGAAGTCCAAGGCCGATTGAAAGAAGGGTACTATTGGATTGGAGATAAGGCGTGGTACCTAAATGATTTTCGCTACTACCTCACTGGTGGGGAAATAGAGCTTAGAATGAATACCTTGCTGGATGATCACCCGTTTGATCTGCATGCAGAAGTGAGTCTTCTTCCCCATTTAAAGACACGCATTATGCTGCAAGAAACCCTTGTTGAAGATCATGCAACGGTTCACCCATTGACCATTGTGAGTAATTGGAACGCAAACGAAGGCTTTTTCATTCAAAGCATTGAAGGGGCTGTGAGCGGTCTTGATTTTTCTTTTCATCACAATCCAAGAGGATCCTTTTTAGATCAAATGGTGTTAACGGGGCAGCTTAAGATCGATGTTCCTACCTTGGCAAAGGTTCTCCCTAAGTCGTTGCAAGAGACGATTCAGGAATTTGAAATAGGCAAAGGGTATGAGCTAAGTGGGGATTGGATCATTTCAAAAGAAAAACTCTTAGATTCCCACTTTACTGGTTATCTCAAAGGAAAACGATTTCAATTGATGGGGTCAGAAATGGAAACCCTACTCAGTGAGATTTCCATACATACGGATCACATCGAATTGACAAAACTCAATTTAAGTGATGTTTCGGGAATTTTTTCTATTGATGATCTTCGTGTGACAAAAGTTGAAGATCAGAAATGGAAAGTTTCAATTCCTCGTATTGTCGCCCAAAATTTCCGTCCGAGCTTGCTGAAAAAAGCTGGCCGCTACCAGGGGCAAATCAAACCTCTGCATATTCGAGATATGAGTTTTCATAACATTCGAGGCGTTTTGGGAGATGCAAAGAGCTTTACTGGAAAAGGTAGCTTAAACTTTACCAATACCTTTAAAAGTGATTACAACATTCTCGACATTCCTTTTGAAATCTTAGGACGTTTGGGGTTAGACATGGGGTTGCTCGTTCCCATCAAAGGGAGGCTTGATTATGTCATGGCAGATGGAAAAGTTTACCTGACGCAACTCTCCGATAGTTATAGTGAAGGAAAGCGCTCAAAGTTTTACCTTTCCCCGTCAGAGCCCTCATTTATTGATTTAGATGGGAATCTCAATATCAATATTAAGATGAAGCAATACGTTCTTCTTAAAATCACTGAGCCCTTTACTCTTTCGATTGCTGGAACATTTGAAGACATTCGCTACAGTTTGAAATGACCCAATTAGCAAAAGCCATCATCAGATCCCTGTCTCAGTTTTTATATCCCTCTTTTTGCCTCCATTGTAATCGTCAAACCTTTGGAAAGGATAAGTGGATTTGCACAAGTTGCTTTGACCAAATTGAATGGATCGATTCAACCCTAGCCTGTCAAACGTGTGGGAGGCCTAAACGGGATCGCGTGAGCTTACAATGTAAAGAGTGTCGCAAACGTCCCAGTTATCTGATGCCTTTTAGCTCATGCTTTTTTCCAGAGGGGCCGGCTTATAGTTTGCATGAACAGCTGCGAGTTTATGAAAGTGAAGATGTTGCTAAAATCTTTGCTTCGCTTCTTGTCGTGAAATGGAAAGGTCTTTCGTGGCCTTATCCCGATGCAGTCGTGCCTATTCCTGACAGTCGCCTTGAGATGCTGTCACTGAAAAGACAGCCCAACTACCTCATTGCAAAAGCGCTTAGTAAAATCCTATCGGTCCCTTTTCGTCCCCTTTTAACGACTCAGGAAAAGGGGATTGCTTACGGCTTTCGTATCAAGACCTTCATCCAAGGCAATCTCACAGACAAAAAGGTTTTACTGATTTCCGATATGGTGCGCGATAGTGATACCATACGCTTTGCTCGCGATGCCATTTTATCTCTTTTTCCCAAAACGATTTATACCTTGGCATTATTTGATCGCCGGATGTAAGATCATTTCTTTTTTTACGAGGGTGTCATATGTCATGTTGTAGTAGAACAAGATGTGGGCCAGTTCATGCGCCCAAACTTCCCGAACATTATGAAACAGTGCGCTTTCTTTGCGCAGTAGCCATTACAGCTCTTGCTGTTAAAGCATTACCTCAAACTTTTGCAAAATGGTCTGTCGTTGGGCTGGGTCTTCACCTCGGAGGCCGAGTGATCAAAGATTGGCCCCAACTGTCGGAAGATCTTTCCCAAACGCCAGAAACGTGTGCTTCAGGTTGTACTGATATAGTGGCCCAAAGTTACAGACTCAAGTTTGATCCGAGGCTGTCTCTGATCATCGCTGCGATCTTTTTCTGCTGCCATATTGAGCATCATGCAACCGAAATGGTTCCAGTTGTTGGTGCGGTTTTTGGCTTTCGGGTCTTTCATTGGATTAATCCCCCGCATTAATGCTTTGAGCTTTTTAACTCATAGCTATTATATGTTGAGGAACATAGTATTTGAAGTCCGTCTTGAGACTCTCAATAAAATGTTTCAATTAGCGCTGCCAAAGCAGGCAATGGTGGACTGCACACGAGCTCATCGGAGAGTTTCTGACAAAAATGCAAAGAGATTTGGCGGCAAAAAACGCTCAACACTTTGACACCTATTGAAAAAGTGTCAAAGAGCATCTCCGTCGCCAAATTCAAGCTTAAATAGCTCTTTGAAGCCATTCTAAAGATCTTTTTCTACTCTGACTCCATATAGAACTTAGCCGGCTTTAACTTGCTCTAATCCAGCTCTGCCAAAAAATGGATTAGTGTCCGTGACATTATCTTGATGAGTGACAATCTTTGAATAAGATGCTCTCTTGCCAAGAAGTGTTGATGCAATGTCGGTCAATGAATGTTTTGGACCTGTTTCGTTTGTAACAGAGATTTTTTGGTGTTCTCCTAATATGGCGAATTTTCCAACATGTTTAAAAGCGTCTGCCAATGAGTGATATTTCTTTGGAGGAATAAATAGTCCTGCCACAATTGAGCTTCCCATTTTATCAAGATACTTAGCCGCAATTATTCCATCCATAGCGATCCCTCTAAATGACAAACTACTTTGGACTGTTTTGCCTGATAGACCTTCATAGATAGCAATCCCTATAGCAGGTATGACCTTAAGTGCCATTTTTGCAAGTAGAATAGTCGCTGCAAGCCCATAAACTGGAGCGCGTAACAAGCAGGAGGCGACACCTATAGTCGCTCGCCAAGGTAAACTCGTCGTTACGGCATTGGTTTCGTTGGCGTCAGCTATCATATCGTAGCCTTTTGGCCTTGTTGTAGCAGGTTTCTTACATGTAATAGGTTTAGGTGGACTACCGCTTTGACTACTATAGTTTGAACTATCGTAACTTTGACTACTGTCGTATAAACTATGGTTACTTAGGCTACTGTAGTTTGAACTATCGTAACTTAGACTTGTTGTACCAGTCATATTTCTCCCCTTTTTTTCCATCTTTCCTAATGATAGTTCTATTATATCAAATAATAATTTAATTTTTAACATTTTTGTGATTTATTTTTTAATTTATTTATTGTTAATTACTTGTGTTAATATAGAGTGCTATTATCTAACCTTTTAAAATTAATATATTTATTTAAACTATTTATTATGAATTATTTAAGGCGGGGTGTGTGTGAATCAAGTTCATTTAGGTCTATTTCTGTATTGTTTGATCTAGGAGCTTCTATGGGTTTTTCGCACCCTATAGATGCCCGCATCAACTACGAGCTCTTTGGTTTAACAGCTTGAGTGACTTAAGCTTCGATGTTTTGACGTGTCATTTGGCGCAGGCGCAAGCACTAAGGTGAGCAAAGTATTCTGCAATTGGCTTTTCCCTCCACTCAGGGGGGAGTTTTTGGCGCCACTCTTTTGCCTGAGTCAAATCTTTGGGAAAGTGAGTTTCTTGCTCTCCTTCTAGGATATTAATGAGGAAGGCCAGTCCATATTGACTCTCTCGTATAGCAGCCACTTGATAGAATTTAACTGCAAGGCTGTAAGCTTTAAGATCCCAGAGAAGTTTTGCAGATAAGAGAACATTATGTACGTTTATTTTATCTACTTCGTTCTCAAAGCAATAGGAGAAAAGTTGGACAGCATTTTCATCTTTACCTTCTTTTGTATAGAGATGTGCCAGGCTGAGTTTTGCTGAGACACTTCCCATCTCTGATGCAATGAGATAGAGCCTCTTTGCTTCTTCAACCTTATCCTTTTTCATGAGCTTTCCCGCTCGTGTTTCGATTAAAAATCGACGATCAATATCTGTAAATCCTGAATCAGTTAGGAAAATTGGAATACGATTTTCAGGTTTGAGTGCTTCATTACCCATGTCGAATTTGAATCTTGGCTCCTGAGGGGTGGAGACGTAGATTTCGAAATTTCCAATTGGGTGGCGACTGAGGGGGTTCGCAACAATCTGATTGCCGGCTTTGATGCAGTCTAATATAAACAATTCAGCATCAAAAAGATAAGTCCTTCCTTCTTCTTTAACTAGGCAGATGTAGTAAGCGTTTCCATTCTCAAATCGTTCATTTTGAAGAGCTTGAAATGTTTCAGTCGTATAAGGGTCGATTTCGTTTAGGTCTATTTCTACATGGGTGGTGGGGTAAAGGGTTTCCCATGTCCAACTTATTGCTTGAGACACATATGAGACCATTTTTTCCTCCAGGATTATGAGGTAAAAGCCTAGTTCATAGCCTATTAAATGTAAACTTTTTAAATTTTTAATTAGTTAATTATTAAAACAATAATTATTAATTATTTAAATAATATTTTGACTTTGTTATAATTGTTTGTAATTGAAGATGGAAAGAAGGGTAGAAGAATGGCTGCTACGCTAGAGTCAAATCATTCAAAATTATCTCAAACATTTGAAGGTCAATCATTTCAAATAGAATCAGAGGGTGTTTCTAATGCTGCTTTAGAAGTTGCTGATACTCAGGAGCAGACGCAAGAAACAGCTAAAAAAGTTGCCTATTACTGGATTAAAATGGATCTAGACGACCCTGGACTCTCCTCAAAATTTGGCCAAGAGAGTCATGAAATAAGTTTCCTGCGCTTAGAAAATGCAGGGTATGAAGTCACCACGGTCATAGGGAATCAAGGGTTTCTTGAGCACACTTCGCAAGACTTAAGGCATCCAGATCTCATCTTGATTCGTGGCCATGGCAATCCATGGTGTTTAGAAGATTTTGAGGTTTCAGGCGATAACATTGTCTCAACAGACCCTAATTTATCTGCATCCGAAAGAGTAGAAATCATAGATCGATTGAGCTCAATTTTAGATGAAGGATCGGTTCTTGGACTGAGCGGTTGCGCAACAGGTAACAAATCAGTACAGAACAATTTTGCTTGTGTGACTTCAAAAGTTTGCCCTCAAACAAAGGTTTTGGCTTTCCAAGAGTTAGTATACGGTTTGGGCATTCCTGTTTTCGAAGAAGTTCCAAATCAAACGGGGCTTCGAGTCACAAGTTTGAAAGGTGGTTCGAAAAAGCTAAAAGGACAAGAAACATCTGTTGTTTATGAAAATGGTGTAGAGACTTCAGGCCAAGAGGCTTTGCGCCTCCCGAGAATGTTTCGCGAGCAAAAAACGCAACGAATGTCACGCACGGTCGTTGCGAGTGCGATCTTTATTGGTGGAGCTGCATTATTTGCTGTAGGAGCCTCTATGGGTTTTTCACCTTATGATGTTTATGACATGACAGCGTCAACTTTGAGCGCATTGTTTTAAACAGCTTGAGCGACTTAAGCTTCGATGTTTTGGCGTGTCATTTGAATTTGGCGGCGGAGGCGCTCGTTGCTTTCAAGCTCTTTAGACACTTTTTTCCATGCATGTAAAAGTGTTGAGTGTTTTTTTCCACCAAATGCTGAGGCAATTTTTGTCAGGGACTCTCCAATAAGCTCTTTGGCAAGATACATGGCAATCTGTCTTGCGGTTGCAATGTCTTTGCTTCGCTTCGAGCCGCGCAGGTCGCTTTCGCTGACGTTAAACATCGAGGAGACGCTTGTTAGAATGCGATCGACCGACACCCGTTTTTGTGGCGCAGATTGAAACATTTCACCGAGAGTGTTGTCGACGACTTCTTCAGTTGCCTCGAGATGCATCAGGCGACAGTAGGCTCCTAGGCGATTGACAGCCCCTTCGAGCTGACGGACATTGTTGAAGATGTGTTCTGCAATGTAAAACGCAATGTGATTAGAGATTTTGAACCCTTTTTGTTCCGCTTTATGTTGCAGAATCGCAACGCGTGTTTCGACATCAGGCATGCCAATATGAGCAACAAGACCCCACTCCATTCGCGCTATCATTCGTTCGGAAAGTTTCAGTTGACCCGGGGGTTTATCACTTGTGATGACAATTTGTTTGTTTTGGTTGATCAAAGTTTCAAACGTGTTGCAAAACTCTTCTTCGAAGTTGAGTCGGTTTTGTAAAAATTGAATGTCGTCGACGAGTAAGACATCTAAATTGCGAAAGTACCGTTTCATTTTATCGACAGACTTATTCCGTAAGTGAAACACTAAATCGTTGATAAATCCTTCAGTTGTGATGCATTGAAAACGGAGTTTTTTGTGCTGACTTTTGAGCACATGTCCGATGGCATGCAACAAATGGGTTTTTCCAAGACCGACCCCTCCATGAATGAAGAGAGGGTTGTACGATTTTCCTGGTTTGGAAGCGACACCTAAGCAAGCAGACTTGATAAATTGATTTGAAGGCCCTTCAATGAAATGATCAAATGTGTAGTTTTCATTGAGTTTCATTTCCTGTTCAAAAGGCACTTTTTCAGTGCGGGGGCGTGGCTTTGAAGTGACTTTGGGTTTCTCTTGTTTGAGCTCTTGCACAATAAATTGCAAATCAGGTTCACCTTTTTTGCTCGCGCCAAAAAAAGTGCAAAGTTCTTCGCGGTAATTGTCGAGTAAGTATTCGTGCACAAAAACATTGGGAACGAGCAAAACCGGCTTGTCAGATTCAGTGTTTAATTGGATGGGAGCAATCCAGTTTGCATACTCAACACGACTGCACCGCTCTTTCATCAAGCGTAAGAATTCAGACCATGTTTCTTCAAGTGAGTGGGTTAACATTAGCAAACCAATTAAGGCGATATTTTTGTGACGTTCTTAGTGCGAAGTATACCCTTTTTGCCACAATATTCCCACCCAAAAATCGTTTGCTTAAGAAACCTTTCGCGAAGTGTCTGGACCAAAATGGAAAACAGGCTCTACGCTTCTCTTTCCAATGCAATGTTCTAAGCGATAATCGACCATTTCTGTTGCTGCAAGATGAGTGGAGATTTTCTTTTTGTTTGCAATTTGAAAAATCTCTAACAGATTTTGATGAATTTCCTGTGTCATTTTTCGTGATTCACAAGCTTGGTATCCTTCAGGAGAAAGTTCTCGCGACACATTGATCAGTCCTCCTGCGTTGATGACAAAGTCAGGCGCGTAAAAAATGCCTCGATTGTTTAATTGATCTGCATCAGACGGGTGTAATAATTGATTGTTGGCTGAACCTGCAATGGCTTGGCAACGTAATTTAGGAATGGTTTCTTTATTTAAAATTCCTCCCATTGCACACGGTGAGAGAATATCACAATCGACAAAGAGAATTTCTTCTGGGCTGACGACTTCTGCTTCGTAACGATGGAAACATCCCGATAGAGCCTTTTCGTTAACATCTGCGACAATGAGTTTTGCTCCTTCCCAAAATAGGAGATTTACCAAATGTTTACCAACGTTACCTAAACCTTGGATTGCAATCGTTTTGTCTTCTAAGGATGTGTGGTTTTCAAGATGCTTGAAAATGGATTTCATTCCGCGAACAATTCCCCAGGCTGTGAAGATAGAGGGGTCACCACTTCCCAATTCATATCCCGCTCCACATGCGTATTTAGTTGTGTTTAGAATTGTGTGGATGTCTTCTATGTTACTTCCCACATCCTCTGCGCAAATGTATTTTCCTCCAAATGTATTGACCGCTTCCCCAAAAGCATGAAGAAGAGCCGGTGATTTATTGGTTTTTGGATCTGCAATGATCACACTCTTAGCCCCACCTAAGCCAACATTTGCCATTCCTGCTTTGTATGTCATGCCTTTCGAAAGACGTAAAACATCCGTTAGAGCATGGTCAAAATTTGGATAGGGGTAAATGCGGGTTCCACCTAGCCCTGGTCCTAACGTTGTGTTGTGAACGGCAATGATTGCATTCAACCCAGAGAGGGGTTCTGTAAATTTTACAATTTTTTCATAACCAGGAACAATAATATCTTCTTGCTTCATAGCCACTTTGCCTCATCTTTTTTGACTCTAGATAGTGTCGTCACAAGTTGGCCAATCCTTAAACGACTCTTGGAGAAAATTTCATCGTTGCCTTCATTCGAAAGCCCGATTTGGGCTTCCGGAATCAGCCGCCTTGAACTTTTCTTCCATGAGCCGCTTCTTTATTGTCCCTCTCGTGACGACAGTATCTAGAAGCGTCTATAGCAGAAAGCGAATTATTCCTTAAGGCTTAGCGTGGTGAAAATTCCCCAGGCAAGACTTGGTGCTACGATAAAGACAATTGCTAAAGGCAATTGGTTGTGATCTGGAAGGAAAGAGACGAGGCTTCCAAGTGCCGCAGCACCTCCAATTTGCATCGATCCATACAAAGCGCCAGCATAACCTGCGATCTTTCCAAAAGGGGTAAAAGCTATGGAAAACGCATTGGGCCAAATGAAAGTTGAACCAAAGTAAAATGCAACAACGCTTGCGATAATGCTCCAAGCTTGTACTCCATGGACGAAAAAAGTGAGAAGCATGAATAGCCCTGAAACGATACAAACAGCCCAGCCAAATCGCATCATGTTTTTCATTCCAAACCGGCCAACGCACTTTCCATTCAAGTAGCCCGATAAAACATAAGCACAGCCTCCTCCAATCAGTGTGACCCATCCAAATTCAACGGGAGTGAGACCTGCAAGCTTAATGAGCAAGACAGGCCCTGCAACAAACCAAGAGAAAAAAGCGCCGTAGGTTAAAAATGTGCAGGCTGTGATGCCCATGAATAAAGGGCTTTTTAAAAGGGATAGGTAGGTCGGGAAAATGTAACTGAGTTTCAAACGTTCCCGATGCAAGTGAACATTGGTTTCTCTAAGTCCCCAACCCACCGCGCAAAGTGTCACAACAGTGTAACAAAGCATGAAAAGGAACGTTGAGCGCCATCCCAAATAATGTTCAAAGTAACCCCCGAGTGCTGGTGCAGCTGGAATGATGAACATGACGAAAATCACGAGATGTGATGTGTATTTTGCGAGCTCTTCTCCCTTAAAAATGTCGCGAAAAATCGAGCGCCAAAGTGCTGCAACAGCTCCCGCGCCACATCCTTGAATCAATCTTCCTAAAATCAGAAAGAAAATGTTTTGAGCAAAGGCGCAAATAATGCTTCCAAAAAGCAAAATGAAGAGTCCAACAAGAATCGGTTTTTTTCTTCCGATCCCTTCAGAAATAGGTCCATAAATCAATTGGGAGAGAGCCACACCTACCATATAAATAGAAAGGCTCCATTGCACCCAGTCCATGTCTGTTTGCAGACTGACTGCAATCCCTGGAAGTGAGGGGGCGTAAATGTCTGAAGCAAACTGTGTCAAACAAGCGGCTAAAACAATGATTGAAAACAGAAACACATGTTGTTTCATGTGGAAGCTTTCCAAATTGAAATGTTTCGAAGTTTTAAATCGTACTGCAGCTTCTGAATCGCAACTTCTTTGGCTTTTGCTTCGATTTCAACTGTGAGGTTGAGATTTTCCCAGCAATCAGGGAAGTCTGTGGGATCAATGAAATCATGATGCCGTTGGGGTTTGGGCCCGTCCCAGCCTTCTAAGGGACTAGAAATATGAAAAAGAGGTTCTCGATTCCATGTCTTAAGCGCAGCACCTGTTGCTTCTTGAATGAGCATGTCGTCTTTTAGACAGCGGTGGTGGTGCACGTCGTAGACAAAAGGAGCTCCTAGTTCGTTGCAAATGGGAAGCAAATCAGCCGGCGTATAACTCTTATCATCGTTTTCAAACGTCAAGCGCTCTTTAATATTTGCAGCAAGCGATCCATAATGACTTTTCAACCGGGCAAGGGCTTCAGCTTTGTTTCCGTAGACGCCTCCTCCATGAATGTTAATCACATCAATCCCGAGTAAATCAGCCAGCATCGCGTGGTAAGTGAGCTCTGCAATAGAATTTTCTACGACGTCTTTTTTAGGGGAGTTGAGCACGACAAATTGGTCAGGGTGTAAAACAAGGCGTAATCCTTGCTTTTCGCGGAAAAGTCGACACTTTTCGATCTCTGCTAGGTGCGTTTTGCCGCTGGGTAAATCGGCAATCGTATACTTCCAGTCTGGGTGAGAACAAAGAGGAAGAAACTGACTGTTGATGCGAAACGATCCAATGTCATGCGAGACGCAGTAAGTCATGGCTTCCATCAGTGCTCGAATGTTGTCTCCCACAATGGTGTCGAGATGGTCATACGGCTTTTCGATGCGGCCTAAATAAGCTGCTGTTGTGGTACGGAATTTGATCGGTTCTTCATGAAAAATACAACAAAGGCCCAGACGAATCATGTCAGCCCTTTAATGAGTTTGCGGGACATGCCTGGGAACATAATTAGGTGAACGGGATAAAAGATGTACCAATAAATGCGACCCAAGACCCCTTTCGGTCGAAAAATGGCTGTTTGAACCAGGGCATAGCCTTTTTCTGTTTGCTCGATTTTAAATTCTAACCAAGCGTCGCCGGGAACTTTCATTTCGGCGAGAAGCACAAGTCGATATTTTTTTTTGTCGACATGGAGAACGCGCCAAAAGTCAACAACATCACCTGGCTTGAGTTCCTTTTGACTGCGACGTCCTTTGCGCATCCCAACGCCTCCAATGGCTCGGTCGAAAAAGCCTCGGTAGCGCCATGCCCAATTCATGTAACACCACCCCTTTTTATCTCCAAGTTGTTGCACACGCTCAAACACCTCTTCTGGATGTGCTCTAAAAGGAGTACTTACGCCCATGGAGAGGCAGCCGTGTTTGGGCACTTCGACATCATGAGCTGTCAGTTCGCCAAGGTCACTTGAGGTCCAGCTGTCCTTCCAAGTCGACAAGACTTGGTCTGCTGCAATTTTATCCAGAGCTTGCTTGAGACCCTCTTGATAATTCATGCATTTTTTTGGAATGATTGAATGAATCCTGTTTTCTGTGCAGATGGCATCATTTTTGACACTTTCTATGAGAGATCGAGCTAAAAAGTAGTTTGTTGAGGTGATCAAAATAAGCCAATAAGAGGAGAGGCGAGGAGTTAACACTGGGATAGGGAGAATCAGGCGGACGAGTTTCCGAATTCTGGCATAGCCTAAAAGCATATCTTCGTAGGTCAACACATCCGGCCCACCAATATCGAATGTTTGTCCCAAGCAATCTTTATGTCCTAACACTTTGATGAGGTAATCAATGACATCCCGAACTGCGATGGGCTGGCAGCGGCTCAGGACCCACTTTGGCGTCACCATGATGGGCAACTTTTCCACTAAATCACGAATGATCTCAAAGGAAGCGCTTCCGCTGCCGATAATGATCCCAGCTCGCAAAGAGGTAAGAGGGCAGTTTGCTGTTTTTAAAATTGTCTCCACTTCGAGGCGAGACCGTAAATGTTTTGACAGGGAGTCACCTGAAATAAGCCCCGTGAGATAAATCACTTGCTTGCAATTTGTCGTGTTCAGCATTTCGACAAAATATTGGGCAGCTTTCTGGTCAAGATGCTCAAAATCATCGTACTTACGGGCCATTGAATGGACGAGGTAGTACGCTGCGTCGATATCTTTGGGAACGATTTCTAGAGATTTTTTATCTAGTAGATCGGCAGCAAGCACTGTCACTTGCTTTTCAAAGCCTTCTGGAATACGAACGCTGTTGGGGCGGCGTGCGAGAGCCACGACTTCGTGGCCTTCCTTTAAAAGGAAAGCAAGAAGTCTTGTCCCTATGTAACCGTTTGCTCCGGTAAGTAGTATACGCATGCATTTAATCTAGCTTATCTGAATTGCTTAGTCAATTGAGTAAATTCAATATTGAGAAAAGAAGACACAGTTGCAAAAAAAGGATGAGAGAGCTATACACTCCTTATCTTTCATGCTCATATTTTTTGGAGAAAGGTTCATGAAAAAATTTTTAATATTTGCTTGTGCACTTGCTTTCGTTACTTTTGCTTACTTTAGTTTGCGACATCTTGTTCCCATGGCAGGCTTGCCCACAGAAACCCGAGAATCTTTTGCGATTCAAAACCATCTACAAACATTTCATCCGATTCAGGAAGATAAGAATTTTGTTGTTGTTATTTTGGGAGAAAATGCCGAAGCATCATGCGAAAGGCAGCTCCAATCCATTTTCAAGCAAACTTATGGTGCCTACCAGATCCTCTACTTGGATAATGGTTCCACAGATCAAACGGCAGAGAAAGTTAAAACATTTTGTGAAAAGGAAAACAAGACAAGCCGTCTGACCCTTGTCCGGCACAAGCAAAATAAATCCGACATGCAAGTTGTGTACGATGCCATTCATCAGTTGAACCCACAAGATATTGTTGTCTACCTTGAAGGAGATGACTGGCTGTCTCATGAAAACGTGCTCGATCATTTAAATTGTGCCTATGCCCACCCCGATGTGTGGCTGACCTACAGTCGCGCCATCCGCCATCCCGATTATCAGCAAGTCGAAGGCAAGGCTTTTTCCGACAGGTTTTTGCAAGAGAAAAAATTCCGTGAAAAGGGCACTCTTCCTTTGCCCTCACTTGTGACATTTCCCGTGGCTTATTTTAAAGAGATTCGCCTAGAAGATCTTCTCTTCAATGGCCATTTCATTGCTGAAAAAGCTTCGCTTGCATTTCTATATCCCCTTTTAGAAATGGGGCCTGAGCACGTCCTATTTATGGATGAGGTTATGCTAGTGAAAAATGATGCGACAATTGAAGGGGGTCACAAAGAGCACCTGCATCAGCTTATGGCTATAGAGTCTTATTTGCGCTCTCTCAAGCCCTACCCGACGTTAAGTCAACTCAAACTCACGCCCCCAGTGCAAAATGCTCATCGTTTAAAAGGAGATATTTTGATCTTTTCTGAGGATAGCCCCTTGCACCTCTACGCTTGCTTAGAGTCTCTCTATTTAAAGGTGCGGGATGTCAATGAGATTTATGTGATTTATCAAAGCCGTGATCAAGCCTTTGGGCGGGCATATCTCAATCTTAAAAGTGAATTTCCAACCGTTCAGTTTTTGGATGTTTGTGACTATCCAGGAAATGATTTTGAGTCGCTTCTTACTAAGACTCTAGAAAACAAACGGTATGGGGCTCCCTATGTGCTTGTTACCGACGATCACTTTGTATTTGAGCAAAAGCTCATGCTGCATGATTGCATCACTTCATTGGAAAAAGTGCACGCGGATCATTTCTTTTTAAACCTCGATGAAAAGGTTGCAAACACTCCATTGCCTGAAGCCATTCAAATTACGGATGGGACCTACGCATGGCAACTTGGCGAAGTGGGACAAAAACAGTCTCCGTTCATGTGCCTTAGCCGCAAAGCCGTTTTAGGTGTCGGTTTAGCTTCACATCAGGTCCAGGATTTGGCAGCGTTCAATCAGCTTTGGAAAAAGCTCCTTCCCTCACATTCTGTCGCCCTTTTCTATGAAGAGAAAAAGGCTCTTCCTTTGAAGTTTGAAAAGGAAGAAACTCTCACTCAAAAGAAAGATTGGGGCAATAAGTTCAATGAGGGATACAAAATAGACCTTCCTTCGCTTCTTTGTGAAGTGGATGAGCTCCAGAGTGGGGACTACCCCCTCATTAAGCGTGAGAGAAGGAAGCTCAACAACATTCAATAGTCTATTGGGATGAGCTGAAAGGCTGGAAGGAGGTCCCTTCAGCTCGAAACCCTTCTTATGTCCTAAATAATTGATAGTTAATAGTTAAAGTTTTTTGTTAAAAATATTAAATTTTTTGCTATAATGTAGTTAGGGAACCGGCCTTTCTAGGCCGAAAAGTGGAGCGGGGCAATGACTTTAGGTGCTATGTATGCAGCTCAGAGTAAAGAGCTTGCAAAGGCGCGTCAGCGTGAATACGAATCATTAAATCCAAGAGAGCGAAAAGCCTTAGAAATTGACAGCAGGGTCGATGAAGTGGCTCAAGGCGCTTTAGAAAAAGTGGGCGACTTTTTTAGTTCAGTCGTCAATGGAGATAGTTTGGCTGGTAAAGTCGTTCGTTCGCTATTGCTTGGAGCTGTAGTCAGTGTTGCAGCGTTCTTTTTATTTTCAAATCCAGTCGGATGGATTGTTTTTGGTTGTGTTGCCACAACCGCTCTTATTGCGCAGTTAATTATCCCTACAATCAAAGATTCTATTGAACATGATGTTGGATTTGGGCAGATGTTTGCTTTTAAGTTCAGTGCTTGGCAACGGCAGATGGGCTTTCGAGGAGACAACTACAACCACGTCTTTACCGCTGAAAATGGTACGAAGATCTATCTTGGAGCTCTTCCAAATAAAAACAATGGGGATCTTTTCCGTCTTGTTCGCGATGCAGGAATTGAAACTGTTATTTCAATTAATGAGCGCTGGGAAAGAGAAAATATTGGAGTTTCTCGTCCCTATAAAAAAGATGAATATGCTGAAGTTGGGATTGATTATAAAGAACACGACGTCCTCGACCATAAACTCTTACCATTTGATGCAGTATTGAAGATTTCATTAGAAATTGAAACCGCGATTGAAAATAAGAGGAATGTTTACGTCCATTGTCGCGCTGGTGTGGGGCGTTCTGCTATGGGAATTGCAGCGTATTTAATTGCAGTTGAGCACATGAGTGCTGAAGAGGCGGCATATCAAATTAAATATGGTAAAATGAGCAAAGAAAGTGATAGAACCGCCCCAGGGCGTAAACAGTCGACGATCATGAAAAAACTAGATGATAAGAGTGTAGATGAGCCTGGATTAAGAACTTTTGCTGAAGCGCGCAGCGGCTTTGTTGGTGAATTTTAAGAATAAGCAAGAGCGAGTGCGCGGGCTTGATTTGCCACGTGTGCATCGGAGCTACGCTCGAGCTGGCCTGATTGCGCCAGTGCCTGTCTTTTGTATCCCAGTAAGAAAAGTGCTTTGGCCCGGTTGAGTAAGGTAGGCTCATGTGCGGCGTCGATCTTGAGAGCTCTTTCGAGATAGTTCAGTGCCGAAAGGTTATTGCCTGTTTCGAGGTAGAGGGCGCCAAGGGTTTGAAGGTCGTAAAGGTTGTCTTCTGCCAGAACAACGAGGGCTTCAAAAAACTTCAGGGCTTCTTGGTACTTCCCTTGCTTAACGTACGAGTAACCCACGAAACGGATGTCTTCCATTTCATCTGCGCTCCAACCCAGTAAATCTAGCCACTTTGTTTTGCTCATACTATCCTTTTGAATATTGGCTGCGGCGGGCATTGATGGCGCTCAGCAGCGAATCTAAACCATGAATGTATTCCAGTAAGTCAAGCAGTGTTTTGGACTCTTTCTGCTCTTCTTCTTCGTCACGTTCGTCTTCCCAAGCATAACCTGCAGCTTGATCGGCAGATTTGTTTTCTTTGCGCTTCATTTTGTTGAGGTCACACCGCTCTTTGATTTTTTGCATTTGGGCTTGTTGAAACTCTTCGGTTCCAAGAGAAGGAATGATTTGATATGTGAAGATGCGCATTTTTTGAGTTGTATACCCGGGAGGTGCAAAAAAGGCAGCCCATTGTTGGTGGCGTTGCTTCGTTTGGAAGATGAGGTCGAATTCGCTGGTGTAGAAAGGAGCATGGACGTCAACAACAGTTTGTTGCGAGATGCGAGGGGCTTCGTGGATGATCGATTTATCGAGCAATTCTTGGTCGGTGGCCCAACGAACTGAGGTTTCGACACCAAGGTTATCTATTGTACGTGGTTCTGCCATTTTATCCTTATCTTAGGGTTTCACCTATATATACCTGCTTTGTCGATTTCTGACTAGAGGTTGAAACTCAAATGATCTCATTTGAGCGGCGACTTGAAATGCAATTTCCACTCATTTCCACTTTTAAGTTTCTTCTTTTGGTTGAGTCTTTTAAGGTGGAAAATACGTTTGCAAATGAGAAAAAATTTACCAAAAATGTTGCTGAATTTCGGGTGCAGTGATAGGATGTGGAAATAAGTGGAAAAAAATTAAGCGTGAAACTTCGCAATGTTCTTTTTTAAAGGATCAACAGAAACCAAAGTCGACGAGAAGAACCGGTTCGTTCTGCCGCAGCAGATGCGATATGGTCTCGTTGAAAATGGTGAGCTGGAGTTCACCATTGCTCTCGGGCTTGGTGGCTGTTTGACGATCTATAGACGTAGCGATATAGAAAAAATTGTCCGTCGTTTTCAAAAGAAACAACACGATGCACGCTATCAAAAGTTTTTTACTCTTTTCTTTTCCACTCTCCACCACTCCACTTGCGATAAGTTGGGACGCGTTGTGATTCCACCTGTGTTGCGCAAGGCGGCAAAAATCCAGTCGGAGATTGTGGTGGCAGGAGTGCTGAACAAGATCGAAATCTGGCCAAAAGAGAAATATTCTCTTGAGCTTGAAGAGTTCTTGGAAGGAAATGACGACAGTCTTTCTAAAATGATGGAAGAGGCTTTTGCCCTTCTAGATGAAGATGAGAGTCAGGCAAAGTTAACGCCTGAGCAGCAAGCGGAGTATCAGGAAATCTGATGGGACACATTCCAGCAATGCTGCGAGAGAGTTTAGAATTTTTTCGTGAGAAAAAAATTCGAACATTTTTTGACGGGACATTAGGAGCGGGAGGTTTTGCTAAAGGTTTGCTCAGTGAGCGTCCAGAAATCGAAACGTATTTTGGATGTGATCGCGATGAGCGAGCACTAGAGTTAGCAAAAGACAATTTAGCCGCGGTGCAAGATAGAGTGAAGTTTGTTCATGGGAACTTCCGGGACTTGGATGAGCTTTTAGCAGCGCAAGGAATACAAGAAGTAGACGGTTTTTTTTTGACTTTGGGGTGTCATCGATGCAGTTAGACCAAGAAGATAGAGGCTTTAGCTTCATGAAAGAGGGACCACTCGACATGCGAATGGATCGCAGCGAGAATCTTTCTGTCAAGGACGTAGTCAACACCTATTCTGAAAAAGAGTTAGGTGAGATTTTCCGTGAATACGGTGAAGAGAAAAATTGGCGAGGCGTTGCGCGCGCTGTTGTTGAGGCACGCCGAAAAAAACCAATTGAAACGACAAAAGAACTTGCCGATATCATTGCTGCATCAGGTCGCAAGTCACGCAAAAAATTGCATCCTGCAACGCTTGTTTTCCAAGCATTGCGCATTTTTGTGAACCGAGAGCTTGAAGCGATTCAAGAAGGTGTCAGCAAAGCCATTAAAATGCTTGCATCAGGTGGCTTGATCGGAACGCTTTCCTTTCACCGTTTAGAAGATCGCATTGTGAAAAACATTTTTCGCGATGCTTCCAAACCACTGAAGAAAATTGAAGGAATGAAGGAAACGACATTTCTTCCCTTGATGAAGCTTGTCACGAAATCGCCATTGACGCCATCGCGTCAAGAAGCACATGTGAACCCTCGTGCAAGAAGTGCAAAGCTTCGTTTTGCTGAAAAACTCTAAAGATGGGTGGGGGATGTGAGCCGCCGACTACTCATTCGCTTACTCCTCTGCATCTTGTTTTCAGCTTTTCTGCTCTATTCGTATATCGACAAGTTGAACGATATTACTGAACTGAAAATCGAAATACCGAAACTTGCCGAAGAGGTTCAAGTGCTTCGAGAAGAAAACGCCGCACTGATTTTGCAAATCGAAAAAATCGAAAATCCCCAAAGTCTCATAGAAAAAATGCGCCAGCCTGAGTACAGTCACTTGCGCGGGCCCACTCATGTGATCAAGATCGAAGAAGGGTAGAGATGATGGACTCAAAAGATTCGCGTCGTTTAGTGACTCTTTCTTTGTTTGTCCTTCTGCTCTTTTGTTTCATTATCGTGCAATTTTATAACCTTCAAATTGTCGAAGGAGAGAAATGGTCACGCTTGGCCAAACAGCAACACCATTTTTCGATAAGTGAGCCGTTTAAACGGGGCCGTTTCTTTGGGAACTCGGAGCTGAAAGAAAGCCATGTGGGGGAGCCGCAAGTTCTCGTCTGTGATGTCAAAAGGTACCACCTTTATGTTGATCCCATGTCTGTTCCTGAGCCCTATCGCGAAGAAATCGTCGAGAATCTGCAAGACATTCTTCCTCTATCTTGGCAGGAAAAGAATTATATTCCCGAGCAGTTTCTCAAGCGGTCGCGCAGTCGTAAATTGAAAATGTGGCTAACGGAGACAGAGAAGGGTGGCATCGAACGTTGGTGGCGTCCCTATGCAAAGTGGAAAAAAATTCCACTCAATGCCCTCTACTTTGTAGAAGATTACCGTCGCTATTACCCATATGGAAAATTACTCGGCAGCGTTTTGCATTCTGTTCGTGATGACCGGGATCCTGAAACAAATCAGTGTTTTCCAACTGGAGGATTAGAGCTCACACTTGATCGGCATTTGCGCGGGAAGCCAGGAAAGCGGTTGCAACTGCGCTCTCCTCGTCAACCCTTGGAAAGCGGAGTCGTGGTGGCCCATCCCGAAAACGGAGCCGACATCCACTTAACGGTTGAACCATATATTCAGGCCATTGCTGAAGAAGAGATCGAACATGCTGTGCGGCAAGTCGGAGCAAAGAGTGGCTGGGCTGTGATGATGGATCCTCATACGGGAGAAATCATCGCACTTGCTCAATATCCAGGGTTTGAGCCTTCGAATTATCGGGATTATTACAACGATCTGAAACGGATTGAAGCGACAAAAGTGCATGCCATCACGGACTGTTTCGAACCTGGTTCGACAATGAAGCCGATTTCAGTAGCAGTGGCGTTTTTGGCAAACAAAGAACTTGAGCGAAGAGGAAAAGAGTCGATTTTTTCTCCGACTGAAATGATTCCTGTCTGGGATGGAGCGTTTCCTGGACGCAAAGTTCCAATTCGCGATGTGGGACGTCACAAATACCTCAACATGTATTTGGCGATTCAAAAATCTTCCAATATTTACGTCGCAAAGCTGATCCAACGGGTGGTGGCAACTCTTGGGGATCAGTGGTACCGTCAGCAATTGGAAGAGGTGTTTGGATTTGGTCAAAAAACGGAGATTGAGCTTCCCTCTGAAATTGAAGGAATGTTGCCCAATCCAGAAAAGAGATATGGATCAGGGAGGCCACAATGGTCGACTCCCACTCCTTACTCGCTCTCCTTTGGGTATAACCTTCTCACGACAAGTGTGCAAATGCTGCGGGCCTATGGAATCATTGCCAATGGAGGGTGGGATGTCCAGCCAACACTGATTAAAAAAATTGTCAAGGGGGATCAGGTTATCCTAGACCATCAAGACAAATTGAAGGAGAGGAAGCGGCTTTTGGACGAGGACATTAGCCGAGAATTGATTTATGCGTTAAAATCTGTCACGAAGCCAGGGGGTGGCGGATTTCGCGCTGACATTCCTGGCTATACAGAAGCGGGGAAGACGGGGACAACCGAAAAAATCATCAATGGGATCTATTCCAAGAAACACCATTTTTCGAGTTTCATCGGTTTTGCTCCCGCCTCAAATCCTCGGTTTGTGCTCCTCATTGCAATTGATGAGCCTGAATACAGATACTTACCTGGAATTGGTAAGACGTTTTTTGGTGGGAGGTGTGCGACTCCTGCGTTTAGCAAAATCATGTATCGCACGTTTAAGTATCTGGGCATTCCTGAAGATGATCCTCATGGTTATCCCGTAGGAGATCCCCGATATGATGCAAAGAAAGCCGATTGGATGGAGCAAGTTGGAATCCTCAAGGATTTGTATGGGCAATGGAATCAGCGTTAAAAAGCTTTTTCAAGGATTAGATGTTGAAATCAAAGGGTGCAAAGATCTCGAAGTGACGGGAATGTGTTCCCACTCGAAGTTTGTGGCTCCGGGGAATCTTTTCGTCGCAAAAAAAGGGGCGAGCTTTGATGCGACAGAGTACATTCCAGATGCTGCATCGGCAGGTGCAACGGCGATCCTAACTGATCTCTACAATCCCTTTTTAGAAGGGCCTGTTCAGGTGATTCATCCCCATCCTCAAGAAATTGAAGCTGAAATTGCAGACCGCTTTTTTCGTTATCCTTCGCAAGAACTCTTTTTAATTGGAATTACAGGAACGAATGGCAAGACCACCACGGCCTATCTCATCCACCACATACTGACGCGAAAAGAGTCGCCCTGCGGACTCATGGGAACCATTGAAACCATGATCGGTCAGCATCGGATTCCTTCAGAGCTGACAACAGCTGACATTGTGACCAATCAAAAATTCCTGCGTGAAATGCGCGATCAAGGCGCAGAAAATGGGGTGATGGAAGTGACCTCTCATGCGCTTGAGCAAGGAAGAGTGACAGGGCTGGATTTTGACATGGGCATTTTTACCAACTTCTCTCAAGATCACCTGGATTATCATGGGACAATGGAAAAGTACCTCGCTGCAAAAGCCAAACTTTTCAAGCTCATCGACGCTCCAGAAAAAATCGCTGTACTCAACGCAGATGATCCTTTTTCGTTGCAAGCATTTGGGGCTTCACATGCAAAAGCTGTGACATTTGGGATCAAGTCTGCAGCAGATTATCAAGCAAAAGAGATTCAATGGAATCTTGAAGGAGCAGTCTTCACTCTTGCCTATCAAGGTAAAGAGCGTCGCTTTAAAATGCCGTTGATTGGAGACTTTAATGTGCTCAACACTCTTGCGGCCATTGCTGCCTGCCACCAAAGAGGGATGTCATTTGAACAAATCCAACGCAGGCTGGCAACTTTTCCAGGCATTCCTGGAAGGTTAGAGCGGATTCAAAACGATCTTGGGATTCATCTTCTTGTGGATTTTGCGCATACAGCTGAAGCTTTGGAAAAGGTTCTTTCTTTACTGACCCAAGTCAAAGAGAAAAAGATTCTCACCATTTTTGGTTGCGGAGGTGACCGAGATCCCAGCAAACGGCCCAAAATGGCAGCAGCCGTTGAAAAGTTTTCAGATCACGTGATTCTCACATCTGATAATCCTCGCTCGGAAGATCCAATGGAGATTTGCTTGGGCGCTGCAAAAGGGATTCAAGAGCCACAAAAACTTGTTATCGAGGTGGATCGCAAAAAGGCCATCGCAAAGGGAATCGAGATGGCAAAACCTGGTGATGTTGTCCTCATTGCAGGTCGAGGGCATGAACCTTTTCAAAAGATCGGAGGGCGGCTCATTCCCTTTGATGATCGGGAAGTTGCACGAGAAATTTGTAATCATTCGCCTTGATTGCTAAGATATAAAACTTTGGATAGACCTATTGTTTAAAATGTTTCTGCGTATAGCGCTTTTTTTCATTTTTCTGTCTTCGCCTCTCCTGACTGCATGTTCACATAACGGAAAAGTCGATCAGGACACGCCCCTAGCTGCAGCTCAAAAAAATGCTAGAAAGGGAAATGGTCATCTCGTTGTTTTAGATCCAGGTCATGGGGGCTTTGACATTGGCGCGAAGTCGCAGAATGTTGAAGAAAAAGAGCTCGCGCTTCGCACAGCCGTGCTAGTGAAGCGGTACCTTTCAAGTATGGGTTACCGCGTGATTCTCACTCGCAGTCGTGATGTATTTATCCCTCTTAAGAAACGAACAGCCATTGCAAATGATACTAAGAGTAAAATTCTCGTGAGTCTTCATTACAATGCCTTCAAAAGTCCGAATGCAAAGGGGATTGAAGTCTATTTTTACGATAGGGGATCAAAGTGGCGCAGTTCAAATTCCAAAAAGCTTGCGCAAAACGTTCTTTCCCGTTTGCTGACTCAAACATGTGCCGCGTCGCGAGGAGTGAAACATGGAAACTTTCATGTGGTGCGCGAAGCGAATATGCCCGCTATCTTAATTGAAGGTGGGTTCATCACCCACCCTGAAGAGCGTGATCGGCTAGCCGATCAAAAGTACCTCGATCGCATTGCCCAAGGGATTGCCGAAGGCATCGATAAATACTTCCATTAACACTAAGTTACATCGGGAATAGTTTCATTTCCTCCAGATGAGAACAGGTATCCAACACCGCTTCCTAATCCTGAGACTACTTTCCAACCTAAGCCGAAAGTTCCTGTCACGATCCCAGAAGTGATGTCCCAAGCTGTGTTGAAGACGAAATCAGGGACTCCATTTGGAATGCCAGCAAGTTCCGTGACAACGTAAGCGGTTCCAAGTCCTCCAATCATAAGATTACGTCGTGTTATATGGGGCTCTAAGTAGCGCTGATAAGAATAGCTGCTATTTTTTCTGAAGCGAGCCCAATAGTATTTCTTCAAATCAAATCTTGCATCCTGTGGGATGTTATTGGTGAATTTTGTATTCAACTTCGTTTGAGTTCTAGAATCCAAAGCATCCCAATGGACACGATGGTCAGCGAGATAATCCCGTAGAGCATCTGCATTTGGTGATTTTGCGACGAGCTTTGTATCAGCATAAGAGTAATCAACAGTCCAAGGAGTTGGAAGAGCTCCTAGCTCCTCTTTTACAAAACGCTCGTTCAATGCAGTTTGCAAGGCTGGGCTGAGCGTCATCCATGGGCCGCCAGTGTTGTAGAAATCGCGCAGTTCTGCCAGTTCTTCACGATTGAAAAGATCGATTTCGCCTAATGCGGGAGCCTTATATGGATGTGTATCTTTAGGAATTCCTGCGCCATTAAAGCCATGGCATTCTAGACGATAAACAACTTGCTGCCAACAAGAGAGTTCGTTCCAAGCAACGAAACCAGCATGTGCAAGAATTCTTTGGGCCCAATTTCTATCTGCATCTGTCATATGCTCAAGATCAATTTTTTGAAGTAAGACTGAGCCAAGGCCCAGTACTTTATGAGTGGGTAAGTTTTCTTGGAACTTAGCGATGAAGGCTTGCAAGAAATTGTCAAGATCTGCGCCGTCGAAGGCTGAAGCATAAAAGTTTTCGTGGTACACTTTAGCTAAATTCTCAGCAATTCCAGCAACGTTTCCATGTGCATTTGGATGCGGAGGAATAGCACCTCCTACTAGGGCGTTGTTATGAGCAAAGGTGAGATTGGCAAAAGCAGTTTGTAGAAGAACTTGTGTTTCTCGAGGCCATCGGACCCACATGACTAGTTCAAACATGCCTCTTTTCCAAAGCTGCTGAATTCCATGGTAGTGCACGTTGTCTGCTGGTAGTGTGGGTGGTGTTGCATCAGTTGGAGCATGAGCAAAATTTCCTTTTTCGACTAACTCTTTTAATTCAGGATTTCTGATAAAGAAAGCGGGAAAGTCAGTAACCGCGACATGTACGTCTTCTGCTTGTTGGTAATAAGCGATTTGGAGAGTTAAGGGGAGCGCATTCCATTTTTCAACGTTATTGCTGAAGTATCTCGCCCAGTGCTGCAGCTTATCTTTATCAAGACCTCTGATCTCCACTGGATCAGTGGGGGGCTTAATGTAAAGATCAAATTCAGTTGGGAGTGGAGATGGAAGTTTTTTTCCAAGGGCCTCTAAAATTTGAATCCGCTGATGATCAGATAAGCTAAAAAGACTTGGGTTTTGATCATCAAGTGGGTCGGCGCCCCAAGAAAGCATGCCTCGGCCTTTTTTTGACCACATAATCTGCATTTGAAAAGCCTCTTTAAATGCTTCGGCACCATCGGCATCGAGACTCTCAACACGATCTACTGAGATCGGATAGGTGAAAGTTGGGAAAGACAGTTCGCTGGATGCTTTTTTTCTGAATTGAGTTTGGTAATTAAGAGGCAATGCAATCCAGGCTGCGCGGAAGTGGCGATAAGTTTGCTCAAACCATTTGAGTTTTTGAGCTGAAAGAGCTTGAATCTCGCCTACATTGCCAAAATTCTTAAAGGGGGTCTGATTATTTGAGGCACTAAAGATTTTAGCACAGTCTTGAGCCATTTCAGGGGTTGGGGCTAAATCGCATTCATAAAATCTGAGATACCATGCTTCGCGGATGGAAGGCTTTGGAGTTTGTTCAATATTGAAGCTACTATGGAAGTATCTAATGAGATCTGGAGTCAAGCCTTGAATTTCTCCTATTTTTGAAGGGTGACCCATCAGAGGCCATGTTCCTGGTTTTGCTCGGAAAGCCCAGCGAATGGTTGTATCAAGGGAGTCCCATCTAGCAGGGTTTTGACTGAATAGAAGTTCATAAAGAGCAACCTCAGATTCCGGCAGTGTCCCAACTGCAGCGGCAGATGCGACATCGGGGAGTTTTGCAAGTTGAGCTTGGATATTTTCTGGGAGTTTTAACCCATACTGAGAAAACCTTTTGACAAGAGCTAAACCGACTTCTGGTGTGTAATCACTACTTTTGTAATCCGGATGGAAAAGTCTCACTCCTTGCTTATCGAGTTCTGTAACTTCTACAACCGTTTCAGGGCGGCGAACGACAAGACCAATAAATTCATCGAATTTGCAGAAAGCAAATTGTTTTGCAGGGCTGAGTTCATCCCACTTCGCAGGGTGTGAATCGAACAAGGCTTTGAACCACTTCAGTTGAGGTTTTTTAAGGCCTGAGATTTCTCCAGCTGTTGCGGGAATGGCAAAAGTTACAGAGACAACTTTTGGGGGTTCGAGTTCTTCTGCATAACATCTCTGCTCAAATGCAGTTGTGACAGAGCCCATACTGATTTCGCGCTCACGCATCATGCGGAGGTCTTCTTTTTCCCAGTCATCGAAAGTTGAAGCAGTAAAAGGTGTTGCTGTGAAAGGGGTGAGGCTTGCAGATTCGAACGCGTGGTTTAGTGCAACTTGAGTTTTGACGGGCAAATCGGTGAAAGCATCAGTATTTCCATCAAAGTAGTTGTGACAAGCGCGTACGTCTCGAGTAGGGAGATCAAAAAGGTCTTTGAGCCCCTTGGGAAGCGTTGGTGCTGTTCTAAATCCAGGGAAGACCACAGGAAAGTAGATGATCATTGTTTTTCCAACGGTATTTAATGCAGCAACGCAAACAAGAGGCTTCACGTCTGGAGGGAGGAGTCGGACAAGAATATTGCTTGGAAACCTTGTTTTGGCTTTTGTCAGTGCAAAGACAGCGAGTCCTAACGTGAGAACTGTAAATAAGGTGGAACGCATAGGAGACATATGCTCTTCGGGAACTAAATCGGTGATGTAAGAAGCTGTTCCTAAAAATGCCCCAGAAACAAAAGTTTGTGAAAAGGGAATTCCAAGTGCTTTAGAAATGATCACTCCACTAACAGCTCCTAATGCAGTGCTGATGCCCAAATCTTGAAGTGAAAATTGATTTTTGAAGTCTTCGATCGCGCCCATGTTTTGCAACCCCGTGTAAATTTTAAAATAAGAAATTGTAAATACAATGTAAAAAAAGATCAAATCTAAAAAAACAAAGTAAAAAATTTTTTTAAACTTCTTTTTCTCCGTAGGAAAAAGGGAGAGTTGGAGACAAAAAAAGTTAAGATTGCGTAAAATAGCACTGATTTAATTTTTTGGAGAGGGTGATGAGTGGTGCAATCTCTTATCTACCAAAGCCCTTTGATGATTTAGCTAAAATTTGGTCTGTTGATCCCAAATCTAGATCATTACAAATGGAAGCAAAAGAAAAGAAAATTGTCATTCGGTTATCTCTAGTGGCAATGAAATTTTTTCTCTGCTATCAAGCAGGCTTTTCGTTACCAGCTGTTACAAGTTTAGGTTTTGTTTGTTCATTGCCTTCGACAGCGCTTTTCGTAGGGATTTATTTGTTCGAGCTCGCTTGTAAAAAAGCCTTTGAAAATATTTTACATGCGGGTGCTTATGCTGCTATCAGCTGGCTTTGCCTGAGTGTACACGAAGAGCGAACTTGGGGTTTTGTAGAAAGATTTTTTCCAGGCCCAAGGCCAGTGATCATTCCCTTGCCCGAACCTCCATCTGATCAAGATTGGATCGCAAAACCTGCATACGTTTCGTATGTTCCTCAGGGTTCTTTGATCAAGCAGCTAAGAGAGACGTGGAATGAAAAAGGGAAATTTCTAGAACTTCAAGAAGCGGATGAGGAAGAGTCGGGGATTTTTAGTTACAAATCGCTTCCTTCAAAGCTCAATACAGAGGATGTGATAGAGTTTTTCTACTGTTATTCAGATATTCGTTTGAATCTGGGTAACGCACGTCATCAGGGCATTCAAAGGACGGGCCGAAATCAACAGCAAGTCTTTTATGGGTGTTTTTCTAATACATTTAGTAAATCATTCATGTGTGAAGGAATTGAATGGGCGAGTCGCGAGCATTACATTCAAGCAAGGCGATTTAAAGAAGGATCGCGGGCGCACACTTTAATCAAATGTGCTGAAGGTTCTTTTTCAACTACTCAAGGTCTTTTGAGAGAAGTAGCAAAACCCGAATACGCTGTGGATCTTCGAGGTTCTGACTGGGAGCAAGAGTCTTTCTATGTTGCCCTGCATGCGAATTTTGCTTTTTTTGCCCAACATAAAGAGTATCGGGATCTTTTGATTGCAACAGAGAACGTTCCTCTTGTTCAAAGAAACGATCGTCATGATATTTGGGGAATTTCTTATCGAGATGGCACTTCAAAACTCGTTGATGCAGATGGCGTTCCAATGAATCGTAACCGTCAAGGCTGGATTCTCATGTATCTTCGCAATTATTTTCGCAATTAAGTTTCTGTTTTTTGAAATTTTATGTCTAATCGACTATAAACCTGAGTTCTGGGTTTAGCTTGCTTATTCTCAGGAGAGAGTTCACTTAAATTCTCTGAATTTTTGCCGAAGGGAAGGGCCAAATGGTCCTTTTCAAGGCAAAAAATCTGGGCAGAAAGAGAAAAATCCCAGGGAATGGGTGAAATAAACCCAGAACCAGGTTATAAAGAAAAAAATGTCCTCGGCGCGATTTGAACGCGCAACCTATTGCTTAGGAGGCAATTGCTCTATCCAGCTGAGCTACGAGGACAAAATCTGAAAGTTTAAGTTATGGGCAGTATTATCTCAAGCTGTTGGAGGTAGAATGAGCGAGAATGCAGATATTGGACTAATTGGTCTTGCGGTGATGGGCCAAAACCTTGTTCTCAATATGAATGATCATGGTTTCAAGGTCGTTGTTTACAACCGTACAACTTCAAAAGTTGATGACTTTTTAAATGGTCCGGCAAAAGGAACTCAGGTCATTGGGTCTCACAGCTTGAAAGAGTTTGTCAAAGCTCTCAAGCGTCCGAGAAAAGTCATGTTCATGATTCGAGCAGGAAGCTCTGTTGATGACATGATTAATGAAGTGGCTCCACTCCTTGAAAAAGGGGATATCATCATTGATGGAGGGAATAGCCACTATCCCGACAGTGAAAGACGGTACCAGATGCTCAAGGAAAAAGGGATCTTGTTCATGGGAACAGGAATTTCTGGTGGAGAAGAAGGAGCCAGGCACGGCCCTTCAATTATGCCAGGAGGAAATCCCGATGCATGGCCTGAGGTCAAGCCCATTTTTCAAGCTATTGCTGCAAAGTCTGAAGAGGGCGATCCTTGCTGTGACTGGGTCGGAGAAGGAGGTGCTGGACATTACGTCAAGATGGTCCATAATGGGATTGAATACGGGGATATGCAGATCATTTGTGAAGCTTACCAACTTCTCTCATCAAAGCTAGGAATTAAAGCAGAGGAACTCGGTAAGATCTTTGCTAAGTGGAATGAAGGGGAGCTCAATAGCTATCTCATTGAAATCACAAGTCAAATCTTTGATTATCGAGACGATGATGGAGCGCCGCTGGTTGAAAAAATTCTCGATGTTGCAGGACAGAAAGGGACTGGGAAGTGGACTGGAATCAGTGCCTTAGACCTTGGGATGCCTGTGACTCTTATCGGTGAGGCTGTTTTTGCACGGTGTCTTTCTGCTCTTAAGGATCAGCGAGTCGAAGTCAGCAAGCACTTTAAAGAACCGGACAAGAACTTTTTTGGGGATAAAGATCAAATGATCGAGGATATCCGCCAAGCCCTTTATGCTTCAAAAATTGTAAGTTATGTTCAAGGGTTTATGCTCATGCGTGCAGCAGCTGGTGAAATGGGTTGGAATCTCAATTATGGATCGATTGCCCTCATGTGGAGAGGGGGTTGTATCATTCGAAGTCGCTTTTTGGGTAAAATCAAACAGGCTTTCGATAAGAATCCCAATCTCGAAAGCCTGCTTTTAGATGATTTCTTTAAAGGAGAAATTCTCAAAGCCGAGGAGGGTTGGCGTCGCGTTGTCAGCCATGCAGCTGAGTTTGGCGTTCCCGCTCCCTGCTTTAGTACTTCACTTTCTTTCTTTGATGGCTATCGCTCGAGCCGTTTGCCTGCTAACCTGCTACAGGCACAACGGGATTTCTTTGGAGCACACACGTACGAGCGGATAGACCAACCTAGAGGTCAGTTCTTCCATACTAATTGGACAGGAACAGGTGGCGACGTCAGTTCAACGACTTACAACGCTTAACGTAAGATTTCGTTGTAGTTCAGAACAAATGCCGGCTTGAGGATCTCAATCTGCCTAAAAGCATGATTGAGGTCATCATGTTCATGTGAATTTTCGTACTTTTCGATGAGATCACTGATTTCCTCATAAATCTCGTGCATGTGCTTGGCCATTTTCTTTTTAGGCCCTTTAAGCGACATTCCATCGATTTCGCCGAGCTCTCCCTTCATTTCGCGGAGAGTCGAGTTGAGCATTTCCATTGCTTGTTTATGATTAGGTTCTTGTTGCATGGACTTCCCCCATGGATGTGTTATCTTTTCTATAATTTCATTTTAAAACTGAGAGGATTTATTCGGCTAGAGATCTATTACAGAAAAGAAAAATTTCTTAGAACCTTTTGATTTTTAATAACCTGAACTCTGTTTTTTTTTGCATATTTTCAGGAGAGAGTTCTCTTAAATTTTCGAGCTTTTTGCCGAAGGGAAGGGCCAAATGGTCCTTTTCAAGGCAAAAAAGGTTGGAAAGAAAGGTTACTCTTCAGCTTTAAGGACTTCCATAAATGCAGATTGAGGGATATTAACTTTCCCTATCTCTTTCATCCGTTTCTTTCCTTTTTTCTGCTTTTCCCACAATTTTCGCTTACGAGAAATGTCTCCTCCATAGCATTTAGCTGTCACGTTTTTCGCGAGTGCTGGAATGGTTTCTCGGGCAATGATTTTCCCACCAATGGCTGCCTGAATCGGAACCTTAAACTGTTGGCGTGGAATCACATCTTTAAGCTTGTGACAGATGGCTCGTCCCTTGGATTCGGCTTTAGTTTGGTGGACGAGGCAAGAAAAGGCATCCACGACCTCGTTGTTGACCCTAATCTCAAGTTTGATGATCGAGCCGATTTCATGGTTTGCAAACTCATAATCAAATGAGCCATAACCTCTTGTGACCGATTTCAATTTGTCATTGAAGTCAGTGATGATTTCATTCATGGGAAAGCGAAAAGTGAGGAGTAGGCGATTTTGCCCCATCGACTCAGTTTTATCCAGAATTCCGCGCTTTTCAGTTCCTAAGCTCATGATGGCTCCCAGATAATCTCCAGGGGCCATGATATGGGCTGTAACCCAAGGCTCTTCAATGTATTCAATCGTAGAAGGATCGGGAAAATGAGCAGGATTATCGACGAGCTTGTCTTCACCATTAGACAAGGTCACCTTGTAGACAACACTTGGGGCTGTGGTGATAATATCGAGATCAAACTCTCTTTGGAGTCTTTCAAATGTGATTTCAAGGTGGAGGAGTCCCAAAAATCCGCAGCGGAATCCAAATCCTAAGGCCAAACTACTTTCTTGTTCCACATGAAGTGCTGAGTCGTTGAGCTGAAGTTTGACTAGGGCATCTTTGACATTTTCAAAATCGGATGAATCGATCGGATAGATTCCTGCATAGACCACGGGCTTGATCATTCGAAACCCAGGGAGGGGCTCAGTTGCTCCACCACGGAAAGTTGTCACCGTATCTCCAATTTTCACATCAGATGTGTTTTTGATGTTGCTGATCATGTAACCGACCTCTCCAGGGCGGAGAACATCAACTGGCTTTTCGTTGGGAGAGAAGATGCCGACTTCTAAGACTTCAAAACTCTTGTCCGTTGCCATGAATTTAATCTGAGTTTTCTTGGAGATTTCTCCACTGATGACCCGGATGTAGACCATGACGCCGCGGTAGGGATCGTAGTGCGAGTCGAAAACAAGGGCTTTGAGCTCTTCTTCTTCAGGCGGCTTGGGAGCGGGGATATCGACTAAAATGCGTTCTAAAATATCAGCGACTCCTTGTCCTGTTTTAGCTGAGCAAAGAATCGCCTCACTTGCATCGAGTCCAATTACATCTTCAATTTGCTCTTTCACAGAGTCGACGTCAGCAGCAGGAAGGTCAATTTTATTGAGGATCGGAACAATTTCTAAATCGCGTTCGACAGCAAGATGGACGTTAGCGAGACTTTGCGCTTGAACTCCTTGCGCAGCATCGACAATTAGCAGGGCTCCTTCACATGCGGAAAGAGAGCGAGAGACTTCGTAGGAGAAGTCGACATGCCCAGGGGTGTCAATGAAGTTGATTTGATAGGTATTTCCATCTTTGGCCACGTAGTACATTGTCACGGGATGAGCTTTGATCGTGATGCCACGCTCTCGCTCGAGCTCCATATCATCAAGCAGTTGCTCTTGCATCTCACGAGGAGGAACCGTGCCCGTTACTTCGAGGAGTCGGTCGGAGATCGTAGACTTTCCATGGTCGATGTGTGCGATGATGGAGAAGTTTCGAATGAATTTGGGGTCGTACTTGAATGCCATATGATGATGAATTTACATGTTTTTGGGATAAAAAAAAAGCCTCTCCGATAGGAAAGGCTTTTTGCTTGAAAAATTGCTTTTTCTTAGGTCGTAGATGGAGCTTCTTCAGGCTTAGCTTCAGCTTTAGAAGCAGGCTCGACATCTTTGACTTCAACAGTTTTATCTTCAGGAGCTTTTTCAGCTGTCTGAACGAGGAACTGTTTGTTAAGCGATTTTGCTGCAATGATCCACATCAAGATGACAAAGAGGAGAATTCCTCCAACATAAGGTGTCATCGCGGCAATTGATCCCAATCCAAGGATCAGACCTTGTTGGATTAAAGCACCACCTGATTTTCCAAGGCGGGCACCAACAACGTCAACAGCGGCTTTACCCTTGACCTTTTGTTCTTGGTCAAGTGGGATGTAAGCCATTTCTTTGGTTGGGTCAAATAATGAGTATTTTGCCGACTTACTCAAGATATTCTGAGCGGTACCGAAGACAACAGCAAGCATAAGCGGAGTGGTTCCGATACTTGCGATGAATCCAGTTAAGCTGTCTCTGAAAATAATGAATGAGAAGAAGGCGATTCCAGTGAATAAGAGAACGACTGGAGTAACGAGTGCTGCACGTCCCCATCCAAAGCGACGGATCACGTTACCACCGACAAAGAGCATCATAAAGATGGTGACAAGACCGGTGATTTGTGAGAAACGTCCCATGAATGTGCTGTAAGCGTTTGGATCTGGGAACTGCAATTTAAGCTGACTTTTCCAAGTGACTTCGATCAAGTTGATCGCAATACCGTACGAAAGGACCAGGATGGCGATGCATCCGAGGTACTTTGAGCGAGTGAGGTAAAGGAAACTTTCTTTGATCGAGAGTTTTGGCTTGGATTTCTTTTGTTTTTTTCTTTCGTCTTGGCTGTAGAAGCGTGGGTCAGTGAGAACGTAGCGGTTAATCCACCAGTAAACTGCGACGATAATGAGTCCAGAGAGAACGACCATTCCCATCAAGTAGTTAAGTGAAACTTGCCATGGATCTGCGCCTGTTGGAAGACTTGCGCGAATTTTTGACGCCCACTGGATGAGCCATCCAGAGATGATGAGTGAGAAGTTTGCGAAAAGACCGAAAAGTGAGTAAAAACGTTTTGATTCGGAGACTTTGGTAATATCGTTGGCAAATCCCCAGAATAAGAGGGAGAGAGCCACACTACCCCAGAGTTCAGCCATCACGTAGAAGATCGAATAAGTCCAGTTACGGATGATGGCGATAAATCCTTTTGCTCCTGCAGGCAAAGTGTGTTGCAACGTGTCGCAAAGAGCGTTAGGGTGAAGGTAATCACGTGCAGGATATAGCACGGTCGCAAAAAGCCCAAAGAAGACAAGAAATGGGAGAACAGCAGAGTAGAATAGCTTTGGCTTACTCAGTTTGTTACTCAGTTTTGCGTAAATCAACATAAAGATGACTGCACAAGGCAGGACACCCCAGAACTTAAGAAACGGAATGACCTCTGCGCCACCGCCAGGAGCAGTAACAACAAGAGTATCTTTTGTATCTCTTAAGACCGTGTAGTTGAATAAAATTAAAAAGAAGAGCAGTACCATCGGAATGAGCTTCTTCAGCTCATAGCCATGAATCGGCCACAGGATGGAGCGCACTTTACCAAACTCATTTTGTGATTGTGACATGTTGCATTCCTAGTTAAACTTTTTTTTCAAACATTCTCTGCTATTTTGTAAACCTGTTTTAAAAAATAGTAGAGATTGCTTCTAAAATAAACACACTTATTTTAGGCATTCTGCCATAAAAATCAAGAGAAAAAAACTATTTAATTCGATAAGCGAAAATTATTTTTTATACTCAAGAAAATTCAAAAAAAAAGAGCGCCAAAAGGCGCTCTTTGACCATCAATTCAATAAGGACAGATCTTAGCTGTCGCTCATCATTGACTCTGCACCAGCAGCAATCATTGCTTGCTGTGCATTAACAGCTTCAACATAGCCATTCCAAAGCTCATGGTCTACGATTCCATGGCGGATTGCTTGAATGAGTTCACGCTTGCAATGCGCAAGTGACTTTTTAGGGCTTAGAATTGAAATCATTTCTTTATCCCCAGAAAGACGTGCCATGTTCAGTAGGCGCTCAAGTTGCAACTTGGTGAAGTTCATGTTGTCTCTTTTCTTGCGTGAACCACGTGCAGCACGAGGCTTTGGTGGAACTACAAGAGGACGGTCTGGGTTAAGAATGAATTTTTCGATCAATGATCCTAGCTCTTTTGGGCTCTTGTACTTCATTTTACGAAGTGTAAAATGGTGCATGTAACCTCCGCTAGACATTGGAATGTATTTACAAAGGTCGTTTTCTTTTCTTCCTTTTACCTTCTTAATCGCTTTGGCGATCACACCTTCGAGCTCTTCAAGACTCTTAGTGTTGGTCTTCATCTCTTCTGTGAAACTCATGGTTGTTCCTTTTTCTGTATAGTTTAGACAATAATTCTTTATTTTCTCTGTAAATGAGGGTGTAGTTTGCCTATCTCCCTCTGAAAGAGACTATCTCGGTCGGAGACGATTAGGACTCTTCTCCGAACAAGAAAACCTCTTTTTTCTCAAAAAACCTTTTTATCGGTTCTTGTAATCATTTTTTTTATACTATTGGCTTTTTATTTGCAACTATTGTTGAATTTTTTTGAATTACTTCAATGAAAAATTCTCGTAATTGCACTAAAAAACCCGCTATATTGCGCCAATTTTTGCGGAATTTTAATAGAAATAGATCTTTTGCGCAAGGTGTTAATTAATTTTATCCGATTTTTTCTCGGTATTAATGAATTGCGTTCATTTTTGAGTATAATTAAACTTTTTGAATAAGCGGGTAAAAACCAAAAATACGCATGAATTAACACCACGTTAAAAGAGAGTTTTATTACTCGTAACATCTTCTGACTCTAAAAAAATCTACAGGATATTTGTTAGTCTTCAGTAAAGATGCGTTCAAATTTTCCCTTTGTGTAAATAATGAAGAGCCAGCTTGGCGTTCACCTTATAACTAGGCAAATTTTATAAATCTATGTAAAGGAATAGGTTGTAGTTAGAAGTAGAAGATATAGAGCATTAAGAATATAGAAATTATTGAAAAAAGCCAAGGCATTTGCCTTGGCTTTAAGGCTGAACTAAGGAGTTCGCTTAGAAATCAAAGCGAATTCCTGTATTGAGTCCTGTTAGCGACAGGTCGCCTTCTGGCGTTGTGTCATGAAATGAGGTAAAATTCATTTGATTCCACCAATACTGCGTTTCCCAACCCAGATGTAGGCTGAAATACATCCAATCCCAGAAGCAACGCTCCCATTCTAGGCCTAAATTTAAATAAGCCATGGGACGTAACCTATAAGTCTCGTCTGTAAGTCTTAAGGATACAGTATTTTCGTTGTTACGTATTCCTTTTTTATGAAGTCGGCCAGAGTTTTCTCCATACACTAGAGCTCCATGAATATCAGCATTGATATTAAACCCATAGCCTAGCTGCCAAGACCCAAAAACACCAATTTTTGGCCCTACAGCCCAAAAGCGGCTCTTTTCTCTTACACTCATGCTTTGGAATTCATCAGGTTGAGCTTGATCCACAGGTCTATCATAGTGAGTTGTTAAGTGTTGGCGTATTAAAGCTATTTTTAAACCTGCAATAGGGTGCAGAGCTAACATTTTACTGACGTAGTAATTTCTACCGAGATCTAAATCCCAAGCATTAAACTGTAGTTGCCATTTGCTGCTTGCTTTTTGAAAAAGTTGAAAGGTGGTCGCTCCAGCATTCGTAAAAGGATTGGACGCAAATAGACCTACAATAAAATCGGCATTTTCATTCCCAAAACTATCTACAGATACAGATGCTGAAGTCTTTGGATAAGAATATAGCCAAGTATAATGAGCGTGTAAATCCCAATCATCATAACCGAAGTTATATCCGAGACCTACACGGAACCCTGGATCGAATTCCCAATCTTGGTCTAGCTCTTTTGCGTTCACAGTCGCGTTAACATTATTGAATGAGGTTTGGGAGCCTTTCCATGCATATATTAAAGAATCTTCTGTAGCACGTAGCCAGAGAAATTCAATATCAAAGTAAGGTCCATTTTCCCCAAAGCAGCCACGGGCTGACGTCAAAACCACTTTCTGTTGCTGGCCTGAGTTAGAGGGGCTGTTTTGATAATCTAAGCCTTGGGAGCTTCTTTGAAGACTGTTTGTTTTTGGCTGAGAAGATGGGTCTTCGTTTGTATAACTTAAAATTGACGAAGTTTCGTTTTTTTCAAAATCTGAAGCTGCCTGACCAAAATTATATGCTTTTGGTTCACTAAATGCGTTTGCATTCAATGCTACGACTGCAGCTGCAGAAAGGAGAGAGAAAAGCTTCACAAGGGATCTCCTATGATAGTTCTTGTAAAAATTTCATTCTTTAAAAAATTTTTTTTTCAATCAATTCTTTTTCAAAAAAGCTTAGACAGCCCGATCAGCTGTGTATGAAAAATGTTGGTCGCTAGTTATCGTTAATGAATTAAGTTTTCTAATAGTGCAGATCAATTCAAAAAACGAAAGGAAAACTGACAATTAAATCAACTTTTGAGTATGTATCTATGCTCAGGTAGAAAATTCAATTTGAAGGAAATAATTCATGCCGCTTAAAATGTATGGGCAAAATGAGCCTCAAGGCAACTTGGAAAAGGTCTCCAATATTATTGGGGTTTTAGGTGGAAAAGGAGGTGTTGGCAAGTCAACTGTGACGGTGAATCTTGCCTTAGCGCTCAGTAAAAGAGGCCGGCGTGTTGGGATTCTAGACGCAGATGTTTATGGTCCTTCGGTCCGCCACTTATTAGGAGAAGCGGCTCCACCAGAGCAGGTAGGTGCTGAGATTGTTCCTGCAAAAGTGAAAGGGTTAGCAGTCATTTCTGTTGCTTTTTTCCAAGGTGAAGGCGAAGCATCAATTGTACGAGCTCCTGTAGCCAATCAAATCATTGATCAGTTTTTGGGCAAGATTTGTTGGGGCGAGCTCGATGATTTATTGATTGATTTTCCACCTGGAACGGGTGATATCCAAATCACACTGATGCAAAAGGCAAAGCTAACGGGTTCTGTGGTGGTGACCACACCTCAAGAAGTGGCGCTGCTTGATGTAAGAAAGTCAGTGCAGATGTGCCAACGTATGGATGTGCCACTTTTAGGTGTTGTAGAAAATATGAGTTACTTCCTTCATCAAAGTCAGCGGTATGCGCTCTTTGGCGAAGGAGGAGGAAAACTTCTTTCAGATGAGTTTGGGATCCCCCTTTTAGGGCAGATTCCAATTGATGCAGAGCTGAGTCGGACAGGAGACGAAGGTGTTTCCCTTTTCGAAACAAAGGCGGTCAGTCGCTCGAGCTTTGAAGAAGTTGCAGCCCGACTAGAGTCACGCTTAAAGGTGATGGCTTCAGCGGATAAAAAGCCAGAGGAATGGGTTTGGCAACATGATTGAACTTTGCAAGTTAACGCAAAAAGATCGGTACCAATTTGAAATTGAGTGGTCCGATGATTTAGTGCAGCAGTTCCGGCTATCTGACTTGCAAAAACAATGCCCTTGCGCTCGATGTGAGCAAGTGAAGAGAGATGTGAACCCAGATGTGATGGCAATAAAATTGACGAAGGTAGGAAACTATGCTCTCAAGATACAATTTACTGAAGGGTGCTCAAAAGGCATTTACCCCTTTGAACTTTTAAGAAAGATCGGTTCATGAAAAAACTATTTGCTTTAGTCGCTTTGTCCCTTTTGGTTTTTGTAGGATGCTCGAAAGGGCCGAAACAAAATCTCAATCAGTGGATGGCGGAAGATGGATGTTTGAAAGTGCTGTCAACAACAGCAATGGTTGAAGATGTGGTAAAGCAAGTAGGTGGCGAGGAGATCTATTCCCTCTGTTTGATTGTAGGGGATCTCGATCCGCATAGCTACGAATTGGTGAAAGGGGATGATGAAAAGCTTCAAACAGCGGACCTCATTTTTTATAATGGTGTGGGGCTAGAGCATGGTGCGAGCGTTCGTTACTACTTAACACATGATCCCAAAGCTGTTGCAGTTGGCGATACGCTTTTGGAAAGGTTTCCTGACAGGCTTGTTCGAGTGGATGGGGAATTAGATCCGCACATTTGGATGGACATGGACCTTTTTGCTGAAATTGTCGATCCCATTGTTACGGCGTTAAGTGAAAAAGATCCAGCTAAGGCAGAGCTTTTTCAGGAAAGGGGAAAGCGAGTGAAGGAGCAATTGAAAGCAAAAGATCGTTTGCTCCGCCAGACGATGAGCCAGGTGCCACCAGAAAAGCGATTTTTAGTGACGAGTCATGACGCGTTTCACTACTTCACTAAACGGTACTTAGCATTAGAAGAGGATCCCAATTGGGAAAAACGTGTACAGGCTCCAGAAGGGCTTGCTCCTGATGGGCAAATGAGTGTGTTTGACATTCAGAAAGTCACCGACTTTTTGTGTGAGAATCAGGTGCACGTGGTTTTTCCCGAATCGAATGTGAGTCGTGATTCGCTCCGTAAAATTGTCCATGTTTGCAAGAAGAAAGGGCTCGATGTTCATGTGGCAGATGTGCCACTGTATGGCGATACAATGGCTGGCGTTAGCAGCTATGTGGAAATGATGGAACATAATGTAAATACGTTAAAATCTCAGATGCTCGAGGGAAGATGAACAAACCTTTAATCGTTAAAAAATTGACGGTCAGCTATGGCCACTCTTCTGCTCTTTGGGACATTGACTTTGCAATTGATCCGGGGCAAATCATTGGAATCATTGGTCCAAATGGAGCAGGGAAAAGTACACTCATTAAAGCATTACTTGGGATCGTTAAACCTCTTTCAGGGCAGGCCTTATTTTTTGGAAAGCCGTTTAAGAAGAATCGCAATCGAGTGGCTTATGTGCCTCAAAAAGGATCGATCGATTGGGAATTCCCCACGACAGTTTTTGATGTTGTTCTCATGGGAGGCTATGCTCAGTTAGGGCCATTAAAGTGGTATCGGAAATCAGACCGAGAAAAAGCCTTGGATTTACTCCGTTTATTGCAAATGGAAGAACTGAAGGATCGACAAATTAGTCAGCTTTCAGGAGGGCAACAGCAACGACTATTTATCGCACGCGCACTCATGCAAGATGCAGATCTCCTATTTCTAGATGAGCCGTTTGCTGGAGTTGATAAAGCAACCGAAGCCTTGATCATGGAAATTTTGGTGCAGTTGAAAAAAGAAGGGAAAACGATTGTGATGGTTCACCACGATTTGAACACGGTCGAATCGTACTTTGATTCTTTACTGATCTTAAAGACGAGTCTCATTGCTTGTGGAAAAACCGCTGACGTTTTCAACGCCGATAATTTGAATCGCGCTTACGGAGAAAAGGGAGCTCTCTTTGATGAAGCTCTTAGTCTCTCGCTAAGCAAGTCTTCGGGGTTAAAATGAACTCACTTGCGTTTTGGCAATTTTTTACCGATCCTATTTTGCGTGTTCCCACACTCGGCGCGATGCTGATGTGTTTGGCCTCTTCGCTGATTGGAGTGCTCGCATTTGTGCGTCGTCGGTCGCTACTTGGTGAAGCGTTAGTACACGCGACCTATCCTGGAGTGGTTGTAGGAATCTTGCTTGCATCTGTTTTCTTTCAGCCATCAAATCCGCTTGCATTCTTTTGCGTTTTATTTGGCGCATTTCTCTTTGCCTGGCTTGGACTGTTTTGTATTGGAAAATTAGAAAAAAAACTTCGACTGCATCCCGATGCAGCCCTCTGCCTTGTCCTTTCGCTCTTTTTAGGGTTGGGAGTGACATTGGCGAGTCGGGTACAAATGACTCATCCTGTCTGGTACCAACAGATTCAGGTGTTTCTGTTTGGACAAGCTGCGACGATGGGGGATCAACATATTGGGATTTACGCGCTTCTTTCTGTTTGCATCATGAGCTTTGTGATTTTCCGCTTTAGGCAAATTGAGCTGATGCAATTTGATCGGGAGTTCATGCAAAGTCTTGGCATCCCGATGAAAGGGTGCCACATTTTGACCTCCTTTTTACTTATTTTGGCCCTTGTCATTGGGATTCGCAGTGTTGGGGTTGTCCTGATGTCTGGCATGTTGATCGCTCCAGCTGCATTTGCGCGGCAGTGGACCGAGCGGTTGGGGAAAATGTTTATCATTTCAGGTGTTGTGGGTACGCTGAGTGGCTTTTTAGGGGTTTATCTTTCAGTGAAATTGCCGCTTCTCATCGATCCAGAGCATCCGCTCTCGCTTCCGACAGGCCCGATTATTTTACTTGTCGCAGTGATGCTCACATTTTTATCATTGCTCTTTTCTCCAAAACGGGGCTGGGTTTCACGCGCCTTGCGCATTCGAAGTTTTAGGCAGCAGCGGCAAGTGGACCACGTGCTTAAAGCTCTTTGGAAAAGAGGAACCCTTTCTTTTAAAGACCTGCAACATGAAATGGGAGTGTCTAATTTTTCTCTTTCCTACCTTCTCTACCTGATTCGAAAAGAGGGGTGGGCAGAAGGGAGTCGCGTAGTGACATTAACCCATGAAGGAAAACGTCGTGGGGCACGCTTAGTACGTCTGCACCGCCTATGGGAACTGTATCTCACTTCAGAACTTAAAGTGTGTGAAGATCGGGTCCACTTTAGTGCAGAAGAAATGGAGCATATCTTAACTCCTGAAATTGAAGAGAGCTTAACGCGTGTTCTCAAAAATCCAACACAAGATCCGCACCATCAGCCGATCCCAACAAGGGAGGAAATTTGATGAATCCTTATTGGGGCAAAGGTTTTGGCGGTTTTTTTGTGACCCTCTTGGAAAGAATCGGGCAAGCTTTGCGCGGTGAATTAGGCCTGGAAAATTTGGCCAGTGACGAAATTCAAATTCTCGTTTTGGTTTTGATTGCTTGTTCCTCTGCTTTAGTCGGAACCTTTCTGGTCTTGCGTCGGATGACGATGTTAGCGAATTCTCTGTCACATACAATTTTACTGGGGATTGTCGTCACGTTCTTGCTTGTCCGTCACGCAGGTGGATCGGTGATGACACTCGATTTCAAAATGCTTGTCATTGCATCACTGATCACCGGGTTTCTGACGACTTTTGTGACCGAATGGTTTCATAAAAGTTTACGGTTGCAGGAAGATGCTAGCATTGGGCTTGTATTCACAACCTTTTTTGCTTTAGGCATTGTGGGGGTGACTCTCTTTTCAAGAAATGCCCATTTAGGCGTCGAAACGATTATGGGAAATGTCGATGCGCTCCATCTTAAAGATGTGAAGCTGGCTTTTTACCTGTTTCTCTTCAATCTGGGTTTAATTTTAGTGTTTTTTAAGCGGTATACATTGATGACATTTGACTCTGTTTTAGCCCGCAACTTTGGAGTGCCAGTGATTCTTTTAAATCACTTGCTCATGGTTCAAACAGCAGCGACAGCAATTGGAGCGTTTCGAGCCCTTGGAGTGTTCCTCTTTTTGGCCCTCCTTGTTGTTCCGGTTTTAACCGCACGTTTCTTTTGTCATCGCCTCAAGCCACTACTTGCTTTGTCCTGTCTGATTGGATCGCTTGGGGCTGTGATTGCCGTGGCACTTTCGCGCCATTTCCTCTCAACTTATCAAGTTTCTTTTTCTACAGCCGGTCTGACAGCAATGACCCTGGGAGGGCTGTTTTTGATTGGCATTACCGCCTATCATGTGCTACTATCGCTAAAGAAAAGTAGAAATATCTCTCATGAAAAAGAAACAAATCACCTTGCTCGGAAGCACCGGGTCCATCGGCCAGAGCACTCTTAAAGTCGCTGCCCATCTCAAAGACAAAGTCCAGGTTGTAGCACTTGCCGCCCATTCAAATATTGATCGCTTAGAAGAGCAGGCGCGCGAGTTTCACCCAGAGCTTCTTGCTGTTTATGATGCCAACAAAGCGTTAGAATTACAAAAGCGCCTTCCTCACATTCCCGTTTTAGCAGGAATGGCAGGGCTCGAGGCTGCTGCTACACATGCCAATGTTAATTTTGTTGTGTCCGCCATTGTTGGAGCTCGAGGGATTCGCCCGACGTTGAAAGCCATTGAAGCGGGTAAGTCTGTTGGCTTGGCTAACAAAGAGGTGCTCATTGCTGCAGGTGATCTCATCATGAAACGGGTGCGAGAAAAAGGTGTTTCTCTTGTCCCAATTGATAGCGAACATAGCGCGATTTTTCAATGTCTCAATGGCGAAGAAGTTGAAGGAGTGAGACGGATTATTTTGACAGCGTCAGGCGGCCCCTTTCGGAATCATTCGGAAGAAGATCTGACCCAAGTCACACCTTCTTGCGCTCTCAAACATCCCAATTGGAGCATGGGCAAAAAAGTCACAATTGACTCTTCGACATTGATGAACAAAGGGCTTGAGGTGATCGAAGCGCACCATCTTTTTGGAGTGAAGCTCGATCAAATTGATGTGGTGGTCCATCCCCAAAGTCTCATTCATAGTTTTGTTGAGTTTGTCGACGGTTCACTTCTTGCTCAAATAGCAGAACACGACATGATTATTCCGATTCAGTACGCTTTGACTTATCCGAGCCGCGCAAAAGGAATTGTTTCTTGTTTCGATTTTCTCAAGTATTCTAAACTAGAATTTTATCATCCGGATCACGCCCGGTTTCCCTGTTTGGGATTAGCTTACGAAGCAGCAAAAAATGGGGGGTCGTTGCCCTGTTTTATGAATGCTGTCAATGAAGTTCTCGTCGATCGTTTTTTAAACGGAGCGATCTCGTGGATAGAGATTGGGCAAAAGCTCGAAACGCTTATGAGTCGCCATCGAGTCTGTCCGATCAATGATTTAGAAACCGTCTTCGCTGTGGATCAAGAAGCACGCGAAGAAGCAATAAGCATATAGAGGTCCTGTGCATAGTGTCATTTACATCGTTTTAGCTCTACTTGGTTTAACCTTTCTCGTTTTCATTCATGAACTCGGGCACTACATTGTAGCCAAACGTCAAGGAATGAAAATTGAAACCTTCAGTATTGGCTTTGGAAAGCCAATCGTGTCTTGGATGCGGAAAGGAGTGAAATGGCAAATCTGTTTCATTCTCGTTGGAGGCTATGTCAAAATTGCCGGCATGGACAAAGAAGGAGACTTAGAGCCTCACGAAGTTCCTGAAGGATTTTATTCGAAAAGGCCTTGGTCACGGATCAAAGTTGCCTTAGCAGGACCCATTGTCAATCTCGTCTTTGCTCTTGTGGCTTTTGGAATCATCTGGGGGCTTGGAGGCCGCGAAAAATCGTTTAGTGAATTCACCCGCTTAATCGGCTGGATGGATCCACAATCCGAACTCTATGCCAATGGAGTTCGACCAGGAGATGAAATCACCGAGTACAATGGAGAAGCCTTTGAAGGGTTCAAAGACCTCGTTTACGCTGCCTTGATGAATGGGCGTCCAGCGACAATCGAAGGAAATAAAATCAATTACTTCAAAGACGTTAAGATTCCTTATGACTACACCTTGAAACCCTATGAAAGTCCCTTACTTCGCAAAGGATTAAAAACCGTTGGCGTCTTGGCACCCGCTTCTTATCTCATCTACGATGAATTTGCAAATGCTCAAACAGATTCGCTCTTCCCTCATTCTCCTATGGCTGTGAGCGGCATTGAAAAAGGGGACCGCCTCGTTTGGGTTGATGGAGAGCTTGTCTTCTCTCAAAGCCAGCTCATCCAAGTGCTAAACGGTGGCAAGGTTCTCTTAACAGTTAAAAGAGGTGGCCAAGTTTTTTTAGCCAAAGTTCCTCGCCTGGCAGCAGCTGACCTGCGACTGACGCGCGAAGTGTCCACAGAGCTGAGCGATTGGAGTTACGAAGCAAATCTCCATAAAAAAGAAGGAACTCTCTACTTTATTCCCTACAACCTTTCTAGTAATCTCACCGTTGAAAGCGGGCTTTCGTTTGTAGGAGAGAATTCCAAGTTGACGCATGTTTCTCATCTTCCCCCAAGCTCACCGCTAGATATCTTGCTTGAAACCGGAGACCAGATTCTTGCTGTTGATGGGACGCCTGTTTCAAGTGGTCCTGAGTTTTTAAGCTCTTTGCAAACGCGTCAAGTACAACTCATTGTCAAACGCAACACAAAGCTCGATACGATTCTTTGGAAAGACGAAGACAAAGCATTTGAAAACGACACGAATTGGGATGACCTTCTTCCAATTGCGGCATCGATTGGATCTCATGTCCCTCTCAGAGAGAGTGGAAACTTTTACCTTCTCAACCCCGTCACACCCATTGCTCTGAAAGATTTTCCCTTTCCAGCTGAGATGAAAACAAAACTCGACCGTGAGCATCAAAAACAACTCGCTGAGGTTGAAAAGATCAGTGATCCTGAAGCAAAAGAAGCTGTGATGAAAGAGATTCAAGCCTCTCAAAACCGCTTGATGCTAGGTGTTCACTTTCAAGACCGTCCGGTGATTTACAACCCCAATCCTCTGGCACTTTTTGGCAATGTTTTCCAAGAAATTGCCCGTAACCTCATCGCCCTTGTTTCAGGTTACTTTAGTCCCAAGTATTTTGGCGGGCCTGTGTTCATTGTCCAAGTGATGAAACATAGCTGGGCTGTTGGAATTAAAGAAGCTCTGTTTTGGTTAGGTGCGATTAGTCTCAATCTTGGCGTACTGAACCTACTACCCATTCCGGTGCTTGATGGAGGACACATTTGTTTTTCGATCATTGAAAAGATTCGAAGAAAACCTCTTAAAGCAAAAACGATGCAACGGCTCACCATTCCGTTTGTGATTTTGCTTATTTTTGTGTTTATTTACTTAACCTATAACGATCTTTCCCGCATTTTCGGACGCTTCTTTTAGGATGATGCCCGATAAGGGTTGTAATAGTAAGTGTGGAGATTGAAAAGTGCATGCTGCACGAAAGGGGCAAAATCAGAGTAAGTTTTCAAGTAACTCGCAATCGCGCGGAAAAAACAAGCAGAGATGACCTTATAGTTCCAAGCAGATGTTAAGACCTCTGGCGGCAGAGGTCCTTGATTTGCGGGAGCCACTTCGCTTAAGGCGAAAATGGCAATGTAAACGACACTTAAGACAGGCATTGAAATTTCAGAAGGGGTCGTTTGTAAAATCAGTGCATGCATCATCGCCCAGACAAGGCCAACTTTTGTATCTGTTGTCAATCCTTGGTCGTTGGTGATTGGCTTTCCAACAAGTGCGCGCGTTGCGCTAGAGCTCACGGCAAAAGATGCAATCAGCCGAAGAGGTAAAGCGTATATGGTTTCTGAGGGAAGAAGGAGCGAATAGAGGCATTCTTCAGAAACCGCGCTGAATAGAACTTTCGCTAAAGTATTTGGAACAGGTCGTTCACTCCCACTTAAGAAGAAAAACCTTGCGATGCGATCAACCCCAGTTGCAACAGCATATCCACCAAAACCTTGAAAAAGAGGATGAAATTGAGTAGTGCTTGAAGTGAATTGCGAAGCACCTTCGCAAAGTCCTGCAGAGCGCAAACAAACAAGTTGTTGAAGTGGTTGTAACATCTTTCCTCCAGAAGAATTGAACGGAAAAGCCTATTCCAAGATTCTATTTTTGTCTACCGTCCTCTGGAGAGCAACATTTAGAACCGCTTGCCAACACCTAGGTAAAAGAAATGGTCATAAAAAGAACTGTTGTATTGGAAAGTGTAACTAGCTTCTGTTTGCCAGCCATTGACAAATCTAAATAAGAGATCGGCTGCCAAAAGCAAGCTGTTTCTTGAAGCTCCAAAAGCTGTGACATTTGTAGGTTGGGTTGAGATCACAAATGGAGTAAATCCAACTGTTCGATCGTTGTTTAAATACTCATGTATCCATTCGGTATCGAATTCAAAGGTCAATGTGAAGCTTTTTCTTATGAGGTCGTAACATGTCCTAGCACCTAATTGAGTGTTTAAGGAGTCAGTGGATTGAGAGTTAACTTTTAGGTTGTAAATTCCTGCTCCGCTTTCTTTGAAACCACTGATGTGATTATAGATGTACTGTAAGTAGAGATAGGGTGTGAACGAAAACTGCTTCGGTAGAGCAAAGGTGTATTCTAAACCAAGAAGAGCATCAAAGAGGTTCTGATCGGTATCGCTTCTTGCAGTGCTTTTGTTATCAAAGCCTGTTCTTCGATTGAGGTGATCCCAAATGTGAGCATAACCAAGAATGGCTTCGATAGAAAGTGCTGGCAGAATTTGTGGGAAAAATGAGCTATAGATACTACCATGGAGGATGTGGTTTTGAAAGTTTCCAGAGCTTTTTTCTCCATCTCCCCACTGTCTACGATATTGAATAATCGCCCCTAATCCAATATCGAATGGCGAGTGCTCGATGTCACGGAAAAGATAATCTGCACCAAGCAATCCTCCAACAGAAGTGTAGGTTGAGCCGATTTGATCTCCTTTTGAATCGACGCGACCAAAGGAAGCGATTGGGCCGATATAGACTTTTCCGAATCTTGTTTGTCGAGACCCTGCAGGGAGTTGTTTCTCGTTGGAGTTGCTTGCTTCATGATCGATCGTGTTGACGCTAGATGGGTCGTCTAAAGAGGCGACTGTTCCTTTGACTTGAGGATTTGAGAGGTCGATTTGCGCAATCTCGTTCCGATTGTTAGAAGAGCTACCATTTGAGATCCGATTTCTGAATTGAAAACACTTTCTAGTGATATATGAATTGTGTTGTTTGATCGTTGCAATGGAAATGTGAGAATTTCCACTAAAATGTCCTGGTACAGCTGGACTTGTGTTGAGTTGGACTGCGTTAGTTAGATAGGTAAGGTCTGGTACAATCGAGGCAGGGAACCCTTGGAATGCCACATTGGAAAAGGTATTTGAGACACCGTTTTGAGCTACAATTAAATCAAAGCTTTGGTTTGTTGCTAAAGAGGGGTCTGAAGATGCATTGACGATGAGATTTCCACCGATGTTTGCTTGGTCGCTTGCAACAACTTTTCCAAAATTTGTATTTGTTATGAGGTTGAGCTGGAGAGTTCCAGGGCTGTTTTGGGTATAGGTTTGAGCTGCGACTACGCCGGAATTATTCAGAGTTCCACCTGTGAGACTTAGGTCTGCATCGGATGAGCCGAGTGTCGCTCCTTGACTATTTGTAACCATGCCGCCCGTAATGGAGAACTGACTACTAGGACCCGCGTTCATTTGAGCTCCAGACTGGTTATTGACTGTACCACTGCTAATCGTAAAGTTTCCACCAGAAGTCATTGTAGAGCTATTTGTGACGGTTGCGTTGCCGCTAATGCTTAAAGTTGTCCCAGCAGTGAACGTTGAAGAGTTGTTGACGATAATGGGATTCACATTTCCTGGAAGATCTTCGATGATAATAGAACCTGTGGTTTGAACTGTTCCACTATTATTGAGCGTACTCCCGTCGATTGTAAGGCTGGCAGGCATGATCGAACCATTGTTTGTTAAGACCCCGTTTGTTTGTGTTCCCTCGATAATTTGCAGGTTGCTACTAGTTGATGTGATCGCAGTGTTGGGTCCGAGAGTCAATGTTCCCGAACTGAGTGAAATCACAGAGTCTGTATTGAGCACAATAGGGGCATCAATTGTCGCAGCTCCTGCTGTGAGGACGATTGAGGGGCTGGAGCTTCCTCCTGGAGCATCTAAGGTGATAATACTACTACTGTCAAACTGATTGATGGTGTAAGTGGTATTCGCAGAGTTAAATGCGATTTCGTGCAGCGTGATAGGTAATGCACCACTTCCGTCTTCAAGAGTGGCTGTGATATTTGCAGCAGCAACATCATTAAATGTGGCGGAATCTTGGTCATTGCCACCGATTCCAGGGACACAACCAGACGACCAATTTCCAACTGTTCCCCAGTTGCCATTGGCTGTTGAGGTCCAAATTCCATCGCAGCCTCCCACACCTAAGGTGACTTGGGTTTTGGTATATTTCAATTTACCAAAAGGAAGGGTCGCAGGCATGAATGAGCCATTCACTTGTTTTCCAGTGCCAGAAGATTGCAATAGGATGATTTCAGTCCCAGAAGTTGGGCTAAATCCTCCAGTATTTGTCACGTTTAAGGTGCCGGCTAGATTAATTCCAGCAGTTGTAGAGATATTGCCGACAGGTGAGGCAGACGCAGTCGGAAAGCTCAGTTCGAGTGTTCCAGAGCTATTTTGTGTGTAGTTTGTTGCTAGGACCTGGTCAGAAGACGTGAGCATGCCTCCACTTACCGTTAAGTCTGAATTAGACGTTCCTAACATCCCCCCCTGATCATTCGTTAAGCTGCCTCCAGCCACTTCTAGCAGGCTATTGGGGCCAGCATTTAATTGAGCTCCAGATTGATTCGTGACGGTGCCGTTGCTAATGGTGAAATTTCCACCCGAAGTCATTGTAGAGCTATTTGTAACGGTTGCGTTTCCTCCAATGCTTAGAGTTGTTCCAGCAGTGAACGTTGAAGAGTTGTTGACGACAATGGGATTCACATTTCCTGGAAGATCTTCGATGATAATAGAACCTGTGGTTTGGACTGTTCCACTATTATTGAGCGTACTCCCGTCGATTGTAAGACTGTCAGGCTTTATTGAGCCGTTGTTTGTTAAGACTCCGCCGGTTTGTGTCCCTTCGATAATTTGCAAGTTACTACTAGGTGATGTGATCGCAGTGTTGGATCCGAGAGTCAATGTTCCCGAACTAAGTGAAATCACAGAGTCTGTATTGAGCGCAATCGAGGCATCGATTGTCGCAGCTCCTGCTGTGAGGACGATTGAGGGGTTGGAGCTTCCCGCTGGAGCATCTAAGGTGATAAGACTATTACTGTCAAACTGATTGATTGTGTAATTGGTAGAGGAGGAATTAAATGCGATTTCGTGCAGTGTTACGGGCAATGCAGTACTTCCTGCATCATTTGCAAGAGTGGCTATGACATTTGCAGCAGCAACATCATTAAATGTGGCAGAATCTTGGTCATTCCCAGTGGTTCCTGGGACACAACTAGATGACCAGTTTCCCATCGTTCCCCAGTTGCCATTGGTTGTTGAGGTCCAAATTCCATCGCAGCCTCCATTACCCAAAATGACTTGGGTTTTGGTATATTTCAATTTACCAAAAGGGAGGTTGGTCGTCGTGAATGTGCCCTGCACCTGTTTTCCGGTGCCAGAAGATTGTAACAGGACGACTTCGGTCCCAGAAGTTGGGCTAAAGCCTCCAGTATTAGTCACGGTTATGGTGCCATCTAAATTAATTCCAGCAGTTGTAGAGATATTTCCCACCGGTGTGGCTTGATTTGTCGGAAAGTCTAATCCGAGTGTAGCAGAAGCTCCTTGAGTATAACTCGTAGCTGTAACTGTATTAGTGCTGAGTACAGTGCCAGAATTATCTAAACTCCCAACGGTTGTTGGGAAACTTTGGAAGTTAGCTGTGGCTCCAGAACTCACTGTGACAGGCGAATTGATTCCAAAAGCTCCATAGGTGGAAGTGGAGGCTATCCCCGCTCGAAGTGTTCCAGCGCTCACATTTGTGGCCCCTTGGTAAACGTTCTGGCCAGTGAAAGTCAGTGTTCCCGCTCCATCCTTGGTGAAACCATTTGTCGAGAGCCCTGCAACCACTCCAGAAACCGTCATGTCATTGCCATTTGTATCGATCGTTCCATCTGCCATGAAGACAATTGAAGGCGTAAAATTAGGAAATCCATCTGTAATTTGAAGGATACCGCTGCCTGGGCTATTGAAAACAACTTGCGTCGAGCCTGATGAAAATGTCTGAGGTGTCACACTGAGTGTTCCTTGCTTAATGATCGTCTTTGCTGCGTAGTTATTTCCTGTGTTTGTTAGGGTGAGTGTGCCCGCTCCCGTCTTTGTGAGAGGGTTCGATCCAGAGATAGGACCACTGAGCTCGAGATTGAAACTATTTGTATCAAATCCGCCAGGGTTAGCAAGGGTGATAGCTTGGGAAAGTGTCATATTTCCAGCGATTTGAAGGGTGCCCCCAAAAGTATCAAATGTAATCGCCGCTGGAGCTGTTAAGCTCGTTGCATTTCCATTTAAAGTTCCCCCTGCGATAGTGAGAGGTCCTGACAAACTAGAGTTTGTGATAGTCAATGTTCCACGCCCAAGTTTTGACCACGGTCCACTCCCAGTTAATGATCCGGTAAGATTGACATTGTAGTCGTTAACGCTAATGGAAGCTGTCCCATCAACTTGCATTGGTTTGCTTGAAGTCAGTGAATCGCCAAATACAAGCGATCCTGCACCAGAAGGGAAATTGACTTGTGAGGTTGAACCTAATCCCTTTAAGACATTTAAAGCACCGCCTGTCTGAATGGTTGTTGTTCCTGAATAGGTATTTGTTTCCATTAGAGCAAGTGTTCCCGTTGGGACGACTAAAGTTCCCGTACCTGATATGATTCCATAAAAAGGGAGATCTTCAGAGCCCGCAGTTACGGTGAGTTCTGCAGATCCTAGACTAACTGTGCTCCCGGGATTTCCTTCCAAGCTCTTCAACGTATTATTATTGCTGTTCAAGTTGAATATGCTATTCCCCAGTAGATTTAGGGTTGGTTGATAACTTGTACTTCCAATAGCTCCAGCAATGCCGGCTGAGAGAGTCGCGGGAGTTGAGACACTTCCGATTGTGATCACTCCCGAAAACTGGTTGGACTGATTGAACGTTACTGTGCCAGAAGAGACATTCACAACTCCTGATGCTGTAGTAACAAATGGGTTGCTAGACATTGTGTAAGTGTCTTGAAAAGTCATCACATCGACGGAAAGAGCCCCAATATCATTTGTAACTGTGTTTATTGTGGGAGATGCTGGAAAGACTAGTTCTAGATCACTACCCCCTGGCACTCCTGTAGGGTTCCAATTTCCTGCAGTATTCATGGAATTGGTGGTTCCTTGCCATGTTGAGGTATTGGGAGTAGCGAATAAATTGATAGGGATGATCAGTAAGAGTAAAGCTTTTCTTAATCTCATTTGGTCTCACATTTTTTAAGAGTTAATCCTATCCAGCCCAAGGAGGAGGCGAGCTATTGTACGTAATGGTAAATTCTGGGGGCGATCCTGTTGCCGAAAATACAATGCTATTTAAGAAGTGTTGGTCTGTTGCTGAATAAGTACTTGTTGCCGTCGAGGGAAGCACAGCTTGATTTTGAAGATTGATATGGTATTCATAGTCTGTCCCATCAAAAGTGAACTTGATGACAAATGGATTGCTGTCATCTACTTGAACCGAGCCTAAGATGGTATTTTCAGTAGAGGAAGCACTAGTTGTCTGCGTTGACGAACCATTATAGTAGGTAAATGACACATCGACTCCACCTCCAGCAGGTCCCATAGTCACGTTGTAGGCTTGATTGTTTGCAGCGAGGTCAGGAATGTTTGTTCCAGTCAAACTGAGCAACGTGATGACAATATAGGGCTCAGTCACTTCTGGGTCTTGAGACGGATTGCCAAGGCTATCTTGGATTGCAATTCCATTAATGATTCCACTCATATTCAATAGGTCATCAAAATCATAACCATAGCCAAGGCCTAAGGTTGGATTCGATTGGACTTTCCCTTGATTGATCTGTAACTCGTGCAGCACGATGTCGTAAAGATTGTACCATGGGCCATTACTGTAACCTGGAGGGTTTATAAAATACTTTATTGCACTGTATCCTCCATTGTTATTGACAAAAGGGGTCGTAGGAGAAGTTGTCGAGGCGGTATATGGCAGCTGACCGATCGTAAAAAGCGCACTGATGAGTTTAGAGAGTTCATTTGTGTAAGCGGCAGGAACGCTTGCAGGTATAAATGGCCAGACAGAGCCGCTTAGCATCTGATCGAAAGGGAGATCATTCAAGTCAATTGTCACATCTAAACTAGAGCTACTTTGAGCCGCAAAACTTAAGACGAGGTTTTGCCCTGAAACGGATGTGATGGTGTAGGTCTCAGCAGGCTCTTTGGCAGGAAATACTTGGGCGTAAAGCGTATTTGTTAGGTAGTAGTCATACACAGCTTGGTAAAAGCTCTTACCTGCTTGTGGACCATTAGTTGAGTCAGTGCCGTAGGTTGAAGGGAAAAATTGCGGAGGGTTTTTTCCTCCTTGAAAGAGTGGACTTTCTCCTAAATCAATACTATTTTTTGCTGCGAGAATCCGAACGCAACTAGATGGTGTTGAATCTGTGTAAGGGTTATCGTAAAACGGAACATCCAAATACTGCCATGAGGGATAGGATTCAACACCAGTTTCGGATAAACCGGCATTCATCTGGGTAATAATGTCTTCACGTGTCAAGCTAGTCTCTGTTCCAGAAGCGTAAGTATCCGCTGTACTAATCTGTTGATTAGAGGGATAGCTGTAAGTCGCGAGTTGCATGGGGAGGCAAAAGTAATCGACCCAGGAAAGGTTTAGAAATAATTGCGTTGTTGAATCTGTAACCGAGTTATCAAGGCCAAACTCAAAATCTTGATACAAAGTGTAGAAGTTAGGATCGTTTCTTGAAGTCACAGAAGCATCATCAACTCCCATGACGCCAAGCGCAGGGTTGATAGAAGTTCCTAGATACATCGGATAGTTGATCGATAGATAAGCCCTTGAGGAAGCGTTAATGGGTAGATAAACTAAGTAAGCATTGCTGAAAGGGGTTCCCGTGACAGCTGGGAGCTGGTCAAGCGTGACACTCACTGATGCTGAACTGGGGGTGCCGTCTGCAGTTGGGTAAACAAACTGGCAAACCCCACTTGCATCTGGAACCAAAAAACAGGGAAAGCCATCAGGGTCATTTCCATGCGCAACGAAGTAAACTTGATTGGCATTCAGATTTGAACTATTCACTAAAACAACAGGGCAGAAATTTTGCAATGGGGCTGGAGAAACGGCTTGCAGAAGTTGCGGGGAAAGAATTGTAATTACGAAGATTATTATTCTAGTAAAATATGAAAGACACATATTCACCGTCCTATTTCTTTTAAGGTGTCGATTGCTTTGACCTGAAAATCCCTCTGATCATCCCATAGGTCTTTTTCATTTCAGTTGAAAAGTCAATGCTATAGGAATAAGAATTTTTTTTTTATTTTTTTTTTTTGATCTGAAAAAACCTACTCTTTTCGTGTGTGCAGAAAAGAGAGTTTTGCGTATCTTAAAAGGAAAACTTCCTTTGGCAATCGAGATAAGTGCATGGCAAAACTCTACTTTTATTACTCGGCGATGAACGCAGGAAAAAGTACAACACTGCTACAGTCGAGCTACAACTACCGTGAAAGAGGGATGAACACCCTCCTTTTTGCACCTAGGTTTGATGATCGCTTTGGCGATCCCGCAATTTATTCGCGCATCGGCCTAAAACAAGAAGCCCTTTTGTTCGAAAAGGGATCTGATATCTATCATCAAACTGAAGAAAAAATCGATGAAATAGGCGCTTTGCATTGTGTTCTCGTTGATGAAGCTCACTTTCTCACGAAACCACAGGTCGCACAACTCGTCTCGATCACGAAAAAACTGCATGTCCCTGTCTTATGTTATGGCCTCCGCTCTGACTTTTTAGGGGAACCTTTTGAAGGGAGTCAGTATTTGCTCACTTGGGCTGATGAGCTGATTGAAATCAAGACCATTTGCCATTGCGGTAGCAAAGCCACGATGAACATGCGTATCGATGAGGAAGGAACCCCTGTGAGTAAAGGAAATCAAGTCCACATTGGTGGCAATGAAAGTTATCTTTCGGTTTGCATGAAACATTTTGTCGAAGCGATCGATGCTATTGAAGAAATTGCATTTGAACAGGCCCTGTCTAAATAGGAGTGAAATATGTCAGCGACCCAATCTTCCACCACAGACGCTAGCCTTTGGAAAAAAGCGATTCTTCCTTGGGTCGTGTGTTTTTCTGCATCTCTTTTTTTTGCTTATGAATTACTTCAGTTGCATGTGATGAACGCCTTATCTCCCATGCTTATTCGGGATCTTGGGCTCAATGCAACTCAATTTGGAACGCTCAGCTCTACCTATTTACTTGCCGATGTGATCTTTCTCTTGCCGGCAGGGATTTTACTCGATCGCTTTTCTGTGCGGAAAGTCATCTTAACCGCTCTTTTTCTCTGTGTGATTGGAACCTTGGGCTTTAGTCGTGCTCACTCGTTTGGTTTTGCATGCATTTGCCACTTTTTCTCAGGAATTGGCAATGCTTTTTGTTTCTTGAGCTGCATGATGCTCATTTCCCGCTGGTTCCCCAAAGAAAAACAAGCGTTTATTGTCGGACTCATGATCACCATGGGGATGCTTGGTGGTGTTGTTGCCCAAGTTCCTTTTTCGCTCCTGGCGCAAAAGTTTGATTGGCGCCAAGCACTCTTGATCGATGGACTCATTGGTGTGGCGATCTTTGCACTCATTTTTGCCTTTGTAAAAGATGCGCCCAAAGGGTTTCTCAAAACTGAAGAAGAGAGAACAGAGCTTCCTTTTTGGGAAGGAGTCAAACGCTCCGTGCTCAACATGCAAAACATCTGTTGTGGTTTCTACACCTGTTTTTTAAACATGCCGCTGATGATTATCAGCGCCGTTTGGGGAACACTTTTCCTAACACAAGTACACCAGATTCCACTGACAAATGCTTCGTTTATCGTCAGTATGATTTGCATGGGAACCATTGTCGGGTCACCCATCTACGGCTGGGTTTCTGATAAAATCGGCAAAAGGCGCCTGCCAATGCTATTTGGAGGCCTCACTTCGCTTATTGTGATGTTCGCCATCATCCTCATCCCGCATCCGTCAGAAAAAATGCTGACAGCTTTATTCTTTGCCTTGGGCTTTTTCACCAGCAGCCAAGTGATCGGGTATCCAACCATTACAGAAAGCAACCCCAAAGAGCTGACGGGGACATCCATGGGAATTGCCGCACTGATTATCATGGGGATGGCAGGTGTGATCCAGCCGCTTTCAGGCAAATTGCTCGACTTTAGCTGGAGTGGAACGATGCAAAATGGTGCTCCTCTCTATGCGTTAAAAGATTTTATGACAGCGTTTATGATCTTCCCGATTGGGTTTGTCATCGCCCTCATCGCTTTAGCAAGGATCAAAGAACCGCAAAAAGCGACCAGCTCAGTAAAAGCTTAAGGATTGCTAGTAAAGATAGTGTGTTTTAAACTATAGCATCACTTGTCTAAAAAAGAGGGCAAAAAAAGATGTTACACGAGAAAAACTCTCAAGGCGCTTGCCCTGCAATGCAGGCAGCTTTTAATCGGCATTTTCATTTGCTGGAAAAGCTGATCGATCGCGATGAAACGTTGATGCAAACGCGCGATAATGATAACAGCACACTTCTGCATGGCCTGCAAGAATGTCCAAAGCTGTATAAAAAGATCGTCGAGTATGATCCTTCACTTCTTCATGAGAAGAGTGAATACAGTGGAGATTATCCGATCCACTCTCTAGGATATTATGACAAGCAATATGAACTGCTCAAATGGGTGGTGGAGAAAGATCCCGCAGTACTGCAGCAGCGCAATAAAGGTGGCCGACTCTTGATCCATCAGTTTGTACAAAATCAAGGGGATTATGAAGGCTTTAATCTGTTTTTATGGCTAATTGAGCAAGATCCTACCCAATTGGAAGCTAAGGATGATGAAGATTTTGGTTTAATTCATCATGCATTTTGTGCTTCAAACTTCCAAGTCATTAAGTGGCTGTTGGAAAAAGACCCTTCTTGCATCTTCGAAAAAACAAAAGAAGGCATGTTGCCGATCCATTTCTTGAGTTGGTATGGGGATAACCAGGGATTTATCCGCTGGTTTTTTGAAAAGTATCCTGAGCAACTTCTAGAAAAAAGTCCGAGTGGGGATTTGCCAATCCATCTTGCGTGTCAATGTGGTTATGAAGAGCTCGCCATGTGGATACTAGAGCAAGCTCAAGTGATCCAAACCGTGTCATGAAAAAAAGGTTGTTTTTCAGCTTACTGCTCTCATTTTTTGCCTGCGCGCAGGCGCAATCTTTTCAAGAGGTTGTGCTTGAAGAATTCGACAATGCTGATCAGAGGTGGATTGAGTTTAAAAACAACCTTGCGATCTATCTCAATGAGGCAAAACCTCCTTCATGCAAAGGCGAAGAAGATGAGATTGAGTCCTACTTCTGTGAAAAATGGGAAACTTCTTATCAGTCGCTGCAACAGAACATTGCAGAGCTTCACGAAGCATTTTGGGATTTTAGAGAGAAGCTCGGGGAAGTGGTTTCTCATCATTATGCCGAGGGAGTACATGCTTCTTATGCAAAAGCATGTGTTTCAGTCGAGTCAACACAATGGTTCACGACATACCTAGAGAAAAATCTATTTGGCTTTGAACCGGGAAAGCAACAGGAAATCAAGGGGAACTTAACTCTTGCTCATGACGTTGCAAAGAGCTTTCCCTATTCTTTTGTAGAACCTCCGTTCATTGACCCTCACGTCGTCGAAGCTCTCACTCCTCCATGGCCGAGCTGTGGGTACAATCACCAAACCGCGATCGAACTATGGAATGGGAATCGCGGTGAGTTTAGTCACTTTGAAAATCCTGGCTTTGTTTTGGAAGACGAGTCCAACCGTCCTCCATCGTTTGATTACTACTACTTTGGGAAAACAGAGCAAAATGTCTTTGTCCTTTTGACTGAAGATTGCGGAGGGGGGACAGGAATTTTTAAAGGACTTCTTTTTGTGACTCTTGAAGTTGAGCCTTACTTTCTAGCAGATGAAGGGATTGAACGTGAGCGCATTTTTTTAAAGCGTGTCGGTGAATATTGTTTAGGGGATCGATGGTATGGGAAAGTCGACGTGAAAGGCAATCGAGTTGTGATTGTCACAGAAGGATACCACCATACTGAAATGGACCCTCAGACGGTCACGTTGGATCTTCAGCACTTTTTTCCCTCACGCCCCTTAAATCCACTTTTTGCCCAGAGAATTGTGACAAGAAACGAGGATAACCCTCTTTTTTCGGCCGTTTACCAAGACAAATCAGAAGAGCTATTGGCTCACCTTTCTGAAGAAGTTTCACAAGAGCTCGTTCAGCGATTACTTATGGTGGCTGTGAAATACGACCGTCTCAAATGTCTCAATGTTTTACTCGATCATGGAGGTGATCCTAACTACTTTGATCAAAGGGGGAACACACCTTTGCATTACGCGGCTGAGAGAGGGGAATTTGAAAGTGTGAAAAAGCTCGTTGAAAAAGGAGCTGAGATCAATGCAAAAAATTTTGAAGGAACCACTCCCTTAGTTTTTGCAGTAAAGAGGTATAAGGGTGATGAATTTGTGAACTACCTTTTGAAGCAGGGTGCGATCTATGACTTTGTGGATCAAGAAGGAAAAAACCTCTTTTATTATGCCCTCAATGAGGGGTGGAGTTGTGAAGTGGCAGAAACCCTTTTTTCATTGGGAGTGAAAGCAAACGATTCTGAAATGCTTCCTCGCGCTGCTTATCTTGGAAGTCAATTGATAGTAAGTCATATGCTTGAGCAAGGCTTTGATATCGATGCCAAAGATCGATGCGAAGAGACAGCTCTCATGAATTGTTTTTCTTATGATGTGAATGAGGAGTTAGCAGAGTTTCTCATTGACAAGGGCGCAGATCCTTTAGCTGCAAAATGGGATGGCGATGCGCCGCTTTTAAAAATCATTGGTCATTGTCATATGCCTTTTTTAAAAAAGTGCCTTGCAAAAGGTGTTGATTTGAATCGCGAGGGTTTGAAGGTGACGGCTCTTTATCGTGCAGCAGAGTTAAACTGGCTTGAGGGAGTGAAGGTTTTGTTAGAGCATGGAGCCAATGTGAACCAGCAAAACCCGAATGATCATTGGTCAACAGAGGGACGGACAGCTCTGCATGCTGCTGCGCAAAACGGGAACCTAGAGATGGTGAAACTGCTCAGAGAGCATGGCGCAGACCTTGCACCTCCTCATATCAAAACTCCCTTTGCCCTTGCAGCAGAATACAATCACAAAGAAGTTTTGCGCTATTTCGTTGAGCAAGGAGCTTTAGAATAGCTCTTACGTTGTCAGAGCGTGAGAAGGTTCTGGCGGTGCAAAGCGGAAGAAGAGCTCTTCTGTGCGCTTTCCAATTCCGTGCTCTAATCGATGGTCGACAATACTCACAGCAGCTTGATGCGTAGAAATCTTCTTTTGCTGCGCAATCTGATAGATATCTAAAAGTTGTTGGTAGATTTTCTTGGTCATCTCACGGGCACGTGGCGCTTGGTAACCTTCAGGTGAAAGCTCGTGCATCACATTGATGAGTCCTCCGGCATTGATCACAAAGTCGGGAGCGTAGAGGATGTCCCGCTTTGCAAGGAGGTCAGCATCTGATTCATTGAGAAGTTGGTTGTTGGCAGCTCCAGCAATGGCTCTGCAGCGAAGGTTGGGAATGGTCTCTTCATTGAAGACGCCACCAAGTGCGCAGGGAGCTAGAATGTCACAATCGACAAAGAGGATCTCATCTGCAGCAGCCACTTTAGCAGCATACTGATGAGCAAACCTGGCAACTGAGGCATCATCGATATCTGAAATGATAAGCTGCGCTCCTTCCCAGAAGAGAAGTTCTATGAGACGACGGCCGACACTTCCAACACCTTGAATGGCAACTGTTTTGCCTTCTAAAGAAGTATGGTTTTCGAGATGCATCAAGGCAGATTTTACTCCTTGGAAGGTCCCCCAAGCCGTGTAGGCAGAAGGATTTCCGCTGCCCCGCAGGTTGTGAACACCACAAGCGTATTTGGTTTTTTGAAGGATGGTGTCGATATCGTCTGGAGTGCATCCGACGTCTTCAGCGCAGATATAGCTTCCGTGGAAGGTGTTAACAGCTTCAGCAAACGCGTGGAGGAGCGCTGGGGTTTTTTGGGTTTTGGAGTCAGCAATGATGACGCTTTTTGCGCCACCCAATCCTACTTGGGCCATACCGGCTTTGTAAGTCATTCCTTTTGAGAGGCGAAGCACATCTGTCAAGGCATCATCAAATTTTTCATAGGGGTAAATGCGAGTTCCCCCAAGGCCTGGACCTAAGTCTGTATTATGGAGTGCGATGATTGCAGTGAGACCTGAATCCGCATCTGTGAATTTAACAACCTTTTCGTAATCAGCGATCTCGATTTCTTCTTGCTTCAAGTTCATCGCTTTTCCTCCCAATTAATGCCCATAAAAAACATGACTATAGCAGATTATACTATTTCGGAAAAATAAAGTGCAGAATTTACGCCGAGATTTTCGAGGAAAAATTGCGTTTGGAGATCGGTGCTAACCTTGCTGGTAAGAGAGATCGAAAAGTCAGTTTTTACTGAAAAGATCAAGTTAAATTCACCACTTTATTTTTCCGAAATGGTATAAACTCTAAGCTTGTAAGATTTTTGCTGTGGCTTCAATCAAACCACGAGTTGCTTCCTGGAGAGCTGCTGCATCAAACTTATCTGTGACGTGAGGGTTTAGCTTTCGCTGGAACTCATCGCAAAGATAGGGGAGAACAAGTTTGACATGCTCAGCAGAGACGGCTTCAATTTCTAGAATCGCTTGAAGAGCAAGAAGTTGTCTTAAATGAAACTCTGCTGAAATTCTCAAGTCTTCATTGCATTGGAGAAGAAGGATATATTGTTCCTTCATATAGATGTATTGATCAATGATATTCCTTGTGAGAGTGTCTCCCGGTTCTCTTACAAGATAGGAAGTTGCAATGGTGCGCAGTTCATTTAAGTGCGTCGTAGCATCTTTTTGCGAGTATCCTTTTTCAATCTCAAGAATTTTGAGGAAGAATCTGTAAGCATCTTTTGGCAGTTGGTTAAAAAGAGACGTGAGGAATGAGGGTTCTGCATGTGCATCTTCCGTAGCCATTGCAAATAGTTGCACCATTTCAAGATCGGTTTGTGCAGCCTTAATTCTATTTTCAGGTGTGTTTAGTTTAGCAAGCTCAACCGAGGCTTCTTGAGCTAAACGGGTTTCAACGGCCAGCGTCTGAAGTTCACGCGTTCTAAGGAAAACTTTCGCTTCTGACGGAGAAATTTCTCTTTCAAGTTCGCTGTAAACAAAATAGCAAAAAGATAAGGCCTCTCGCACAGTTGCAATATCGACTTCAGTCACAACTTTGTCATCACAGCAGTACCATTTTCCTTCTTTGCTCATCTCCGACTCGGGGATAAAAACATAGGAAACATAATGTCCACTATCAACAGTGTTTCCTTCATGAGAAACAAACCCTTTAATCCGATAGCGTCCGTTCTTACCACTATTTACAATGTCACCAGGAAGGACAAAGGTTTCGTCCATGTCAACGATACGCGTTTCTTTTTTGTTGACTCCCAGATCTCTTTCAAAGCGCTTGAGAGTGAGAATAAGGGAAGGAGGGAGGTCGTGAAATCGGTTTGCTTCCTCAACAATAGGGAGTTCGAGGGTTCCACCATCTTTTGTCGCGACTTTGAAGGTATCACCACGTCCTTCAAAAAAGGCCCAGCGTTTCAGAGCTTTTTCCAAAGAGATGGTATCGACTCCTTTGAGATCGAGGATAACGCTTGAGTTGGGAGTTTGTTCTACACTAAGCCATCCTGCCTCACTGATTCGCATTTTTTCAGCCTCAGAAAAGTCTTCGTAATTCCCATCGATTTCTACTCGTTTCTGATTTGCTGTCCAAAAGAGAAGAGGGTTATGCTCTTCAACGTTGGCAGGGCTAAGAGGAAGATGAGGATTTACTTTTTCAACATCGCTTATGTCACTTAAAAGTTGTCCAAGAGCTTCAAACGCATCTTCTTGTCGTCCTGTTTGCATATCCACCTCTTCACGGGAGGCGCTGCTTCCTCCAATGGGAGTCGTTTCTCCTCTTCGTTGCGCTAAGAAGTAAAGAGCTGCATTGGCAAGTATTTGACTGTATTTTTCAGCAGGTAGTTTTTCGAGGACACACTTACGAAGAACTTTGATGTTAAACATGAGTTGCCGAATGGCATTCATGAAACAGTCATTTCTATTTTCGTTGACAAGTCCAATCGGGCGACTCAATGGAGGAGGGCAATCTGAGCGTTGTCGCAGAAAGAGGGCTTCAGCATTCAATTTGGCAATTTTATTCACGAGCATTGCGGCTTCCCTGAGCTCTGATTTGATTTCAATGTAGGAGTGATCTGTTTCGAATTGTTTATGGGAATTGAGCCATTTAGATGCCGTTTCAATGTGAGGAGACATTTGATGATAAAGAGCAATCCCTTCTTGATAGAGGCGTTTTTTTGCTTCACTTTCTGAACTAGATAAATCTTCGACTTGTCGCAGCTTCAAATTGATTTGCTGAGAATAGGGAGTGACGTTGGAAAGGATGTAGCGTTGGAGATCTTGCAGAGAGTCTGCTTCGATTTTGCTGACTGACGAAGGAAGAAGGGGTTGGACAGGATAGAACTTTTCTTTAACGGGATTCACGATGACTTCGAAGAAAAGGTTGAACACGGCTTGAAAGATTGTTGACATTTGGAGCCAGACGACTGCCTGCGCGAGGTAACGCGAAGAAACACGCACGAGCAATTGTTTGTGATGTGCAAAACCTGTGAGCCAATCAACAAGTTGTGTATTGGGAGGAGTGGTCAAACGTAGTGACATTCTTATTCTCCTAGCAAATAATCTCCTTAGATGGCAAAAATATTACCTTGATTCACCTTTTCTTAGAAGGATAAAAATGAAGCCATTTCTCACTATAATATTTTTGACCTGTTCAATTTTTCTTTATGCCGATTGGGCCGAAGAAACTTTAAGTGAGATGACGCGAGAAGAAAAAGTTGGGCAATTGTTTGTGGTGTCTATCGCTCCTCCTCGCGGTGAAGAGCATTTGGATCACATTCAAAGCTTTTTGAAAAGTTATCCCGTGGGTGGGGTGCTCTTGAAGCAAGCACATCCAGAAGAGCAAGTTTCTTTTTTAAATGCCGCCCAACAAAGCTCGAAGATTCCCCTCCTCACTTTAGCAGATGCCGAATGGGGCCTGGGAATGCGCATGAGAGAGACGTTTTCTTACCCTCGAAATCTCACCCTAGGTGCTGTGCAGGACCTCGAACTTCTAAGAGAAATGGGACGTCAAATTGGGAAACAGTGTCAGCTTGTCGGTGCCCATCTCAATTTAGCACCTGTGGTGGATATCAACACCAACTTTGAAAATCCCGTGATTCATCGCCGCGCGTTTGGGGATGACTCCTTTCAAGTATCCCTGCGCGGCGCAGCCTTGTATCAAGGCATGCAAGAAGCGGGGATTCTTGCCTGTGTGAAACATTTTCCAGGCCATGGAGATACCTCTGTCGATTCTCATCACGACCTTCCTCTTGTTCCGCACCCTATGGAGCGACTTCAAAAAACAGAGTTTGTTCCTTTTGCGCAGGCAGTCCAAGAGGGAGTTGCCTGTGTCATGTCAGCGCACTTACTTGTTCCCGCAATTGAATCGACTCCTTGCACCTTTTCAAAATCTCTAATCACTCAAATCCTGCAAGAAGAACTCGGATTTGAAGGACTCGTCATCACAGATGCACTCAACATGAAAGCTTTGACAAACTACTACGAAAAAGGGGAAGTCGGGCTAAACGCCTTTTTAGCGGGGCATCACATCCTCCTTTATGAAAGTCATCGCGATGAAGTCGTCGATGCGATTTTAGATGAATATGTGCCCGAAGCCTTCCAAGCCATCTTAAATGCCGACATTCCAGAAGAAGAGCTCGATAAAAGAGTCCTTAAGATTCTTAAGATCAAACAAAGCTTAGGCCTTCATGAAAACCGCATTGTCCCTGAAAGAGAAGACCTCATGGAAAAATTGCATGACCCAGCTTACGCCAATCTCATTTCTCGTCTTTTTGAAGAAGCCGTAACCTTATTTCGCGATGAAGGACTTCCCTCCCCAGGAGAAAAAATAGCCTATCTTCAAGTTGGAAGAGAAGCCCTCACTCCTTTTTATGCTGACTTGCATCAAGCCTTTGATGTGACCCCCATTCCGTATGAGAAAGGGATTTCAATCGAGGGATATGATCGGATCATTGTCGCGCTTTACCAAGCAGAAGTGCCCGAAGAATTGCGCGCACTCCATGCGACGACAGTGGTGTTTACCACACCGTATGTTCTCAAAGATTGCCCAAAAAACGGCACGATTATAGTGGGGTATGAAGGCGTACGTGATGCAGAAAAAGCAGTTTTAAAGGTGATCAAAGGTGAGCTAGAAGCTCAAGGCAGACTGCCTGTCGATTGGTTAGTCGATTGAGGTGATCGGACACGTTTGTGACCCGATCGATACTGGATTGACTCATTATGTTATTATTCTTCCTGTGGAGTGGCAGGAGTCCATCTTCGGTCAAATTTCCCGAGCTTCATATTGATATAACTTTCAGGATAGCGCTGGTCTGTGATGTAATCATCGATTTCCCCTTCAGTTTTGCTCTTGTCTATTTTTGTTCCTTGTTTGACATTTGAACGCAAAGATGATTCGTAATTGCCTCGTCTTTCTTGCACATCTTGTGAATATTCGTGTTTCTGTCCTAGGGGTCCTTTTTGCTCTTCATCTGCCCAAGTGAGTCTAGTTTTTAAACCTTTTGAAGATGGGGGCTTAGCTACCTGCATATCAAATTGCAGCGTGTCATGGTTTTCAATAACATGTGCTAGGAACTCACCTCTAGAAACGCCTTCCATTCCGACGTTTTGGTTGTCTTGATAAAGCACAGGCTGAAGTTCACGTGCTAAACCTAACACATTGATTTGAGGAGAGTGTTTATCGAGGACTTTTTTTGCCTCTGTTGCAATACCTTTCAGCGCTTGCCTTTGAGCAAGTGGGAGCTTATTGATTTTTGCTTGGACTGTAGCGTGGCCAAAATGTCGATTTTCGATTTTGTGGTCAGCTGTTAAAAATGGTGGTGTGTCAATTCTCATCTCCCTAACAGCTAATTGAGTTTGTGTTGGAAGATATCTTTCAGGAGTGTGAATAACTGCGGGATTTTCAGCTAATAATTGAAAAAAATTAGCAGGTTCACTACTTAAACCATATTTTTGTTGAAACAGGTTTGGGCCGAATACCGTAGCCAAATTTGGCAGATTCATTTTGTTCACTTCACTGTTTCCACTAACCTTTATACTGTGCTCTACAAGTCTTGCCAAAATTTTCCGCTGAAACTTAGGTAAATTTTTAATTGCTTTTGCGGCAGCTTCTCGGTTTTGATCTAGGGTGTTTTCTGAATTATATCCCTCTGGAATCGAAGCAAAAATCCCGTCAGGAATATCCGTTTTAATCATCTCTTTCACTAAATTTGCCAAGATATGAGGATCATTAATTTGATCAACATCAAATGACTTATCAAGGTCTAATAGTTCTCTTCGCTTATTGTCTAAGTTGTCCTGTGGAGCAGGTTTGCGATATAGACCTTCACAAGCTAAAAAATCTGTTTCCAAACGATCGAGCATCTTATCTAATCGACTGAATAATTGATATCCTGCTCTCTTTTTTGCTGAAGACTCTGTTTTCGTAGGATCTAACTCCTGATCTAGTATTTCCAAACCTTCATTTGTTGCAGGGCGCTTCGGCGAAGCATCTCGACCTGTCCAGATTTTTGGCATACGAGTTGAAAAAAATGATCCGACTGATTGTGTAAATGACGCAAAACTTGATCTTTGCTTAACGCCTTCAGTTTTAAGAGTTTCGGCTTTGAAGTCTCCTACACTCCTTTGAGTGTCAGATGGTTGTGAAATTGTGTGAAATTGCCTAGGGCTAATGTGTTTAGCCATTTGTATCTCCCTTCTTTCCATTTTATAAATTTAATTATAAATTAATTAAATTTTAAGTTGTTTGTAATTAATTGATTATGGATTTTAAGGAGGGGGAGGTAGGATGGAAGCTCCCAAGGGGGAGCTTCCGGCAAGAGACGTCTATTTTTCCTCGTCGAGAATTTCGACTTCGGCTTCTTCAATCTCTTCTTCTTTCTTTTCTTCCTGCTTAGGAGCTTCACCGCCCATAGGTCCTGTGCCTGGGCCGGCTTGTTGCTGTGCTCCACCTTGCTTTTGGATCTCTTCTCCAATCTTTTGAATATAGGTTTCAAGATCTGTTGTTGCTGTGTTGATGGCAGCTGTGTCATTGGATTCGAGGGCTTTTTTGAGCGTATCAATTTTGCCCTGAATCTCTTTTGCAAGTTGATCAGGAATTTTATCTTTGTGATCTTTTAAGGCTTTTTCAGCTTGGAAAACCAGGCTATCACCTTTGTTTTTCACTTCGACATCTTCTTTGCGCTTTTTGTCTTCATCAGCGTGTTCTTCTGCATCTTTGACCATGCGGTTGATTTCATCTTCAGAAAGACCTGATTTTGCTTCGATGCGAATCTTTTGCTCTTTTCCTGTTCCGAGATCTTTTGCTGAAACATGCAAGATTCCATCGGCGTCGATGTCAAAGCTGACTTCGATTTGTGGAGATCCTCTTGGAGAAGGAGGGATCTCTGTTAAGTCGAAGCGGCCGATTTCTTTGTTGTCCGTTGCCATTTTACGCTCACCCTGCAGAACGACGATGGTGACAGCAGGCTGGTTGTCTACGGCAGTTGAAAAGACTTGCTTTTTCTGCGTTGGGATCGTGGTGTTACGCTCCACGAGCGGTGTCATGATGCCACCAAGTGTTTCGATCCCGAGAGTGAGTGGAATGACGTCGAGAAGAAGGACGTCCTTCACATCTCCGGCAAGAACTCCCCCTTGAATGGCGGCGCCTGTGGCGACGACTTCATCAGGATTGACGCCTTTATGAGGCTCTTTACCGAAGATCTCTTTGACCTTCTCTTGAACAGCTGGCATACGGCTCATTCCACCAACGAGTAGAACGTCGTGAATTTGATCTTTCGAGATGCCGGCGTCTCTCATTGCATTGACACATGGCTCAACGCAGCGCTCAACGAGATCAGAAGCTAAGCTTTCGAACTTCGAGCGAGTGAGTGTTAATGAGAGGTGCTTTGGACCGGTTGCATCCATTGTAATGAATGGCTGATTGATTTCAGTTTGCTGCGTTCCAGAAAGCTCAATCTTGGCTTTTTCTGCTGCATCTTTAATCCGTTGTAAGGCCATTTTGTCTTGCGAAAGATCGATCCCGTTTTCCTTTTTGAACTCGTCGAGGAGCCACTGGATGATGACGTTGTCGAAGTCATCTCCACCAAGGTGGGTGTCACCGTTTGTGGCAAGTACTTCAAAAACTCCATCGCCGATCTCTAGAACCGAGATGTCGAATGTTCCTCCACCTAAGTCGAAGACGGCGATCTTTTTATCGGCACCTTCTTTGTCGAGTCCGTAAGCCAATGCCGCAGCCGTTGGCTCAGGAATGATACGCTTGACATCCAGACCAGCAATACGCCCTGCGTCTTTTGTCGACTGCCTTTGCGAGTCGTTAAAGTAAGCAGGAACTGTGATGACAGCTTCTGTAATTTTTTCTCCGAGGTATTCCTCGGCAGTCTCTTTCATCTTGATGAGGACTTGAGCTCCCACTTCTTCTGGCGTGAGAGTTTTCCCTTCGACCTCGAAGACAGCGTCGCCGTTTTCATTTGGGACGACTTTATAAGGAACCGTTTTGATTTCCTCTGCCACTTCGGCATGTTTACGCCCGATAAAACGCTTTGTTGAATAGAGCGTTTTTTCTGGGTTTGTCACGGCTTGACGTTTCGCTGGAATTCCAACGAGGCGTTCCCCATCCTTATACGAAACGATGGAAGGAGTTGTGCGTGTTCCTTCAGCATTAGCAATGACCTTTGCAGATCCACCTTCCATGATGGCAACACAGGAGTTAGTTGTCCCTAGGTCAATTCCAATGACTTTGCTTTTTTTCTGAGTCATGTTTAGTGTTCTCCTTCAGACTGTTTTTCTTCTTCATTAACTGGGGTTTCTTCGCTCTCTTTGACCGGTTTTTTGGCAACCTTAACTTTGGCCGGGCGAAGGATTCTCTCACCACATTTGTAACCGCGTACAAACTCTTGAATCACGGTTCCTTCTTCGTGCTTTTCCGTTTCTTCAATTTCAATCACTTCATGCAAGTGGGGGTCGAAATGATTGCCTTCTGACGAAAAAGGTGTGACATTGTGGTTGGCTAAGACATCTTTAAATTGGGTTAGGATCATTTCAAATCCCTTTGCCCAGTTTTGCACTTCTTCCGATGCTTGTTGTGTAAAACTAAAGGCATTCTCGAAGTTATCGAGTGGGGATAAAAACTCTTCGATCACATTTTCAACAGCAAAGCGGGTCGTGTCATGTTTGTCTTTCTGCATCCGCTTTCTGGCGTTTTCCATTTCTGCTAAAAGGCGCAGGTTTTTCTCTTGTTGGTTTCTCAGTTCAAACTGCAACTCTTCCGAAGTTGGAAGCTGCTCTTCTTGGGGTTTGTCTTCTTGAGCTTCGCTTTGTTTTTCGCCTTGGCTTTCAGGGTCCATTCGTTCTCCTTAACGTTTATCTTCCAAGAGCAGGTGTTGCGCCTGATCGAGGTAAACCGTGCTATCTGTTTGCAAGCCGATTTCGCGAGTTTTCGGCTGTCGATAAGTGATTTTGTATTTGTACAAGTTGCGTGTGAGCATCTCGCTTAAAATTGCTGAAAACGCTCGCATGATTCCAAACATTTTTGGGTACGGCATCCGAGTTGGTCCCAACAGGGCGATTGCTCCAACAGGCTTTCCATGAATGAAGTAGGGGACTGCAATGATACTCGTGTGAGCTGTTCCTCTTCCGAGTTCATCTCCGATCCAAAAACGTAGATCGACTGTCTCAGTGCATTCTTCTAAAAGATGACGCATGTACTCTGTGTCTTCAAAAAGAGACAGTCCCTTTGCTAAAACGGTTGCATCCTGAAATTCAGAAAACTTTAGCAATTTTGAAAATCCTGTCTTGTAAATATCTTCCGCACTAAAATTAGAGTAGTCTACAATATGCCGTAGTAATATTTCATTATAAAATTCTTCTGCAATTTGCTCTTCATATGCATTCAATTTAGGCCGCTCAAGCCCTGTCATGCGAAAGTGAAAATATTTTTCAATGCGTTTCAGTGAAAAGCTACTCAGCTTTTTCGGTGAGTAGAGAATCTCTGTGTGCACGAGACCAAAGTCCGTGATCAAAACGCACAAGTAACGCTCTTTGTCGATGGCGACGAGTTTGATATTGAGAATCAGATCCTGATCGAAACGCGGTGACGACAAAAAGATCGTACTTTGCGTCATTTGGCTTAAGAGTTCCGACGCATTTTGCAAGTAGCGAGCAATTTCACGTGTGTCTTTGTTGAGTTCTTTGCGGAGTAATTCGATATCTTTGGAATCGATGTCGACGGCATTGAAGTGGTGCTCGGCGTAATATTTATAGGCCTGGGGAGTGGGGATCCGCCCACCGGAGGTGTGTTGCTGTTGCAAGAAGCCTTGGGTCTCTAGTTTGGCGAAGTAATTGCGGATTGTTGCAGAGCTAATGTGATCGAAACCGTGCTCTTTGAGCGTGTTAGAGCCGATAGGCTTCCCTGTGATCAGGTACAGCTCCACAAGCCCGATGAGGACGGTCTTTTCTCTCTCTTCACGCTGCTTCCGTTTAGGCGCCATAAAGTAGCACTCTCACTATATTTTTGCTAATTTCTACCTTTAATATAACAGAGGAAGAGATACCTGGCAATGATTTTTAGCAGTTATAACTGTAGACTGCTTGTTTTAGGCGTAAGTTATTTATAGCAAGTAGATTACTTCTTAAGAGAGAACTTCAAAATCATGGTCTCCTAACGGTTTTGAGGAGGTGATTTTTGGGTCTGAGGCGATGAGAGGGAGCACATCGACGATCGAAGGCGACCAGCTCAGCCCTTTCATGTAAACGATTTGGGAGGCGAGGTAGCAAGCGACCATGGCCTTTTTGTGGACTTCGGGCAATTTTTGAATGATCCGCTCGCGATATTTTGTTGAGAGGAGGGGAGGGCAGACGCTTAAGAGGGCTTTGACAAGAGGATCATCGGGATGAGCTGACAAGACGTTTTGTTCGAGATAATCGAGCAATTGATAGGTGTAGGTGTTGATTCTTCTCGAAATTTGATCCGATATGTCGGTCAGGAATTCGCCTGTTTTACTATTGGTTCTTAGCAGGAGTTCTCCCTCATTGCGCGCTTTTTCACGAATGGTATTTAAAATCTGCTCCATCAGTTCTGGTTTTTCAGTTAAGAACTCTTCTTCGGTTAGGGTTAAGCTGGCTAAGATTTCCATCGACGAGCAGATGACGCCTCCTTTGTTGGCTGAACTATCTTTGACGATGAGTACCCCGAGTTTTTCTAAGGCGTTGCGTGCGTCTGGGGTGAGGTAAAGGTTGGCTCCTTCGACGATTGCTCTTGATGAGGGATTGCCTTCTGTATCTAGAAAGTCGGTGTAATTATTCTGGTTCAAAGTGCGTGGACGGCCTCCAGCGGGAATGAAAATATCTGTTTTTATGCGGTGTAAGTTGTGGCGGAAGAGGTGGTTCATGTCACTACCTGAAAGCCAGTCTTCACGGAGTTTTCCTCCATCACGTCGCCAACAAAGAGTTTTGGTTGCGTAAGCTGACTCTTCTTTTTTGGTTTGCAAGTCGAGGAGGAATCCTCCGTCGTGCAACTTTTTTGGAGGGTACATTGCGATGGGCTTCGATTCATGAAAGAGATGTGCCATGATCGAGAGGTCGAGTCCTTCGGGGTCGTAAATCGTTCCAGAAACATCTGTTAGAGCTAGAAGCTTGGCTGTTTTGGGATAGTATTTATAGAGGTTGAGAATTTGGTTTCCTGCCACATCTCCATCAGGGCCACCCGAGATTTTGATCGTGAAGGGGTCTCGTTCGGGATTGATCCCAAGGTGTTTCAGTGTCGTTTCCATGTAGACATTCACCCCTAGTGAGGTGACACCGTATTCTTTGTGGTTGATGCCGTAGGTGGGTTTGCTCGAGATGAATGCAATTCCTGGCTTATAGTCACTGATTTTGCTGTAATGGGCGATCCATTCAATCATGTTGTTGTGCATGTTTTCATCAGGACCGAGATAGATGTATTCGGGTTTTTTCCAATAATCGACGATATTCTTTTGTTTCAGCGTTCCATCTTCATGGCAATTGACAATCGAGATAAAGCTATAGATGAAAGAGCGTTGCGTTAAATAGAGATATTCGAGTTTTTGCTCTTTTTTAAATTTGCTGACGATCTCTTCAATCTCTTCGGGTTCTCTCCCTGCTCGAACAAGCTCTTTTCCAAGGATATCTGCTTCAGACAAGAGGCGCTGGTACGGTTCTAAGAAGATGACGCCTTTCGAGCCTCCTTCTGGAATATCTTTGTTCTTTTTTTGTTGGGTGTAGGCGAGGTTGTAACACTCTGAAAAGATATTGTTCCGCTCGACTTCCATCTGCTCAAATCGCTGAGGAAAAACAGTTCTTAAGCCCCCTCGCGAGAGATCTTTAAATCGGATGTGAAACCCGATAAAGTACATGCCTCTGACATAGAAAATGGCATAGGGGAGCTCGGGAAATTTTTCTCTCCGGTCAAAGGGAACGAGATTGAGATATTTAGGGTCGAGGCGAAACGAAAACGAGCTTTTGTTGTTACGGAAGAAGTTGGTTTTTAGAGTGTAGTCGACAAAATGCATGGCCGTTTTTAAGATGTTTTTTCGGCGCATATCATTGTGCTCATTGCCTGTGTCTAAGTGATTGACTAACATGAGCAAGTCTTCTCGTGTCTTTTTATAAGAGTCGATGTCGTTTTTTTCTGGATGGAACTTCAAATCAAATGCTGCAACAATTTGAGCTGTTAGCTCTGGATGACGACAAAGTCCTTCTTCGATGTTCCTCAGGCTATACTGGTTGATATCTGCATGCACGAGTGTCTGGTGTACAAAACTCGACATGGTTCGGATCAGATTCCCTTGATTTCCTGTCACTAATCCTGGACTGACGAAGGTGTCTTCGATGACGTCTGTTCCTGGAAAGCATTTGAGTGTGACGAGTTCTTTTAGAAAATCTGAGATATCTGCTTCTTCCCATGCGGCTTTCCCTTTGATTCCATGAAGTCCTAAGGACATGATCAAAATACTCTTTTTTTCGTAGGGCTGCACATAGGCAGCATTCACGCGCACCATTTTTAAATTGTGGCGAAAAATCATCTTTGCCAATCGATAGATGAACCGGTACTTCGGAGTGTTGCGCCAAGCCAAAACAATTTGAATAGAAGGGGTTTCGCCTCCTTTTTCTTTCCAGTCCTCGTTGTAGCGCATCTCATATTGACAATGGTCCCGTTCCCGTGCCCGCAGGAACATCAATAAAGCGAGGACTAAGCGATCCCCAGTCAAAGTCCGTAAAAAACGGCTGTCCATACAACAGACAAGGTCTTGGAAATCTTCGAACGTAATCTCTGGATGGCGCTCTTTGACTCCTTCATAAAGCTCTTGCTGATGCTCTCTTGGAATCAACGCATCACACGATGCATGTTTTTTGACATCTTCATAAGATGTAAAAAAGATGGTCGCGATCCGGAGACGCTGCTTGACCCCTTTAAAAGGTGGCGGCTCATCCGAAATAAACGTTTGGTAATTGCGGATTCCATATAAATTGAAATGTTTTAAGACTTTGAGGTCGACATCGGGTGAATCTAAGATGAGAACAAAGGCTCGGTCTTTGAGTTGAATTTGGCAAAAGTAATCTTGGAGAGGGAAACCCATCAAGTAGTGGGTGATAAGAGTAAACTGCTCTGGCTCAACTTCTTCGAAGAAACCATCGGGCATGTGGTCGCGCAGCCAGACATAATACTCTTCGAACTGCTGACTCTCAAACTGGACAGCATTTTCCTTGGCCTTCTTGTCTTCCTTCTTCGGTCGCTTCATTCTGTTGATCCCAAAAGAGATATGGATATCGGTGGATACCGTCTATCCACCCCCTGGCTTCACCATACGAATTCAGACAATTTTTTCAAAGAGATCAGATTCCTGCAGGACTTAACCTGCAGGAATCTAGGGGTTAATCGACAATCAGATCTGCGACTTGGACGTTGATTTCAAAAAGCTCAGGGACTTGATGCCAGGCAATGATCCCTTCTCCATTGATATTGAAACATAAAGAGGGATCAAAACAGTTTTTTCCTTTGGGAGAGAGAAGTGCTGGCTTTGAAAAGGTTTCAGTTTCAATAGAAAATTGCATTCCATGGACTTTAGCTTGCTTTCGATATATGGAATCCCAAGCAATAATAAAGTGCCCTTGATTGTCAGGTTGCACGAGATACTTATTATTTTTTCCTTCGATCTTTAGAGGCTCTAAGGCGACAAAGTCTTGTTGCCCAGCTCTTTTAAATGCCATTCCTAATAAAGACTGATTATTGAGTGTTAAATTGTAAGCGATGAACACATTCTCCTCACGATCGGAGCAAATCACGGGATCTTCGGCTTGACCTTCTTGATTGAGAGGTTCGATGGGTGACCATAGCCCTTGACAGTGAGTTGTTACATAGACATCATGAGTTGTGTCACCATGAATCTCCATCACAAAAGCTCCCTCTTGATTCACACCAAATGCACCATCTACACTCCAGCAAAAAAAATACTCTCCAGGGGCCTTTGGAAAAAGAGGTTGAACAGATTTGGGAGAGCTCCATTTACTGTTTTCAAAACAGACAATACGTAAATTTTGATGTTGAATGTCTTCTTTTTCTATCCAAGCAACGATGGAAGAGTCGCCAAAAGGAATCGCAGCAGAGGCTTCTTGAGCCCGATGACATGAGATCACTAGAAATTGCGGTTCTTTTTGCGGCTCAAAAGTTGCAATATTTATTTTGTTATAACAATGTCGTACCAAAAAGATGGTGCCGTCTTGGTGAAGAGATTGCTCGAAATAATAACTGTTATCAGGGGCAATAGAAAATGAAGGAGTCTCCCAATCTGAATCAAGATATTTTCTCGTATACTGATAGCCTGTCCCAGATTTTTCTTCTGTCTCCCAGCAACAACTTGCAACTCCACCCTGATCAATCAGAATTGACGGAGAATCAATGCAACTTCCCCAGTTAGAAATGTTTTCGCGAACAGACCATTTTGTACCTGGTTTTTTCATTGATACTTGGACAATTTCTTCTTCCTCGTCATTTTCAAATGTCCAAATAACACCAGCATGTCCTAGATCATTGATGGTAGTGTGACATTCGCATGTGTTGGTTTCATCAGGATGGGAAACTGTGGTGATGTTAGCAGTGTGCAGCGCCCATGCATGGGTTGAGATGCAGAGGCCAATAAGTGTGATGGCATGTTTTATCATGATTTTTTCCTCCATATAAATAAGCGGCACTAGTGTCACTCCGAAAAAGCAATTTTGTAAAGAGAGAATTGTTATTTTTTAAGGAGGCGAAGGCTGTTCAAGCCAACGAGAACGGTGCCACCTTCATGAAGGATCACGGCAAGCCAAAGAGGGATCCAACCAAGAAGAGCTGGAGTCGTGACGAGACAAATGACGCCAAGTGCGAGGGTGAGATTTTCTCGCACGATGCGCATGGTTTTGCGCGCTTTGGCATAGAGCCAATCTAGTAACTTAAGGTCATCTTGCAAAAAGACAATGTCTGAGGCATCGATAGCGGTGGCACTGCCAATCTCTCCGAGGGAGATTCCAACGGTGGCGCGCGCGAGTGCAGGGGCGTCGTTGATCCCGTCTCCAACCATCGCTAGGCCATGCTTCGTTGAAAGGTTGGAAACCGTTTCGAGTTTGTGTTCTGGGCGCAGATCGGCGAGGAACTCTTCAATCCCAAGTGACTTGGCCACTGCGGCAGCACTTGCTTGATGATCTCCTGTGAGCATCATGAGCTCCAAGCGGTGCTCTTCCTTCAGTTTTTGAATCACTTCGGGCACTTCAGGACGCAAAGCGTCTTTAAAGTGGAACACAAAAAGGGACTCTTCAACGAGAAGGAAAGTGACTGATTGGTCTTCTTTTGCAATGAGGGATTTGAGATCGGGCTTTGTCTGCAGCTGCTTTGTAATGAAGGCTTCATTTCCGATGAAGACTGTGCGTCCTTTCATTTCTCCTTTGAGCCCAAAGCCTGCAACAGATTGAAATTTGTCGACGTCGAGAAGGGGGAGGTTCTTCATTTTGCCAAAAGAGATGATGGCTTCAGCCATGGGATGGGTCACATGGCGTTCCAGGGCAGCGGCAATTTGAATGGCCTCATCTGGTGTGCAGACAGGGTTTTCCGATAGGGAAATGACATCTTCACAGCTTAGCTTTCCTGTTGTCAGGGTTCCTGTTTTGTCAAAGGCAATCGTGCGGCAGCTGGCCAACGCATCGAGAGTGACGCCTCCTTTTAGGAGGATTCCTTTTCTGGCACAGGCGCTAATGGCGCTGAGGTAGGCCGTTGGTGTGGCAATGATCAAGGCGCAGGGGGAAGCGGCAATCAAAAAGGTCAATGCGCGATAAATCGATCCTTCCACTCCAAAATAGCTGATGGGAAAGATCCAGGGGAGCGTGATCGAAAAGAGGAAAAAGAGAGAAATGATCGTGATGGCATAGCGGCGCCCAAATCGGTCGAGAAACCGTTGCACGCGTGGCTTCATTTCTTGCGCTTGGTTGATCAGTTGGATGATTTTTGACAGGGTGGAGTCGGCACTTGTGCGGTTGACACGGATGGTTAATGTGCCATCTAAGTTACGACTACCTGCTTGAACTTCATCTTCCTTTGTTTTGGAAACAGGGACGCTTTCTCCTGTGAGGTGGACGAGATTGACAAATGAGTTTCCATCGACCACGATTCCATCAAGAGGCACGATTTCACCTGCTCTCACGAGAAGGCGTGTTCCCACCGTGATTTCGCGTACGGACTGTTGAAAGAGAGTTCCCTTTTCGTCGATCACCGTTGCCATGGTGGGAGAGAGTTCATTTAAATTGAGAAGAGCTCCTTTGGCTTTTTTCGACACGGTTTCTTCCATCGCACCAGAAAAAGCAAACAAGACAAGTAACAGGCCTCCTTCCATTTGACTTCCAATCAAAAAGGAAAGAAAGGCTGCAAGGGTCATGAGGACATCAATGTTGATCTCGAGGTTTTTGATGTCTTCAATCGTATTTTGCAGTGCAGGTGTTCCAGCTAAAAAATAGACAAAAAGGAGGAGCAAGTTGGAGATGGTTATCGAGTAAAACGAAGTGATAAAGGCTGCGAGAAGAAAAATGCCTGAGAGAATCGAGCTTTTTAAACTGAGGTTTTTGGCCCACTTACGCGAATCACGAGTCAGGAAAGGGCTAATGCTTTCTTCCTGTCCTGATGTAAAAAACTCGTCAAAAATGTAAGTGGACATGCTGCTACCTTAGTTGGGAAATGAAGTAGAGAGTTCCGACTGACAAGATTCCAACTGCTAAGTTCCAAATGAGAGATTTAATCAGGGCATTGCCCTCTCGTTTAGCAGTCATGAGTGTTGCCATAGAAAATAAAAGGAGTAAGGCAATCACGATGCCCCACATTCCAGCAAAAAAAGCTCCAAGTAAGGCTCCGATGCCTGCAACGAGGGCTCCTATTGCTGCACCCACAGCTTGTTTCAGGGGATGCTCATACGTTTCTAGGGTGAGACCGAGTTCTTCTTCAAGCATGACTCGCAGAAGACGGTTATCATCTGCCATTAAAACTTCAACCACTTGATCTAAGAGTTCTCCTGAAAATCCCTTTTGTTCGTACATGGCGCGCAGCTCTTGCTTTTCTTGTGCGCGGTGATGCTGAATTTCGTACCGCTCTTCTTCGATGAGGCGGTGCAGCCGTTCTAAGCGTCCCCATCCAAGCAGTGCGCTTCGACCTCCTTTCCATAAAATCCAGCCAACGGAGAAAATTGTCAAAAATGTCACGGGTGAAGGCACCTGAAAAGCGAGCAGTAAAATCCAAAATCCTAAAAGAGCAATCGCCGTTTCTTTCAAACTGTCTGCAGCAGCTACTAAGTGTCCTGGCGTTTCTGTTCCATGGATTTCTTGTGTGGCTTTTGCTCCTCGTTCCCGCGCATCTTTTAAATGCTGGTAGACATCTTTCCCCTTGAAATGGTCCGATTTCAACGTCATTCTGAAACTCCTAGAGTATGATAGGACATTATACGGTTTCTATTATTTAAGGAGGAGGGCTTTTAATAGACGGCATAGGGTGTGATGGTCTTCGACGGCAATGAGTTCGCGCGCCGCATGCATCGACAGCTGTGCCAAGCCGATATCAACAGTCGGGATTCCGGTGCGGGTGGCTGTGAGGGCGCCAACTGTGCTGCCGCAAGGCAGGTCGGAATGGGAAGCAAAATCTTGATAGGGGATGTTTTCCTTTTGACAAGTTTGGATGAGATGGGCGCTCGTGAGTCCTTGCGTGGCATAGCGCTGATTCGCATTGTGTTTGATGACGATTCCTTTGCCCATGCGCGGGGCGTTGTTGTGATCATATTTCTTTTTGTGCAGGGGATGGTAGGCATGAGCCATGTCAATGGAGATAAATTGAGAATGTCGTTTGAGGCGAATGAAGTCTTCTTCTCCTTGTTTGAAAGAGAGGGTGATCCTTTTCATGACATCGAGGAAAAACGGTGAGCTCGCCCCTTCATCGGTTTGAGAGCCAATTTCTTCGTGATTCCAGAAAATGGCCATTTGGATGGTTTCTTTAGGCGTTTTATCTGTTGCGAGAAGTGCAAGTAGCGAGGCGTGGGCGCTGGCTAAGTTATCGAGGCGGTAAGAAGCAAGCAAGCCACTATTCTGCCCGATGATTCGAGGAGCATCACAGGGGACAACATAGAGATCAAATCCCAGAAGATTGTCAGTCACTACAGGTTTCAAAAGATCGTGAAAAAGGCGGTCAGGGTCTTTTCCTTTGGCTTCGATTCCCAGCAGCGGGCAGAGGTGATCTTGTTTACTCACTGGCTTCGGTTGACTATTTTGCTCGCGCTCGAGATGGATGGCAAGAGTGGGAATCATCACAGGGGTTTGGTCGAGGTAGATGAGCTTTTCTTCAACTTCACCTTCAGAAGTCCCCACAAGAAGCCGCCCTCCAATTGCCAGGTCACGGTTGATCCAAGTGCTCAAAATGGGACTGCCGTAGCTTTCGACACGCAGGAAGGGGATGCCCTCTTCTACAAAGAGGGGGTGGGGCTTGAGTTTGAGCGCCGGGCTATCTGTGTGAGATGATAAAATGGTCGAACGAGTGGGAGCGTTTTTGGGGAGAGTAAAGGCGCAAAGGGACCCTCCACGTTCTACAAAGTACCGCTCACCTGGTTTCAGATCCCACTTCTCTCCTTCTTCTAAAGGGGTAAAGTCTTGTTGCGCTAGCCGCATCCCAATTTCTGAAACTGCATGCCAAGGTGTTGGGGAATTCTGGAGAAAAAGGGTGAGATCTTGAAGAGGTGCGTAATTCATGAATCTTTTTTAACAAAGTTACTGATAAAAATCGAGTGATACCACTTTACTTTCCGAAATGGTATGAGTCCTCAAGTTTTTCTATAGATGAGAAGGAGGGGGATTGACAATGAAAAAAGAAACCTGCCGCAGGTAAGCGGCAGGTTTTGAAAGCATTAGGCTGCAGGAGCAGCTTTATATTTTCCATGCTTTTCGTGAAGCGCATCAACCGTTTTTTGGTTTTCCTCAAGGCGCTTGTCTGAAGTTGGATGTGTTGAAATCCACTCCATGGCTTTCCCGAGCCAAGAGTCTGTTTGGTGCGAATGACCAATCTCTTGGAAAAGCTTTTGAAGCGCAAGGCTTCCACGAGTATCGTAGCCAGCTTTGTACATGAGCTCGATTCCGTATTTATCGGCTTCGTACTCAGCACCACGGCTTTCCGCGAGCATATAGAGCTGCGAAGCATAGTAAGCGAAGTAATCGAACCCAATTGTGATGAGTTTGCGATACCCTTCATACTTTCTAAGTTCATCTGCTGTTTCGACGTGAGCGCGGTGAGTGCCTTTTTCTTCACCTTTTTCAACCGCTTCTTGTTCTTTACGACTAATAAAGATGTTTGCCACAATCTTTCCGACGAAAAGAGCCAGTTGAATGAGAAGTGTTTTTTCTAGACGCTTACGTGTGTGTCCGATGGCTGCGTGAGAAACTTCATGTCCGACAACTGCCGCTAAGACGTCGTCTTTTGTGAGTCCCTCCCACTCAGAAAGATCCATTCCATCAATCTTCTTGATCAGACCGCTGTTGAAAGCAAGTTTTCCACCAGGCATTGCCCAAGCATTGATGACTTTTGAATCAAGAACAGTCACTTCGTATTCGAACTGTTGGTCTTCACCTTCGCGTTGAGCGTGTTTGGTGGTTTTTTCAACCATGTTAGTGAGACGTAACTGCTGCTTTTCATCATCTAACTTTCCACCTTGAGAGGCGCAAGTTGAAGGATATAAGGCTTCTCCTAAAGCTTTTTCGACCCATGTTGGGAGGTACAAAACTCTCGGTAGCCTGTAATAGCATTTTTTGGATAAACAAAATCAAAAATTGATTGAATACGATCACCTAGACTTGGGCAAAGTTTGTAAATAGCGCTTGCTGCGTTTGAAGCTTGCGTTTTTGTCCCTTCCCAGAGCCATTCGCCCCATCCTTGGACTTGATCTGACTTTGGAGTTACTTTTTCCATACCTCTGTTTCCTTTTTAAAAAAGTTAAAAAACGAGTTTTTTCATAAAAAAGTTGAAGAAAGCATAAAGAAGTTCAGATTTTTTGAAAAGAATTATGTCTATAGGGTCAAAAAAAATATTTACACTTTGAAAAAAGCTTTTTTTTAATCACCAATCACTTTAAAATCATTCACTTATTTTCTTACAAAGGAGAGATCATATGGGAATCATCTCGATGGACAAAGTCTGGACTGCTTATGAAAAAGTCACAGACGCTTTAGGGGGACTAAGAGATCATGTGAATACCGGAATTCAAAAAGCCACTTCAGGAATTGAAGGGGAACTTTGCAAGTTTATCGATAAGACTTATGGTAATTCACCAGTTCCGATCGAAGAATTAGAAAAAAAAGACGTTGTTGCCTTGATGGATCAGGTTGTTACCGGAGCCGTTGTAGCAAAATGGGTGACAGTTGCAGTCGCTGCAGCTTCTGTTTGGGGAATGAACTATACATCTGCTTTGTCTCCATTGTTAAAAGTGAAATTTGTAGTTTCACTCCTATTTGCTATGGAATTTCATCAAACTCAAACGACTTTTGGGGCATCAAAGAGAATGATGGAAAGCGGGATCCAAAGCGATAAAGTCATTTGGTTTAAAGATGGAGATCCTTGTAGTATCGCTATTTTCTTTTCTAATATTAGTTCCCAGCTTGCAACGAATTTGGTGTTTTTCAATCGCTCACTCCTGTTTGGACAAGAAATACGCTCTCTTCCTGATTACCTATATAGAAGAATTGAGGCAGCTAAGAAGAAGGATACCAGTGCTCCTCATTCTGATGTTAAGTGGGTTCCTGATCGCAAGGCAAATCTTGTCACTGTTGCCAAATACGAAGAGGGTTTGAAAGCCCATATCAAGAAGTTCATGGATCCGATGGCGGCTCGTACGGATTTATTAAACTCCTATGCAGTAGCAGAAATTGCCCAAGAAGCATTAAGGCCAATTGCTTTTGCACGAGCAACAGCAGCTTCTGCGGCGCTCGTTCTTTATCTCGCGTCCGCTTATTTACCGCTTGGATGGGTGACCTTTGGTCTTTCTGTAGGAGCAGGATTCTTTGCAGCTGAATTGCATCAAGCTCATGAAAGTTTTAAAGATGAAGTTTATAAGCCACTATTTCGACCTTATGCCGTTGGGCTAGATGAAATTGAGCAGCTTGTAAAAAATGCCTGCTCAAGAGTGAAAGATACAACATGGATCTTGCATAAAGACTTCCTCTTTGGAAAAGAGATCAAACAGTTGCCAACAACTCTTCATCAGCTCTTCGAAGAGAAGGGAGACTTTACAAAAGACTCGGTCAAGTGGGTTGAAAAGAGCTCATTGACAGCGATGGTAAAAACGTTGAAAAACTGGAAGATCTATAAGCCAGTTTGGCTAGCTACAACGTAACCTATCTCAATAAGGTTATGATCGGGGTCGCGAATGTAGATCGATTGAATTGGCCTTGTCGCACCCGTTCTTTTAACAGGTCCCTCTTCGATAGGGACCTTTTTTTTGTTTAAGTGGGTGAGCCAATTTTCGAGGGGAGTGTTTGTGAGAAAACAGAGATCTTGGCTGCCAGGAGTTGGCTTAGCCGCATGAGGAGCAAACTCTTTTCCCGCTTCATGCAAGTTGATTTTTTGCGCACCAAACTTTAAGGCTTTACGCCCTTCTCCAAAGGTGACTTCTTCCATGCCAAGAACCTCAACATAGAAGAGAATCATCTTTTCGATTTGCGGTGTTGTGATGACAAGATGATCTAGGCACTTAAGTTTAACCAATCGACTTCATTCCATCTAAGTATTTATGCAGAACAGTTGGCAGGAGAATGGTTCCATCTTCTTGCTGGTTGTTTTCTAAGAGGCCAACCATGAGTCTTGATGTCGCAAGTCCTGAGCCATTGAGTGTGTGGCAGAACTGGGGTTTATCGGTTCCTTTTTTATAGCGGATTTTCGAGCGACGTGCTTGGAAGTCGGTGCAATTAGAAACAGAAGAGACCTCATAGTAACGGTTTTGTCCAGGAAGCCAAACTTCTAAGTCGATAGTTTTAGCGGAAGCAAATGACATGTCCCCTGTGACAAGTAGCATGCTACGGTAGTGAATATTGAGCGCTTGTAAAATCTCTTCGGCACTTTTGAGCATGTCTGCGTATAGGGCTTCACTTTCTTCAGGGCGCGATACACAAAACATTTCGACTTTGTTGAATTGGTGTGTCCGAATGAGACCGCGCTCTTGCGAGCCAGCAGCACCTGCTTCACGTCGGAAACATGGGGTGAAAGCCGTGTATTTACGCGGGAGAGAGTCTTCTTCGAGGATTTCGTCGTAGTGAAGTCCGTTTAAGACAGCTTCAGATGTTGGGATGAGATAGAGTTGGTGATCTTCATCTTGTATCTTATAAAGCTGGTCTTCGAACTTGGGCAAATGAGCCGAACCGTACATGATATCTGGGCGGCCTAGAAGAGGAGGAATCCACATTTCAAACCCGTTTGTAATGTGGGTGTCAATCATAAATTGGATGAGAGCCCACTCAAGACGTGCACCGAGTCCGCGGTAACAGGGCCAACCTGTACCTCCAATTTTAGCGCCTCGTTTAAAATCAAACAGCTTGAGTTTTTCATTGAGCTCCATGTGATTTTTTGGCTCGAAAGAAAATGATGGTTTTTCCCCAAACGTTTTGATGCAGACGTTATCGGCAGGGTCGAGTGAGTTTTTGATGTCGTCCATAGGTAGGTTGGGAAAACAAGCTACTTGATCATGAAAAGCTTTTTCGAGCTCTGTTAACTGATGATCGAGTTTTTGGATTTCATCTCCTACACCGGCAATTTCTGCCATGAGATCAGAGACATCTTCACCCTTACGCTTTTTTTCACCAATTTGCTTGGCATTCAGATTTTTTTGATTTTTTAGTTGCTCGACTTGATTTTTTATTTGACGGATCTCTTCATCAAGCTTCAAAATGGGTGCTATTGAAACCTCTGGGTCTTTTGTTTTTAGCTTAGCCTCAATCCCTTTGGGGTCGTTTCGAATAAGTTTTATATCAAGCATCAGAAATCTCCTTTCGCAAGGGACCATAGTAGCAGAGGAGAGCTTTTCCTTGAAAGGAAGGATTTTTATTGGTATTCTATAGGATTATTATACTTAAACATTTTTTGAGTCATGACCAAGAAAAAACATCCTGAAGCACAGAACCCCTTGATCCTTCGTTTTCACCGCTTAATGGACGCCTTTGCGAAGTCTGATGATGAACGGGACTTTTACCTTGATCGTGTCGAAGGATTCATTGTCTTTGCCGACCTAGATAAGGGCTTAGAAGACATCGATCGGCTTGAAGTCGAGATCGAAAAGAACTTGGATCGGTACTGCCTCATTCCCAAAATGACCTTTTATGAAACCAAGAAGTTCATGGAAGGGTTTGTGAATGAAAAAGTTTACGACATCGACACCAAGGAAAAACTGCTCGATATCATCCAGTCGAAAGAAGCCCGAGAAAACTTTCTTGAGTTCATTTATGACCATCTGACCGAATTGGAGAAATGGCAACAGTACTACCATGAGCGGTCTCGCATACGGGTCATTGAATGGCTTCGCAGCCAAGAGTTCCGCTTTGTTTTTGAAGAAGATCTCGACTTGTCAAAAAATGTTTTGGAAAAAGTCAAACAGCATCTTTTTGATGCGAAAGTTCCTCGCGATGTGCAAACAGCGCGTGATGCGATTGGAACGAAAGCAAAAACCTATTACTCCAATGAAGCCTTGAATCCGCGGCCCAAACGAGGACGTCCTCCCAAGCAAGCAGCAAAGGTTGAAATTGAGCCGCAATACACGATCGACATTTATAAAACTGTTCCCCCCGAAGCGCGCCCTTTCCTCTACATGCCAGACTTCACCAGTACCTCGGTGACTTTCTCTGCGAAGTTCGACACAGAAGCGCAGCTCATTGCTAGCTTGCGCGGAAGCTCACGAGTCAAGATCGACTCTCGCCTCGAAGCTCTTTCTCAACGTCTCGAGTCCTTGCGTCACCTTTCAGACCGGTTGCGCACCTCATCAGGTCTTGGCGTCGAGTCTGAAGAGAAGCTCTTTGAAGCCGTGAGTCAGTCAGCCGCTGAGCCTGAAGAAGGGAAAGGTAGCAAGATTGCTGACATTGCAAAAGGACTATTACCTAAGAAACGGGGCCGTCCACCAAAAGAAAAAGCTGAAATCCAAGAGCTCATGAAGAAAAAACGTGAAGCTGGAATTAAGCAAGTGACACCCATTAAGCGAAAAAAGAAAAAATAGGGCGGCGTGATGCAAGGGTTGGAAGTTAAAGATCGATTGCAAGAACTCCTCGCGATTTCCCAGGAAAAATCTCTCAAAGATTTGTGCTTTGACACGCTCCAAACGATGATGCGTTGCCGCTACGTCGATGACAAAATGCAAAAACTCGTCCGTCAAAACAAAGGAGGAACATTCCACCTTTGCGCAAATGGACATGAGATGATCGGTGCACTGAGCGCCTTATCGCTAAAATCCGGCAAAGACTGGGGACTCCCCTATTACCGCGATCGCGCGTTTGCCTTAGGTCTAGGCTGCACTTTGGAAGAGATTTTGGGAGCCTTTTTAGCTCGGGAAGTTGACCATCACTCAGGTGGGCGCATGATGCCCGAACACTTTTCACACAAAGAATTGCGGATTCCTTGCCAATCAAGCGTTGTCGGCTCACAGTTCCTCCAAGCCGTCGGAGTCGCCAAAGCTGCCCAGCTAGCCGAGACCGACGAAGTCGTTTATGTCTCAGCAGGAGATGGAGCAACCTCTCAAGGAGATTTTCACGAAGCGCTCAACTACGCCTGCATTCACAAACTCAGTGTGATCTTTGTGATCCAAGACAATGGCTGGGCCATTTCTGTTCCGGTTGAAGAGCAGACAGCTGGTGGCTCGATTGTCCACATGGCCAAGGGTTATCCAGGCCTCACAGTTCACGATGTCGATGGCTGCGATTTTGAGCAGGTGTCACAAGCATTAGATGCCTCCGTCCGTAAAGGACGCGAAGGGCTTGGCCCTTCACTCGTTGTTGCAAAAATTCCGCGCCTTGGCGCGCACAGCAGCAGTGACGATCCCAAAAAATACAAGAATGACGACCACTTCGAAGAAGAAGCGAAACGAGATCCGCTGCCACGTTTTGAAGCATGGCTGATCGACCATGGGATCATGAGTCCTGAAGATATCGAAAAGCTTCGCGACACTGTTAAGGAAGAAATTGAAACGGCGGCGGTCGCTGCCGATCAGATCCCAGTCCAAGATGCTGAGCACGTTCTTGACCACATCTACAAGCCAACCCCTGTGACCCTTCATGAAGAAGAGGAGCAGCGTGGTGAAGCGGTTGTGATCATGGATGCCCTGAACCATGCCCTCGATGAAGAGATGGAGCGGGATGAGGGGGTCATTATCTTTGGACAAGACGTTGCCCATGGAAAGGGAGGAGTATTTGGCATCACACGAGGCCTAACAGAGAAATATGGGGTTGACCGGTGTTTCAATACCCCCTTAGCAGAATCGACCATTGTAGGGACAGCAATCGGACTTTCTGTCCATAGTGGCTTCAAGCCCGTTGCAGAGGTTCAATTTTGCGATTACCTTTGGACAGGTATCAATCAACTTTTTAATGAACTTTCCAGTTTCCATTACCGTTCAAACGGAGAGTGGAACTGTCCTGTGGTCCTCCGCACCCCAACAGGGGGCTATATTCAAGGAGGTCCTTACCATTCACAAAATATCGAAGCATTTTTGACCCATTGCCCTGGCCTCAAAGTTGTGATGCCCAGCAATGCGGCCGATGCCAAGATGCTGCTCAAAAGTGCTATCCGGGACCCCAATCCCGTCATCTTTCTCGAGCATAAAGGGCTCTATCGCCAGCGTGTTTTCTGTGCTCAGCCAGAGCCAACCAAGGACGAAGTCCTGCCCTTAGGCAAAGCCAAGGTGGTCCGAGAAGGTTCTGATGTGACGGTGATTTGCTACGGAATGATGGTTCACATGTGCTATGAAATCGCACAGCAGCTAGAAGATGTCGATGTTGAGATTGTCGATCTTCGCACCTTAAGCCCGCTTGATTTTGAGACCATCTTAGCTTCTGTTGAGAAGACTGGAAAAGCGCTGATTGTCCATGAAGCGCCACTCACTTGCGGCTTTGGAGCTGAAATCGCTGCTCAAATTGCCGAAAAAGGATTTGAGTTTCTCGATGCACCTGTCAAAAGACTAGGCAGCCTCGACACCTGCGTTCCTTATTGCAAAGAGCTCGAAGATCGAGTCCTTCCACAAAAAATAGATATCCAAGCTGCGATTCGCACACTTGCTTCTTACTAACCTAAACTCTAGATAGTGTCGTCACAAGTTGGTCAATCCTTAAACGACTCCGGGAGAAAATTTCGTTGTTGCCTTCCTTCGAAAGCCCGATTTAGGCTTCCTGCTATCTAATCGCCTTGAACTTTTCTTCCATGAGCCGCTCCTTTATTGCCCATCTTGTGACGACAGTATCTAGGTTTATTTGGCTTATTTCCAAGAGAGAATTCTCATAAATTCTCAGTATTTTTGACGAAAGGAAAGGCTAAATGGTCCTTTTAGAGAGAAAAAAGCTGGGAAGAAAGAGTGAAATAAACCTAGAGTTCAAGTTGCTAGATAGTGTCGTCATTTGCCAACCACAGGGAGTTTTTTAGATAAGGCTGTGATTATTTTTTCACCACGGAGAACAGAGAGAGAATAAAATACTTTTCTCTGACGATTTCGAGATCTCTGTGATAAAGATCAAACGAAGACGTTACGTTTTAAGAAACCTATTTGCAATCCTCTTTGAGGTCAACAGGGATCGCAGTGCGCGCACAAACTTTGTTAGCGACACTCCGTATGAAGATGACTATATGTAGATCACAGAGAGAAAATTCTCTCTGTGATGTTGATCATTCCTAGTTCAAAGGAGCAAAATGAAATTCGCTAACCTTTTTGTTGAATTCGAGTTTAAGAACACGATGTAACTCATCATACTCTTCACGATGCGTGTTGTAGTGATCATAAACTTCTTGGAATTGTTCTTTGTTCATCTTACCTATCTCTTTTATCCTAGAAGGGATCTTGAATGTAAGCGAAATGGGAGTCAGACCTTGGTTTGTAAAGCATTTGTTAAACGCTTCTTTTAATGCAGGTGGGACGCTTATCCATCGTGTGGAGTCATTTTTATATCTAGTATGCCAAGCTTGGATGACCTCGTCGTCTTTGAAATCCATCAAATCACCCGGAGTTTTTGGAGTGAGGTAAAAACTAAAGCCGATTTCTTTCATAGCATTAAGTAAGGCTGCTTGAACTTTGAAATCTAGCTTAGACACCCCACCGTGCTGCAACAGAGAAAACGCAAGCCAAGGGAGCTGATCTTTTGATAGATCTTGGACATCTTTCTCTGATTGAGGGAGGGCAAGCTCAGTGATTTCAAATTTTTCATTTGCTTTACGCATTTCTGCAAATATTTTTTCTTCTGGAAGGGGAAGATCAAGTGCATAAAAGCGGGCATGAAGTGCAGGAAGAGCCTTAGCTCCAACTTTATCTTTCTGATTGGCGTAATCTGCGTGGAGCTTACGAACTCCGGCATCACTTAAATCTTTAATTTCCTCAGCTTTTTCTGGAACGACAGGGGCTGCGAGGTAGCTCAGAGCGAAGATTTTGACGATTTCACCAGCTGCATTGCAAAGGAAAAGAGTGATCCCACCATAGAGACTTAAAGGAAGGCTCAAGCGAGGAGCAAGGGCAGTCATAAGGGCTGTTGAAAGGGCAAGAGGAGCCATACTTGCAAGAATTTTTTGACTTGCCGTGTCATCTGTTTTGATGGCTGTTTGCCCAATTTGGACGCTCAAGCTATTCACTAGACCAGCGATTGCACCATGCATGACAGTGAGTGTGCTGAATTGAGAAGCTAAAGCACCTGATGCGGCATATAGCCCTGCACGCAGAGCAAAATCTGTGGGAGTTTGTCCTTGTAAAGAAGGTAGTTGAAATTCCATGAGTGACCTCTTTTTTAAAAAAAACCGCAATAAGAATAACATGGAATTAGAGAAAAAAGACATAAAAAAAGAGCGCTCCAATGAGCGCTCTTTTTAGCAATTAGATTGTAAAAAATCTAATATTAGATACCTGGAATGTAAGGAACATCCCAACCCATGTAAGACTCAACGCCATAAGTTACTGCGTAAGCTAAAGTCGCCATTGTTGTTTTAGGGTGACCAACAATAGCACCAAACACAGCTTTTCCACAGTCAACAATTTTGTCTGTTGTAGACTTAGCAGGTGGTGGTGGTGGCCCCATAGGCTTTGTTGGAACCTTTTGCTCAGCAAGTCCAGCCTTTTTATACTCGGTGTTAAGAGCTGTAATCACTTCAACGTCAGCCCACTTAGGATCTGCACCGAAGATAGTTTCATGCTGTGCATTTAGAGCGCGAAGTTGAAGACCTTCAACTTTTGCAGCATCATCTTTGTTAGCTGGCTTTTCAGCTTTGATCACTCCAGCTTTGAGAATAGCCTCTTCAAGAGCTGTAACGATTTTAGCGTCCATGTCTTTTGTGTAAGAGTCTAAGTTAGCGTAGATGAAGGTAAGTTGAGCAGGAGTCATTTTTCCAGCATCTTCTTCCTTTTCTGGCTTCTTAGCATGTGCTTCGATGATTTTCGCATCAAGAGCTGCTTTTGTATCTTTATCCATGTCTTTTGTGAAGACTGCGTAATGGTTAAATGCATATCTTACAACAGCAGGGTCTAGCTTTTCAGCAGCATCTTTATCAGCTGGCTTTTCAGCAAGCTTCATTTCACCGACTTTTGACCTGCTTCAGTCAAAGAAGGCATTTCTGGATCAGCGTTGAAGATGAAGACGATTACGTCTGCACGAGCGTCAACGACATCTTTAGAGCTTTTGAAATCTTTAACAGTTGCTGCGTAAAGACCATCTTTCTCGAAACGAGCATAGAAAGCTTTTTGTAAAGGTTCTGGGATTTGTGGCTCTTCTTCGTCTTTTTTAGTTGTTAGTTCAATCCACTTTTCGTAGATCTCTTTAACTTCTTCGTCTGACTTTTTAGCAACGAAGCTTTCTGGAGTTGTACCGCTAGCGTATGAGTGAACAACACCAAGAACGAGCTCTGCAACGACGCTTGCTGCAACGTACTTCATGAGAGCGTCTTTCGCGAAGTCAAGACCTACACGTCCAAGAAGAGGAGCCGCGCTAGGCTGTGTCATTGCGAAGAATGCTGCACCTAAAACTGCTGCAGAAACGATTGCTTTGCTAGCAAGATTCTCTTCGAATCCAGCAAGCTTAACGAGTTGCTGACCGCCAGCTGCAAGAGTGTTAAGAGCTGCACCGAAAATAGCACCTTCTTTCATTTGAAGAGGGTAGAATGCTTTCGAAACAAGAGCACCAGCTCCAGCACCAACAACTGTGTGCGAAGCTACATCAAACAATGTTTGTAGGTATGATTGGTTATTTACCTGAGTTGGTTTTGCCATATCTCAATCCTTAAATTTAAGAAAAAGTTTAAACAATGTGAAGGATTATAAAAGACCTTGCAATTAATGGGAATCAAATAAAGAATTTTAATTCAGGGGTGGTGAAGGTTTTCCGTTAGTTCTTTAAGTTGAGATGGTTAGATCCTTTTTTTTAGAGAGGTGTGAGTCTCATCCGTAAAGATGGGGCGCAAGGAGCGCCCCTAATGATTTAATCTGAATGAGTGACAGCGATAGGTGAATAACGGTATCTGCCTTCAGTAAACACCTTGTTAAACGCTTCTTGGCATTCTTTATCAAGTCTTGCCCATTGTTCTGGGTTGTTCACAAAATAAGGATGCCAACTAGAACCGTGCTCTAACTTTTGGATTTCCTCTAATTTTATAGGGGTGTATATCGTATGAAGAGGCTCTTTGTAGCCTTCTACAGTTTTGAAACGTTCGTTGAAGGCATTTTTCTGTGCCATTGTGAAATGACGAATAAACTCATGGATATTAGTTGAAAAACGATCAAAGAGTTTTTTTGCAGGAGCATCGGAAAGCGTTCTGATCTCTTCTATATCTTTGGGGAGGTAAAAAAATCTCCAATTAAACCTATCCAAGAAAAGCTCGTTGAGCTTGACTTGTTCTTCTAAAGAATATTTTTCAAAGTCAGTGCTCGTTCTCATATAACAGAAGAACCATTCAAATTGGTTTTTTGAAAACTCTGTCACTTCCTCAATGGATGGGCGTAGGTCCAACTTAAGGGAAGGGAAACGTCTTTCTCCATCAATGATTCTTCTTACAGTCAATTCGCCTGGAAGAGGAAGATCATGCTCGAAGTAACGTAAGTGAAGGCCATTGTAAAGGGGGGCTGGCTCTTCTAGCAGATCTATTTCACTGTTCATTTCCCCTGGATAGCAATTGGCGTAGCGGACAGCAAATGCGTCCAACTGCCGAATATCTTCTAGAGTTTGTGGGGGCTTAGGGAAAACACCTTCGTCAATGTAGGGGTCAAGACAATGAACTAAATCTAAAAAAGCTCCCCTATCCATTGCTGCGAAATCTTGAAAGTGATTGCGGATGTGGAGGAGGTGCTTCTTGGGCATATTTTCGAAATCACCGTCTTTAAAAGGAACCTTTTGCTCGATGAAGCGATCGAAAAGAGCTTCCCAAAGTGGTTCTTGATCTTTTTTTGGTTTAATTGCGAGGATGCCCTGATCCATATCATCTTCAAGGTTCTCGAAGACGTAACGGACAGAAAAAGCGTCTAACTTTTGGATGTCTTCTAAAGTTTTTGGCGGCTTTGGGTAAAGATCTTTTTGTCTTAACTTTTCAAGCGCACCGTCAAAGTCTTCAAAAGTATGACTATCCATTGACCTGTAGTCTTCGAAGTTAAAACGGATGTGAAGAAGGGTTTTTTTGCTATGTCTGTCGAAATCATCGAGCGGAAGAAGAAGGTCTTGTTCGATGAAGCGGGTATAAAGGGCTTCCCAAAGAGGTTTTTGATCTGTGTCTGATTCAAAATCAAGCTCATGTTCTAGTGCGACGATTTGAGCATTCATTATTTCTGGGAAAGCATGCGCATAACGGACTCCAAAGGCGTCTAATTGCTGAATGTCTTCCACAGTTTTTGGTACTTTAGGGAAAAGATCTTCTTGGTCTAGCGTTTCAAGCTTTTTGACAAATGCAGCAAAGACTACGGGTGTCATTGCTTTAAAGTTCTCAAAGTGGTGACGCATGTGAAGGAGGTTTTTTTCTGAGAGGTCATCGAGGTCTTTAGGAAACGCTGGAAGTTTAGGGGCGTCCCAGTTTGCAATATAAGGAACCGAAAATAAAATGGCTTCGCCAAGGGCATTGAAAAGAGCCAGCTTAAAGACAACGTCTTGTGTGAGAGCAAGTGCTGCACGCCCTGCTAGAGCAGGGATTGCTTTAGTTGCAACGAAAGTAGCCGCAGCAAGGGAAACCATTGCAACGATGACTTTTTTCACTGCCTGATCGTCCTCAGTCACGAACTGCGTTGCAAACGAGACTGTCACGGCATTAAAAACTGAAACAGTGAGTGCGACAGGATTGGCTCTGCCCATTAATAAGGAACTTGCACCATATGTCGCTGTGCGGATCGCAAGTTCTTTGATAGGCGGGAAATAATTTGTAATAGAGTTTTTTTGAGATGAGCTGCTTGGTGTTGCAGATTCCATAATTTCTAACCCCATGAAATTTTTGTTTGGATTGGGAGAGACTATATAGAATGAAGAGATTTATGGGAAGGGGTATTAGAGAGATCGGGCGCAAGAAGCGCCCCTCAAGATTTAGTCTTTGTGAGTGACCTCAATTGCAGTGAAGTCTTTGCCAGTAAACAGTTTATTGAATTCTAACTGTCGGTCTTTATCGACTTTTTTCCACTCTTCAGGATTGTTAGTGAAATAGAGATGCCAGTTCCTAGGTCCTAGCTTTTCGATCTTGTCAAGCTCAGGGATCTTGGCAGTCATTCCAAAAGCAGTGAGAGGCTCAGCTAATTTTGTAAAGCGCTCATTTAGTGCTGTTTTTACATCCAATGGTAAGCAAAGGAATCTGTGGCCTTCGTTTGGTAGAATGCGTTGAAAATATGCATGGAGCTCTTTTGCATTTTCATCAGAAAGGTCAGTGATGTTAGCCATAGTAGGGTAGTGGTGGAATGTTGATTCAAATTTTTCCTGAAAGAGTTTGTTTAATTCCATTTGGTCATTGATCGAATAAGTCGCAAAAACTTCAAACTGTATTCCGATTTGACAATAGAGCCATGAGAGTTGATTGATAGAAAAAGCTTGGACTTCTTCGAGAGTTGGTAAACGATCAATCTTTATGTAGAAATAACCGTTTTCCTTTGGATTGAAGCTTTGGATGGTTTCTCCTCTTGGAAGAGGAAGGTCTTGTTCATAGAAACGCGTGTGGAGAGCTTCCCAAAAAGGTTTTTGATCTTCGGCTTCCTTGATTTCAGTGTTCATTTTATCTGGGAAGGCATGCGCGTAACGGACAGTAAATGCATCTAGCTGCTGAATCTCCTCTACGGTTTTGGGAGGCTTCGGCAAAATATCTTCTTTTTTCATCTCATCGAGCTTCGTGACAAATGCTGTAAACACATCGGTCGTCATAGCTGTGAAGTCCTCGAAGTGATGACGCATGTAAAGGAAGTTTTTTTCATTGAGTTTATCGAGCTCTTCAACAGATTCAGGAAGCTTTGGAGCATTCCATTTGGCAAGATAAGGAAGTGAAAATAAAACGGCTTCGCCAAGGGCGTTGTAAAGAGCAAGTTTTAATGCAAAGTCCTGGATGACAAGAGCAGCGCGTCCTACTAAGGAAGCTGGAGCTGCATTCATTGCAACGAATGTTGTGGCAGCTAAAGAAACCATTGCAATGATTGCCTTTTTAAGGGCTTTATCTTCGTTCTTTGTGAATTGTGAAGCGAAAGAGACGGTCACTGCGTTGAAAGTTGAAAGGGATAAAGCGACTGGATCGACTCTACCTAATAACAAAGATGTTGCACCATAAGTTGCGGTGCGGATTGCAAGTTCTTTGACTGTTGGGAAGTAACTTGTAAAAGAACTTTTTTGAGTTGAGCTGCTTGGTGTTGCAGATTCCATAATTTCGAACCCCGAGTAAATTTTTGATTTGACTGGGAAAAATTATATAGGAATGCAAGGTTTGTGAAAAGCTTCTTTTTTGAAAGATGGGGCGCGAGGAGCGCCCCTCAAGATTTAGTCAGTGTGAGTGAGCACTATTTCGTCTAAGCTGTTAGCTTTAAACAGGTTGTTGAATTCAACTTGTCGGTCTTTATTGACTTTTGCCCACTCTTCAAAATTATTTGTGAGATAATTATGCCAAGTACTTGCTTGTTGCTCTTTGATCTTTGCAAGCTCAGGGATGTCGGCCGTGGTTCCGAAAGGAGCGAGAGGCTCAGCTAATTTTGTAAAGCGCTCATTTAAGGCGTTTTTTACATCCATTGGCAAGCAAAGGAATCTGTGGCCTTCTTTTTTTGCTTGAATGCGTTGAAAATATGCATGGAGCTCTTTTGCATTTTCATCAGAAAGGTCAGCAATGTTAGCCATAGTAGGGCTGTAGTGCCATGTTGATTCAAATTTTTCCTTAAAGATTTTGTTTAATTCCATTTGGTCATTGATCGAATAGGTCGCAAAAACTCCAAACTGTCCTCCGATTTGACAATAGAGCCATGAAAGCTTGTTGATTGAAAAAGCTTGCACCTCTTCGAAAGTTGGTAAAGAATCAATTTTTATGGCGTAATAACCACTTTTATTTTCTCTAATCTTTTGAATGGTGTCTTCATTAGGAAGAGGAAGATCTTCTTCATAGAAACGTGTGTTAAGCACTTCCAAAAGACTTTGCCATTCTTCAGTTTTCATGATTTCAGCGTTCATTTCTTCTGGAAAGGTATGCGCATAACGGACGCCGAAACTGTCTAACTGCTGAATCTCGTCGATAGTTTTTGGAGGGGTAGGCATAGAAATGTTATGCTCTTTAAGATGCAGGACAAAATTTTTAAAGTTACCTAAGTTTATTGATTTATTGTCTTCAAAGTGATCGTGCATATGAAGAAGGGTTTCTTTGGTATGTCTTTTTAAATTACTGGTAGGAAGAGGGATCTTTTGCTCAATGAAACGTAGGTATAGCGCTTCCCAAAGGGGGGCTTGTTTGTCGACTTTTTTGATTTCGGTATTCATTTTTGTTGGATAGTAACGAGCATAGTGAAGTTCGAAGGCATCCAATTTCTTAATGTCGTCAAGTGTTTTTGGAGGTTTTGGGAAAATGTCTTTTTTAGCCAGACCTTCAAGCTTTGAGACAAACGATTTAAAAGTCGCTCGAGCCATTGGTGAATAGTCTGCAAAATTGTCAAGGATGAGAAGAAGAGTCTTTTCGGTATGTATTTCGAAATCATGGACGGGAAGAAGATAGCCTTGCTCAATGAAACGGGTGAAATAAGCTTCTGTGAAGGGAACCGAGTTTAAAAGTTCAGGGGTTTTATCTTTTACAAACATTACTAGGTCATATATGTAGCGGACTTCAAAAGCGTCTAAATTTTTAATGTCTTCTATCGTCTTGGGTTGTTTAGGAACAAGGTTTTCTTGTTCTAATGCTTCCAGCTTGCCTACAAATATATTAAAGACATCGGGTGTCATGGCTTTGAAGTCTCCAAAGTGGTTGCGCATGTGGAGGAGATTTTTTTTAGTGAGTTTGTCTAAGTCAGTGGTGGATTCGGGTAGCTTGGGTGCATCCCAGTTTGCAATGTAGGGAATCGAAAATAAAACAGCTTCCCCAAGCGCATTGAGGAAAGCGAGTTGCAATCCAAAGTCTTGCGTGAAGGCAAGTGTGGCTTGTTCAACGATTGCCGGAGCGACTTGCGTGACAACGAAAGTAGACGCAGCTAAAGAAGCTAGGGAGATAATCACTTTTTTGAGATCGGATTCTTCAGCTTGGGTGAATTGCTCTGCAAAGGAAACTGTGATTGCATTCAAAGTTGAAAGGGTCAGAGCGACAGGATTGACTCTGCCGAGTAATAATGAAGTTGCCCCATATGTAGCTGTGCGAATCGCTAGCTCTTTTGCAGGAGGTAGGTAATCTGTAAATGAATTTTTTTGTGCAGGAGTATTGGTAACTGGTTTTGCCATTTTTTCCCTCGAATTGACTTTTTTTCATGAAATGATAAGGAAAAAAGGCTTTTAGAGAAAGGATTTTTAGTGCGTCAGGAACTTTTTGAGTTTGGCGTGCCGCACGCGAGGGTGGTGAAGATTCTAGGACATGAATTGTTAGAGAGAAGAGGCGCGAAAAGCGCCTCTATGTATTTCATTCTTAGTGTGTGAGGGGAAATTCAGTTAATCCCAAATCTACACTTTTGATCGTTTCCTGAGTTTCTCTAAAAAGTTTATTGAACGCAATTTTTCGTTCTTCATCAACTTTTTGCCACTCCTCCAAATTATTTTTGAAATAGTCGTGTAAAAGAAAGAGATTTTCTTTTTCGAGCTCATCTAGTGAAGGAAGAGAATAAGTGGTTGAAAGTGCCGTTAAAGGCTCACGAAGTTGCCTAAAGCGCTCATTTAATGCTTTTTTGACTTCCATTGGCAAGCAAAGGAATCGGCTATCCTTACTCTTTTCATAATAGTCATGAAGCTTTTTTGCACTTTCATCAGAAAGGTCAGCAATGTCAGCCATTGTAGGGCTGCAGTGGAATGTTGTCTCAAATTTTTCATAGAAGAGTGCATTTAAAGCGATCTGATCATTGATCGAGTAAGTTTTAAATAATTCAAATTTGCGATGGATTTGACAATAAAGCCATGAAAGCCTGTTGATTGAAAATGCTTGTACTTCATCGAGAGTTGGTAAAGGATCAATGTTTATGAGGTAAAAATCCCTTTTATTAAGTGTAATAAATTTAATTTTCTCTTGATCTTCTTTAATCTTTTGAATGGTGTCTCCATTTGGAAGAGGAAGATCTTCTTCATAAAAACGGGTATGGAGGGCTGCCCAACAAGGCTCTTGTGCTTCGAGTTTTAAGATTTCAGCGTTCATTTTCTCTGGAAAGGTATGCGAGTAGCGGACGCCGAAGGCATCTAATTGCTGAATCTCCTCGATCGTTTTTGGCGGGTTAGGCAAAGGGATTGTATATTCTTCAAGATTCGAGACAAAGTTATCAGAGTTCATTGATCTAAAATCTTGAAAACTATCACGGATGTACAGAAGCGTTTGTTTGGGATATCCGTCGAAGGTGTCGATTGGAAGAGGGTAGCCCTGCTCAATGAAACGGCTGAAAAGGGTTTCCCATTCTTTTTCCTTGTCAAGATCCATGATACTTGCGAGTGACTTAGTTTTTAGCTGCTCATAAAAGTAGCGGACTTCAAAAGCGTCTAAATTTTTGATGTCTTCTAGCGTTTTGGGTTGTTTAGGAACAAGGTTTTCTTTTTCTAATGCAGCAAGCTTGTCCACAAATGCATTAAAGACTTCAGGGATCATGGCTTTGAAGTCTCCAAAGTGGTTGCGCATATGGAGGAGATTTTTTTTAGAGAGTTTGTCTAAGTCTTTGACAGATTCGGGTAGCTTGGGAGTATCCCAGTTTGCAATGTAAGGAATCGAAAATAAAACAGTTTCCCCAAGCGCGTTGAAGAAAGCAAGTTGCAATGCAAAGTCTTGCGTGAAGGCAAGTGAGGCTTGCCCAACTATTGCAGAAGCGACTTGTGTGACAACGAAAGTAGACGCAGCTAAAGAAGCCAGGGCGACGATCATTTTTTTAAGACCTGTTTCTTCAGCTTGGGCGAATTGCTCTGCAAAGGAAACTGTGATTGCATTCAAAGTTGAAATGGTCAGAGCAACAGGATTGACTCTGCCGAGTAATAATGAAGTTGCCCCATATGTAGCTGTGCGAATCGCTAGCTCTTTTACAGGGGGCAGGTAATCTGTAAATGAATTTTTTTGTGCAGAACTATTGGTAATTGGTTTTGCCATTATTTCCCTCAAATTGACTTTTTTCATGAAATAATATGGGAAAAAAGGCTTTAAGAGAAAGTATTTTTAAGGAGTGAGGAATTTTTTGAGCTTGGCGTGTCGCACGCGTGGGCGGGAAAGAATTTTTTTAACAGATGGAGTGAGTTTTGGGGGAGGTTCTCCTTTTTCTTGGAGGTAGGACTGAAGGTGCATGAGGTGTGCGAGCAAGCTCTCTTGCGTTTTTTCAAGAGCTGCGGCTTCCACAGTATACTTGGGATCTGAAGAGATCCGCTGAAGAGTTTCTCCATTTTCGATCAGTTGATCGATTGTAGTGTCAATTTCTGTAAGAAGCTCTTTTCTGGCTTCCATAAAATAAACCCAACAGTCAGGTTATTAAACGAATTTTACGTATAAAAAGATGTAATTAATATTGTCAAACCAATAAATCGATTAGTAAATAAAATTTTAACATTAGAAATTGTGAGATAGAACTTTGAGAGCAAAAATTGTTTGAAAAGGATTCGAGGTGTGTGCTAAAAAATTCTGGCATGAAAGGTTTTTGTCCCCTCGCATCAGGCTCCAAAGGCAACGCTCTTTATCTTGGAACAGATCAAACCAAGCTTTTGATTGATGTTGGCATTAGTTACCGCGCGTTGCAGCAACGGCTTGCTGAAATTGATGTTTCCATTGAAGAGATCGATGCGGTTTTGATCAGCCACGAACATTCCGATCACGTTCGGGGACTTGAAAAACTGTGTAGCTCGCTCAAAATTCCTGTCTTCGCGAATAGCGAAACGGCAAAAGCGATTCTGAGCAACATGAAAATGATGCCTCGCTTTAAGATCTTTTCGACAGGGGAGCCGTTTGAGTTTGGGGATATGCAAATTCATCCTTTTAGTGTGCAGCACGACACTCTTGATCCGGTCGCGTTTACTTTTCAATTTATGGGAATGAAAGTGGGAATTTGTACCGATTTAGGGTATGTCACCACTCTTGTGACGGCTCACTTGCGCGATTGTGACTATTTGTATGTGGAGGCAAATCACGAACCATCAATGGTTTATGCTTGCCCGAGGCCACCTATCTACAAGCAGCGCGTTTTGGGTAGGCAGGGGCATTTGTCGAATGAAATGTGTGCTGATCTCCTCAAGGAAATCAAACATCCGGGGCTGAAGCATGTTTACCTTGCTCACTTGTCTGAAGAGTGTAACAATCCTGAGTTGGCACTGAAAAAAGTGCGTGAGCATTTAGAAGAAGAAGTGGGACTTTCGATTGCATATCAAGAAAAAATCAGCGAGAAAATCTTTTTTTAGAGAGGGAGTAAGAGACCGTCGTAGGCGATCTCGACGTGAATATTCAAGTTACACTCTTTTAAAATGTCATTGTGCAACTGCGCTTTTGTTTGAAGGTCAGAATCTTTGTGGTTGGGATCATGGTGTGTGACAATCCACTCTTTGCATCCGGTGTATTTGAGTAAGACGGTGGCGTTAGAAATGGAAGAGTGGCCCCAACCTGTTTTCCGGTAGTACTCTTCGGGAAAGTATTGCGCTTCATGGACAATCATGTCGCAGTCTTTGAGAAACTCGATGAGGTCGAGGTGCGGCTCGAGTAGGGGGTGTTTTTGATGGATGCAGTTGGGATGACCGTGATAGCCGAGGAGAACCTCGTTGTCTGTGATGTAGCCGACTGTTTTTCCGGGGACTTTGATTTTAAATCCTACGGTGGGCCCAGGGTGGTTTGTGAAGTGGGAGTCAATGACGACGTCACCGATGGAAACGGGTTTGTCATCGCGCAGTTCTTTAAAGGTCACTTGAGCTTTCATCTCATCAAGACGCACAGGAAAGTAAGCATAAGCGAGCATGTTTGTGAAGAGTTCTTTTGTGCTTTTTTCAAACCCCACGGGTGCCCAGACAACGACATTGCAACTTTTTTTGTAAAGAGGGCTAAAGAAAGGAAAGCCTGTGATGTGGTCCCAATGGGTATGGGAAATGAAAAGGTGAATGGTGTGATGGTTTTCGACGTCGATGGTGTCTCCAAGCTCGCGGATTCCCGAGCCGGCATCGATGATGATGAGCTCTTGGTTGTGACGGATTTCTAAGCAGGAGGTGTTTCCTCCATAGCGCACATACTGTGGCCCCGATACAGGGTTGGACCCGCGTGTTCCCCAAAAACGGAGATAAGAAGTTAAGGTTGAGGGAATCGGGTGGTAACAGTGGTTTTGCTCAATGACACAGCCAGATTTCATGGTGAAGGGTTCCGGTTTTAAGTCTCCTTTGAAGTACCGCTCGATGAGTTGAAAGAGTTGAGGGATTTCAAACGGTTTGACTAAAAAGTAATCGGCACCTTCTTCGATTGCGGCATGGTAGTTTTGGATCATCACATGATAAGAGGTGATGATGACACCTGTCGAATTCAAGCGGGAGTTGGTTTTAATGATCTTAAGGATTTCAATCCCATGAATATGAGGTACCATGAGGTCAATGATAACAAGGTCGGGCTCGAACTCTTTCAGCTTTCTGATGCAAGCCGGACCTGTCTTGACGACCACAATCTCATAGGCGTTTGCTTCCGAAGCAGTGACAACTGCGTCCAGCAAAGCTGTTGAGGGATCTGCAATGAGAATCCGTTTTTTTTCCTTCATGGCGAGAGCGTATCCGGATTTACCTTACTCCTAATTTATCTCTAGCAAATGTCGGGGAATGTTTATACATCTTTTTTTGCAGTGCCCTGCAGGACTCGGCGTGGACGGCTTCCTTCTTGAGGACCAATGATGCCTCGAGACTCGAGCTCATCCATGAGGGAAGCCGCACGAGCGTACCCAATTTTGAGCTTTCTTTGAAGGAAGGTTGTTGAAGCTGTACCTGTCTGAGTCACAATTGAATAGGCTTGCTCATACATGTCATCTTTTGGCTCATCACCGCCTCCCATCACATCTTCTGGGGCCATCTGATCGAAAGATTTGATCAGATATTGAGTGTGAGCTTGCCTTTCAATGTGTTCAATCACACGGTTGATGTCTTCATCACGAATGAAAACACCTTGGGCACGGATCAAGTTTGAAGAACCTGGAGGCAAGAAGAGTAGATCTCCATTTCCGAGAAGAGATTCGGCGCCATTTTCATCGAGAATGATTTGGCTGTTCACTCTGCTCGCAACTTTGAAAGAAATGCGCGTGGGAAAGTTAGCTTTGATGAGACCGGTAATCACTTCACGTGAAGGACGTTGAGTTGCTAAAATGAGGTGAATTCCAACGGCTCGGGCCATTTGGGCAATGCGCGCAATGGGAGTTTCTAAATCGGAACTTGAAGCCATCATCAAATCGGCAAATTCGTCGATGATTGCAACGAGATACGGCATTTTGCGAGGGATTTCAAATGGGGCATCTTGCTCTTTTTCGACGCGGGGACGACGACTGTTGAATGAATGGATATTGCGTAGCCCTAAGTGTTTGAGAATTTCATAGCGGTGCTGCATCTCTTTGACGAGCCAATTCAATGCTGCGTAAGCGCCATGGGCTTCGGTTATGACCGGAGCAATCATGTGCGGTAGGTTCGTATAAGAACTGAGTTCAACTTTTTTCGGATCGACGAGGAGGAGACGGACTTCATCGGGGCGCGCCGTCATCAGAATCGACATGATGATGCTGTTGATGCAAACAGATTTTCCTGATCCGGTGGCTCCCGCAATAATGCAGTGAGGCATCTTTGTTAAATCGGTCACAATATTGTCGCCTGTCACTGTCTGTCCAAGCAAAACGGGAATGTGCAGTTTTTTACCTTTAATGTATTCACCGAGCATTTCCTTGAAGCTCACTTCTTGCGGATAAGGTGAGGGAATTTCAACGCCGACAGCAGCTTTTCCAGGAATGGGAGCAATGATACGGATCGATTTTGCTTGCAAATTGAGAGCGATGTCGTTTTCGAGCACTTTGATTTTTTGAACTTTGACTCCAATAGGAGGATGCACTTCAAATGAAGTGATCGTCGGACCGCAGTTGATTTCACCGACTTTTGCTTCAATGCCAAAACTTTGCAGTGTATCTTCTAGGATGCCTGCTTGCCGCGTAAGGTCTCGCTTCAATGTAGGTTGATCCACTTTTTTAGCATTGGTTAGAAGATTAAGAGGCGGGAGGCGGTACCGCTTGTACTCTCCTTCATAACTGTTATTTTTTGCCGTTTTTCCTCGGCTTCCATTGGGTTTGCGATCGAGTAGTGTTGTCACTTTGACTGTGGGGTCGTCTTCTTCGAGTTCGATTACAGGCTCGACAATTGCTTCCGTTGGAGGAGGAGTTTGCTCAGGCTGCCTAAGAATCGGCTGAGGCAGAGGTGCAACAGGAGCTTTTCGCGAAGGCTTTAAATCTTTGATCACTTTAACGAGTAGGACTTGTGCTCCTTTCAAAAAGTGGAGGAATTTTTTAAAGAGAGGAATGACCCGTGTGTTTGTGAGCAAGATGAGTGAAAAAAGACCGGTGACTGAAAAAGTGATAAAGACTCCGATGTTACTGAGGAGATGCTCGAGATTGAAGGTGGGGAGATCGTGGTAGAGATAGTAAAGAGGAACACCGCCTAAATTGAAACGTACAATGCGGTGGGGTGCAGGGTAACCATTAACGTAAATTTCAGAAAAAATCCGCTTTTGCAAAAAAGGGAAAGGGACGCCACTTGTTTCGGCAATGAGATTGAGAAGTAGGCAAGCTGAAAGAAGAAGCAGTGAAAAATAGAGCGTTTTTACTCTAAACTTTGGCTTTTGATCGGTCGTAAGAAAGCGCCATCCAATCCAGCCTAAATATCCCATGATGAGATAAGTTCCGAGTCCAAAGGTGTAGAGCAAACTCAAAGCGACATAGTAACCAATGAGACCGAGCCAATTGGCACTTGGGATCCCATGAACAAAGCTTAGAACAGAAAGAAGGAGAAAAAGAGTGAAAGTGAGGGTCAAAAGACCTTTGATTTCTGGGTGAGCTTTGATTTTCGGCTTGTCTGACATCTGGATTCTCTATCTATTCCAATTTGCAAGATAGCAGAAAAAAATTGGAATGTAAATGGGGCGAACGACGGGTTTCGAACCCGCGACCTCCGGAACCACAATCCGGCGCTCTAACCAGCTGAGCTACGATCGCCACCGAGTAGAGTGACTATTTTGACTGATTTGACCGTTTTTGGTCAATTTATAGCTGAACTGTTTTAAAGTTGGGGCGTTTATCCGGATCTTTCCGCTGTCCTTTAGCTTCTTAAAATCTCCCCTTGTTACTTGGACAATGGTCTCGCTTTTAAGAATCCAAAAACCACCAAAAATATCTCGCTAAATGACCCAATTTTAAACAGTTCAGCTATAGTTCCATTCTTTGATGACTGAGGTTGACCAATGAAGATAAGTTCCCCATAGGAAAAGGACAAGGAAGATAAACACACCAAGCTCAAGAGGGAATTCCGGAAAACGGAGCCAAAACATCAGCCTTTTTGGGGCAAAAGCGACAAGCTTGAGCAAGAAGCTTGCGTATGCTGCGAGTAGGGGCAAGAGAAACGGCAGGATTAAGCTGATTAGAAGGAGTCCGATTAAAAGGGTAAAAAGGAGAGGAAAAAAAAGATTGTAAACGAGACTTAAGAAGGAAAAGTGGTGAAAATGGAAAAGCACAATTGGGAGAGTAAAAATGAGGACCGCTCCATTGAGAGCGAAAATTTTTCTTAAATAGACTGACACGAGGGCTCCCCATTGATTAAGAGAGGAAAATAGTTTGATCTCTTGGAAGGTCCTCTTGGGGAAAATCTGCTGCAATTTCCTTTCTGTTGGAGCGTAAAAAACGAGAATTCCAAATGTTGCAGCAAAGCTGAGCTGAAACCCAACGTCTAAAATAATCAAGGGTTTACTAATCAAAGCGGCAAGTAGGCCAATTCCAAGAGCATTAAGAGGCGCACTTTTTCTCTGAAATAGCATCCCTCCTAAAAAGACGATGACCCCAATCCATGCACGGCTAATTGAAGGAGCTTCTCCCATGTAGTAAAAGTAGGCAGAAAGCAAACATATTAGAAGGAGGGCCATCCCTTTGCGGGGCAAAAACCGTCGAAGTAAAAAGGCGAGAAAGAAAGTTAAGATTGCAAAGTGGAAACCTGAGATTGCAAGCAAGTGCTGGAGGCCTATTTGTCCAAATTGAAAGGTTTGTAGGCGACTTTCTTTTTGTCCGGTTAGGAGGCCAGAAATCAGATGCTGGACAGGCTTTTCTGAAAAGTTTTTTCTCACCCATTTTCGTACTTTTTCTTTTGTTTGAAAGCGCCACTCGGCTTGACTTCTGGTTCTAAGTATGGGTTGCCAAGATGTTTTCTTTGATGTTTTGAGCACATAACGATGAGGAGAGATTTCCATGAGCGACACGTTTTGAAGAAAGTAATCGTGAGATGCACGGGGGCGATTTTTCTTGATCGGCATATAGAGACGGCAGGGAAGACGGTAGAAGGTTTCATTTTCTCCATGGAAATAGCGGAGGGTTCCTTCATAAACAAGCAAGGGTTTAAAGGGAGTGGGATGCCGCTTGACTTGCTCAATATGGAAAAGAGCATTGCCCGCAGTAGGCTCAGATAAGTGAGGAAGTGGGGTGAGCAGTAGAGCATATAAATAGCCCCCAGCAATCACGAGAAAGGTGAAAATTTTTTTCTCCATCAAGAAAAAGAATGCTCCCAAAATTAGGAGACTAAGATGAAAAACGGCACCAATCCCGATTAAAAAAAGAAGTGCAAGCTTAAGGGCGGGATACTGACTTAAAAAAGAGCGTGTTGCAACACAGAGGTTAGTTAAAATTTTTAATCCCATTGAGCCGAAATTTTATTTCACTCTTTGTTTGAATTCAACGAATGATTCGTGTATTCTTTATGCGATTTTAACGTTGAGTGGAGAAAAAATATGACAGTTTCTGGGAAATACATTTTAGAAGATACCTTTCGAAGAGGATTTGCATGGACATCTTTTCAAACGCTTTTTTATGCGGGACATAAAGATTTTAACTTTCCATCGTTAGTTGCTCAGCAAGGTGTTTTTTACACAGTATTAGGGGCAACAAGGTATCTCTTTACACAAGTTGAAACTCTTAAGGAACTCAAGCCTGAGACGCAACGCGCTTTAATTTACGCTGCTGCCTTTTTTGCAACATGTGCATCGATCACTCCAATCTTCATGATTGTGGGACGCAATGTCACATGGCAACAACTTGCAAGACAATCTGCAGGTGCTGTTGCATTTTGGTATATCTTAAATCCAACGAATGAGTTCCAGCGCAGCAGATAGAGCTAAGCTCATGAGCTTTTAACAGAGAGGTCTCGGAGGATAAATTTTCTCTGTGATCTCTGTATTTTCTGTGGTAAAAACTCATTTTCAACCGTTTCTTATGGATCGCTTTGCTTCTTTTTTCACCACGGAGATCACAGAGGGAAGTTAAAATTCTTAGATTTTGATTTTCTCAGAAAGTTAGTGACTACTTTTTTCAATCTTTTTAAGCAGTTCATAATGCCAATCTCCAAAGCTGAAGTAGGTCCAGATGCATGAGGAGTTCAGGCACTTTCCAATAAACTCCCAAGAGACATCAGCCCAATGGGAAAGACAAAAACTTCTTGCTGCAGCTATTTCGATTTTATTGAGATAGTGCGAAGGCTTTAAAGCAAAAAATGAATCGGGATAAGAGATCCGAATCGTCTGATTTTCACAGGTGATTTGATCTCGATGGGAAATCGCATTCAGTCCAAGAAGCATATCGACAAAAGAAGAGATCTTTTGAAGTTGACACTTTGGGGTGATTTGAATGGTGTGATCTTCCATCGCAATTGTTGGAAAAGAATCATCAAGGATCTTTAGCACTTCTAAACAGCGGAACATGTCTTGTTTGTTTTTTTGAGCGGCAGCCATTCCCAAACGAAACCATGCATACTCTGTAAACACTCCACGAAAACTGTTTGATGTAAATGTTGAAACCGGAACTTGGGAGGCGATCTCTTCGATCTCAGCAAGGTCTTGTAGGGCTCCATCAAAATCATCTAAAAATAACTGGCTGAGTGCTCGATTGAAAAGAGCTTCGATTTGATGCTCAGGAACCTCTTCTGTCTCGAGGGATGAGCAGGCATATTCATAAAGAGATGCGTAATTGCCTTCTTGAAAGAACTCACTCGAATCAAAATGAAGCGTTGCAAGCAGGGATAAGGGGAAAAAAATGCAAACAAAGAATAAGTGCATGAAACTCTCTCTATATAGAATGTATCGTGATGACATGATCTAAAGAGAAAATTAAACACAGCCAGAATTTGAAGCAAGAATAGAGTGTCTATTTTTTTTCAGACTTTTTCTTAAGATCTTCATCCAGTCCCTTATGGATGAGACGAGCTCCTCGTAAACCAGTCATATAGTGAAAGACCCAGTTGAGCATCACTGTGAAACGGCTACGGTAGCTAACGAGGTAAAAAACGTGAATGAATCCCCAAGTAAGCCAGGCTAAAAATCCAGACATCAATATTTTTCCCACATAGCCGACAGCTTTGTTGGTTCCAATCGTTGCGATACTTCCTTTATCAAAGTAGCGAAACGGACGTCGTTTTTTTTGGGGAATTTGTTTTTTGATGATTTTGGAAACGTAGCGCCCTTGTTGGATCGCAGTTGGTGCAATCGCAGGAAGAGGTTTTTTGTCTTTTCCCATTGCGCAAGCGGCATCACCAATCACAAAAATTTCAGGGTAGTCGGGCACAGTGAGATCAGGCTCGACGATCACGCGTCCTTGCCGATCAATAGGGACATCTAATGTTTTTAAAAAGGGAGCTGCTTGGTTACCAGCTGCCCAGATGATATTCCGAGCAGGAATGAAATCGTCCCCAACTTGGACTCCCTCTTTAGTCACATCTGTGACAAGCTCTCCTGTGACCACTCGAACTCCCATGTCTTCCAAGTTTTTGCGTGCTTTGACAGAGAGTTTTTCAGGAAAAGGAGGAAGAACCCTTGGAGCGGCTTCGACAAGATAAATCTTAGATTTCTCAGGATTAATCCGTCGGAAGTTTTTAAACAGTGTTTTATGGGCGATTTCAGCGATGGCTCCTGCCATTTCAACGCCTGTAGGTCCAGCACCAATGATCACAAAGTTCAGAAATTTTTCCGCTTCAGAAATGCTGTCTGTCCTTTCAGCTTTTTCGAAAGAAACAAGGATTTTTTCACGGATTTGCAGGGCATCGGTGATGGTTTTGAGTCCCGGAGCGAGAGGTTCCCACTGGTCGTTGCCAAAATAGGAGTGGCGGGCACCGGGAGCTAACACAAGATAGTCATACGAAACGATATCCCCATTCGCTAAGACGATTTGCTTTTTCTCTTTTTCGATTTTTTCGACGGTTCCCATGATGACCGAAGTATTTTTTTGCAGGCTGAAGATCTCACGCAGAGGAGTCGCAATATCCGCGGGAGAAAGGGCTGCGCTAGCCACTTGGTACAAAAGAGGTTGGAAGAGATGATGGTTTTTTTTATCGATCAACATGATGTCGAGGTTGGCTTTTCGAAGCGGTTGAATGACATTCAATCCGGCAAAGCCCCCCCCAATGACAACCACTTTCGTGAAAATCATGAGTAAGCACCTTAAAGTAAATATATTAGGGGATCAGCTTCGGAATTCTGTAGCCTTCCCCATTCCTAATTTCAATTTATAATACAATTGCTCGATTTGGTAAAGATACCAGTTTCTGCTATCATCGGTAATCCAACGTAAAAGGAGTTGTCCGATGAAGTTAGAGATACGAAAAGCCCAAAGCCGCGGGGTAACCGAGATAGATTGGCTCATAAGCCAGCACACCTTTTCATTTGGTAACTATCAAGATCCAAATTATATGGGGTTTGAATCTCTTCGTGTGATCAATGAAGATAGCGTTGCTCCAAGAGGTGGTTTCCCCAAGCATCCCCATAAAAATATGGAAATCGTTTCATATGTTTTAGAAGGGGCCTTAGAGCATGAGGATTCAATGGGAAATGGCTCGATCATTTATCCAGGAGAAATTCAGCTCATGAGTGCCGGAACAGGGGTTACCCATAGCGAATACAATCACTCAAATGAAGCTCCAGTCAAATTTCTTCAGATCTGGTTTCTGCCAGATCAAACGGATCTCGAGCCAAGATATGAGCAAAAGGCTTTCCCAACGGAAAGAAAAGAGGGTCAATTTTGTCTCTTGGCTTCGAAGGATGGTCGAGAAGGATCTGTCACCATTCATCAGGATGTGTTGATTTATGATGCCTTTTTAGACGAGGGGGATAAGGCAACTTACCGACCTTCAAAAGAGCGCCGTATCTGGGTTCAAGTCGCACGGGGCCAGGTACTCATGAACGAGCATTTGCTAAGTGAAGGAGATGGTGTTGGGATTTCAGAGCCTGGATCATTAGAGTTTAGTCATGGTAATGAGGCTCAAATTCTGATTTTTGACATGAAACCACTGCCAAACAGTTAGTTTTTTTTCTTTAAGAAAAGTCTAATTATCGTATATCATTTACCGTTAAGCCTCTGAGTGCGAACTTGAAAAAGCTGAGTATTGGTGGTAAAAGAATAGTCTTTTGAAAGGATTGAGTGTGATCGACTACTTCACAGGGGATGGGGGGTATCATGCCGCAATTTCTCTTCAGGACGAGCCAGGGCTCTCATGGGAAAAGGCAAAAGAAATGGCTCCCAATCTTCCTAAGGGTTGGTGGGAACTTTCAAGGCTGGATCCGGGAGTGAAGCTCGAATTCATTCGTGATTATTGGTTCAATGCGCTTCCTTATCTGCCACATGTGTATCATTTTTTAGATACGTTTTTTGCAGGAGTACAAGAGGTTGGGGTTTATCTCGCTCAAAAGAGAGAAAAAAGTCCTTATGAAGTGTTTTTTACTTATCGTTTAAAAGACCGGTTGTATTTAGGACGACCGCCGCTGCTAGAAAAGGAAATACAGCGGTTTAAGCGGTCAATCGACTATCCTCTTCCAGATGACTACTTGAACTTTTTTCGAATCCATAATGGATTTGCTAAAGGAGGGGATAGTGGAGTTTTCTCCTCTGGGGCTTTAGAAGAAGAGCGCAAATGGTTTATGCAAGCTCAAGAAGGGTTTTCCCTTGGTGAGAAAAGTGTTGACCCTCAGCTGTTGCTTCCTTTCTATAGGTCATTTGGGCTGGATATTTATCAGTGTTTTTATAAGGATTGGTATCCAGACGGGGAAGTAGGAAATGTCCTCTGTTCTTTATCAGATCGAACCATCTCGAGCTGGAAAGAGGATGAGACGCTGGCTTTTCCAACTTTTTTGGATTGGTTGGTTTTTTACTTAGAGTAAAGGATGAGAAGAAAACCGCTTCGGATTCAAGATTTGATGGGGGATCATGGAAAGACTTTAGGTCTTTTTGTCGATCGTCCTCAAGAGGGGATGAATAAGAAGATTAGTGGACCAGAAATTCAACGACCTGGACTTTCTCTGACAGGATATGTGAAGCGGAAGTTCAATAAACGGATTCTGCTTTTTGGTCGCATTGAACTCGAATATTTGCGCGACCTTTCTTCTGGCAAGCGTAAAGAGCGACTTGAAGATGTTGTGACAACAGACAATCCTGCAGTGATTGTTGCGCGAGGTCAAAGGCCACCGAAAGAATTAAAAGACATTTGCCAACAGCTCAAAATCCCTCTTCTGCGTAGTAAGGAGAAGACGATGGCACTGATGTCTCAGCTGACGTTGATTTTGTCTGAGTTTTTTTCTCCTGTTGAAAGTGTTCATGGCACCCTTGTCGAGGTCTTTGGAATTGGAGTTCTCATTCAAGGCGATTCGTCTGTAGGAAAAAGTGAAGCAGCATTGGGATTAATTGAAAGAGGCCATCGGTTAGTCTCGGATGATGTGGTCCACTTGCGGAAGAAAGATAATCGGTACTTGGAAGGCTCCGGACCAGAGCTAACACGCCACTTGCTAGAGATTCGGGGGATTGGAATTATTAATATCGCTCACCTTTATGGTGCGGTTTCTATCAGGCAAAGCGTCCGTGTTGAAATGATCATGGAATTGGAAGAATGGAACGATAATCATTACTATGACCGGGTGGGACTTGAGGAAAAGTTTAAGGAAATTTTAAATCTCCATATTCCATCATATGTTTTGCCAGTCAAACCTGGACGAGAGGTGGCACTTTTGATTGAGACAACGGTGCTCAATCACAGATTGAAGGAAATGGGATACCATTCTGCAAAAGAATTTAATATTAAGCTGCTGGAAACAATAGCTAAAAGGCAGCGAAAGGGGCGGGTTAACATTGGTTGAAAAATTTGAAAAAGTTGTCAAAGTGAAAAATAAGATGGGACTGCATGTCAGGCCTGCATCATTTATTGCCAAGTTACTGCAAAATAGCCAATCAAAAGTAACGTTGACTTATAAAGGGGAGTCGGTCAATGCTCGGAGTATCATGAGCATTATGATTTTAGCCGCTCCTAAAAATGCCCAAGTGCTCATTTCCGTAGAAGGAAGTGATGCTGGCGAGACAATGAAACGTCTTGTGGGAGCATTTGAAAATCAATTTGGGGAACAAGGGTTAGGCGTAACATGACTGAGGCACTCGAAGAAATTATCTTAAAAGGTGCTCCGATAAGTGAGGGAGTGTCGATTGGAAAGCTCTATTTTATGGAGGACTTTCCCGACGACATCATTCCTGAATTTCCTATTCAATCGTCTGATGTTGAAAATGAAATTGCCCGTTACCGCAAGGCAGTTCTGTCAAGCCGCGAAGATCTTCATACACTCCAACGTTTTTTAGCAAAGGAAGGATCTAGCGAAGCTGCGTCGATTATTGATACCCACATACAGATGCTTGAAGATCCGTTTATGACGACCTTTGTCGAGAAAAAGATTCGACAAATGATGAAGAATACAGAGTCTGTTTTCCGCACAGTCATGTCCGATTACGAAAAAGAATTTTCCAAGATCAAAGATAGTTTTTTCAAGCAACGTCTGCTTGATGTGAAAGATCTTTCCAACCGGATTCTGCGACACCTTTACCCACGTGAACAGGTGACACTCAGCGACCTTCCTGAAGAGGGAGTTGTTATTTTTACGAAAGAACTTGTTCCTTCTTTAACAGCGGAGTCCTCTGCATCTCAAGTTTTTGGATTTATTACTGAAATGGGTGGTGCGACATCTCATGCAGCTCTCATTGCTCGCTCGAAAGGGATCCCTTACATTTCAAACATTGATGTAGAAACCCTGCGTCAGTTCGAAGAGTGTGATGTCATTATTGATGCCGATCAGGGAATGGTGATTCTCAATCCGAGTCTGGAAACAATTGACCACTACAAAGGAAAAAAAGAACGCAAGAAGCCGGCTTTCCAAAAAGAAAAAAAAGACGACTCGAAGGTTGAAACTCTTGATGGCTGTGCAATCACTTTACTTGCCAATATTGAAAGCATTGCCGACCTTGATCTTATCGAATTGTATGGAGCTAATGGTGTTGGACTTTTCCGCTCTGAATTTCTCTTTTTTGGGAAAGAACTTCACTCTTTTTCAGAAGAAGAACAGTACGATCTTTACCTAAGGGTCATGGAAAATGCAAAAGGCAGACCACTCACTTTTCGTACGTTTGATGTAGGAGGAGACAAGGGAAGTATTAGTCGCTATGAGCCCGAACCCAACCCCGCACTAGGCTGCCGTGCGATTCGCTTTCTTTTGAGAAATCGTGACATTTTTATCATGCAATTACGTGCACTCATGCGTGTCAGTTTAGAAGGAGATTTGCGCATTCTCCTTCCCTTAATTTCTGATGTGACAGAACTCATCGAAGCCAAAGAGCTGATTCAAGAGGTGGCAATTGATCTCCGAAAAGAAGGGTATCAAATTGCCGATGAAATCCCTGTTGGTTCAATGATCGAAGTCCCTTCTGCTGTGATCATTTGTGATTTAATTGCCAAAGAATGCGATTTCTTATCGATTGGAACAAATGACCTCCTTCAATACACCTTAGCGACAGACCGAACCCATCAAGATTTGCACTCTTTTTGTAAGTCCAGTCATCCTAGTATCATTCGAATGGTTCGCCAGGTTGTTAAAGAAGGCGTACAATCAGAGACACCTGTGAGTTTATGCGGGGAGATGGCTGCTGACCCGTTAATGCTCCCTCTACTTCTGGGCTTAGGCGTGAGAAGTTTTTCATGTGCCCCCCGCTATATTCCCGCAATTCGGAACATGGCGAAACGTCTAACACTTGCAGAGTGTCAAGATCAAATAGAGGACATCATGAAACTTGAGACTTGCCAACAAGTGGAGCAGTATCTACAAGAGAGATACGAAAAACTCATTTCTGAGATTTCTTTATGACATCAGTTTTTAAAACTTCTTCAAAGTGGCTTGAGGTTCCTCATCCCATTTTGTCACGTGAGCTAAGGCAAGTTCTGGAAAGTTTGCTTGCAGCTCTGAACACTCATCTGCGATTGGAAGACATTGAAACTGAAAAAACTCTTCGAGAAATCGTATCCAAACTCCCTCAAGTATCCTGTACTTATACAAGTGAAGATGCAGGCATTGTCAAAGTGACATTTCTCGCATTGGAGTATCCTTCGCTCGATACCGATCGCTTTGTTCACGAACTGTTTGATCGATTTGTCCTCTCGAAAAGTCAATGCTTTGAGTTAGAGTCAAAGTCCTTTACGTTTGAGCTGAAAGCAAAAGATCTTCCTCGACTCTATGTTGCGGACTATTTGATTCAATTGAGTGAAACGCAATCGTATGAACGGTTCAAAGAAAAAGTCATGGCATTGAAAGAGCAGCTTCGACTGGCGCTCTTAAACAAGAACTTCTCTTTCCGTTTAGCACTTTCTCACCAAGTACGCCTCGATCGGAAAATCACTGCCATTCATTCACAAGTTCTTCGCTACATCGAAGAAAAAGGAGAAGAAATAGACACGCAATTTTTGCTTGGTGTCGACAGATGGCTCATGGCTTTTAGCCAAGATTTTTTAGAGAAACGTTCACCCCTTCTTCTTGCGAAAGCTCTCTTTAACCTCATTTCAATTAGACGTGAATTGGAGTGGAAAGAGACAATTGATTCAAGTAAAAGACACATCCAACTCTCTTTCTTTCCTTCGAGCTTAAGTTTTACGTTTGGAACAAAACCCGTGTTAGGTTGCACCATTGGAGTGGGACTCAACCCGTCCTGTGAGAGGTTTGTTGAAAAACACTTAAGTTCGGCCTTAAAAGCTGTTATCCCTTCAGCGAACTTGTCAATTTCTCCTGAAGTGTATTTAGAAAAATCGAATATTCAAATGATGTATGTCGAATTCGAAAAAGAAGATGGCATGCGTTTTTCTGATGAGGAAATCGAAAAACTTAATTTCCAACTGCCCATAGAAATTGAGGCGCGCGTTCAACGTTTTGTTCCTGAACTTTTCATGGTCCGCAATGAAGAAGAGATCATGAAAAACATTTTAACTCTGACGAAAGAAATTCGAAGTGCAGAAGACTTTCCTCAGGTCATGGTGCGTTATGAACAACACGATGAAGAAACATTGGTTTTTTGCGTCATTCTCGTGCGCATTTTAAAAGAAGGTCAAAGTTCGGTGACAGAGGCATTTTCGAAAGTGAATCACTCCCTGGCGCTCATCCCCGAACGCACACAAATTGTCAGCTATCTTGGAGGGAAAGATCCTGTTGAAGCTAATGTATTTCGCGTGCAACTTTCCGATGTCAATCCCTTTACGAGACGGAACTTTTCCTTCAACTTTTTTGAAGCACGCCATCATGTGATTGAAGTGATTGAAGCAGCTCTTGGCGAGATTCGAGATTATAATGGAGGGATGATTCTCAAACAGAGTGAAAACCTCGTCCGGTTTAAACAGGCCTTTTCAGAAGTTGATTCAGAAAATCCCGAGTTTCTCGAAAAGTTTTTCTATTCACTTAACCCGATTGAAATTCAAGCAACTATCGAAACGGAATCGCTCAAACTCTTTTTCGAAACGTTTTCTTCCTTGCTTGATGCTGAAGAAGAAGGGTTTTTCTCCTATCGTTTTTATCGAAAGGGAAGTCAATTGTTTCTCTTTACAAGATGCAACGACTATCATTTTCGCACGGCATTTGAAGAAGAATTGGAAAAGCAAGACTTGAAGCATAAGCTGATGATTTCATCTTCACTCTTGCATCATGGGTTCCGTTATGAAGGGGTAATCTTTGATAACCATGAAGAGATTAAGCCCCAGTTGGAGGGAATTTTAAAAACCTACTTGAAACACCAAGTCAAACCTAAGGTTTTGAATCTCAACTTGGAAATGAAAGTCTTTTTAGACCCAAGAGTTGGAGGAGACCATCAATCAAGTGTGGTCAATAAAATGCTCTTTGAAGGACTCATGCGCTTAGATGAAGAGGGGACACCCCAACTTGCCGCCGCAGAGAAAGTTGATGTTTCTGACGATCAAACCCGCTATATCTTTACATTGAGAGAATCCTACTGGTCAAATGGGATGAGAGTGCTTGCAGAAGACTTTGAATACGCTTGGAAGAAAGTTTTATCTCCGGGGTTCAATACTCGCTTTGCGTACCTTTTCTACCCCATAAAAAATGCCCGTTTAGCCAAAGAAGGACAATGTAGTGTTGATGAAGTCAAAGTCAAAGCTCTTGACGATACCCATTTAGAAATTCATCTTGAAACGCCCACCCCCTACTTTTTGGAGTCAACGACGCTCGCTCTTTATTCACCTGTGAATTCCTATATTGATCGTATCCATCCCAACTGGGCTCAAGAAAGAGGCGATCGTTTCATTTGTAACGGTCCATTTCGTTTACGAGAAAACCGCTCGTTTTATGCGTTTGAACTGGCGAAAAACCCCTATTTTTGGAATCGCGATGCCATTAAGCTCGATCACATTTTACTGTCGCGGGTCAACAGTCGGAAAGCAGTCGAACTCTTTTGTACCAAGAAGCTCGACTGGTTAGGGCCTCCTTTAAGCTATGGCAAAAGTAGTTTTTCAAAGCTTGGTGAAAAAGTTCACTACTTGCCCACAACAAAGTCCCTTTGGTACCTCTTTAACAATCAGGTATTCCCCTTTACAAATCATAAGATTCGTCAGGCCTTTTGCCTTGCAGTCAACCGTAGTAAAATCATCGGCGATAATCAGGATTACATGCTTCCTGCTTACTCCCATCTTCCCCTCAATCACACAGAACTGTTCCGAGGGCATGAGGGGATGAAAGAATGTCAATTGAAAGCAAAAGAGCTATTTCAAGAAGGACTGGAGGAACTGGGGATTTCTGAAAAGGAATTTCCTCAAGTCACAATTATCCACTACAATAGTGAAGCTTCAAGTCGTTCTTCGTTTCTATTAAAAAAGCAGTGGGAAGAGACTTTAGGAATCCGGTGTCGCATTGAACCTTACGAGTTTTCAGATCTCTTTGAACGACTCGGGAAAGGGGAATTTCTTATCAGCTGTTTTTGCTGGATTTCATGGATCAATGATCCAATCTATACTCTCAATATCTATCGTAATCAAGATGAGAAACTCAATGTCTTCTTTTGGGAAGATCAAGAGTATCAGCGGCTCTTAGACCTTGCAGACCATGAATTAGAACCTGCCAAACGGCTTGAATATCTTCATGAAGCGGCTAAGATTTTCTCAAATCAACATCTCATTTTGCCAATCTATTATGAATATGAACGGTATTTAAAGAGTGAAAACCTTCATGTTCCTGTTGTAAATGACTTAGGTCTCGTTAATTACGCTTATAGCTATTTTAAATAGCTTTAAAAAGCTGGTGTTTATTTTAAAATTTTTTTAAGCTCATTGTCGTTTAATCATTGAACATGAGGAATAGACAATGGGTTGCATAATTTTACAATCAAGATTGGTTGAGCATCCAGAAGTTTCAGCCTTGATGAAACAACTGCATCAACACCAAGCTTGGAGAGACTCTCTTTCAAGTGAAGAAATCGATGCCAAGCTTCTTCAAGCTTCTACCTATGCTTTCTTTTTCACCCCTGCTGAGCAAGAAGGTCTATTTTACATTGCATTTCTAGATAAAGACGAGACTGTTCATCGCCATATTTTCCGGATTGTTACCGATAAGCGAGGATTTTATGGGTTTATGAACGGTGCTGTTACAGTCTATCAAGATCTAAATGATCTTGTTGTGACATCTATTGGCTGTGCTCCTGGCGCATGCCAACCGTGTGAGTAAACACGAAAAAAGATAGGGGGACAGCTTGTTTTTACTTTGGGTTTTTAACCAAACGGAAGGTTGCCCAAAGGTAAACTATCAAGAAGTGAAGAGCCAGGGCTATCCTCTTGCAACTTGCCACTTGCTTCGTTAAACGCCGCAGTGATGAGGTCTTCGAGCCCTTCAATGTCTTCAGGATCGACGCATTCGGGTTTGATTTTGAGCTTTTTGAGTTTGTTATCACCAGTTAGGGTCACTTCAACCAGCCCATTTCCAGCTGATCCTGTCACTTCCATTTTTTCCATTTCTTCTTGCATTTTCGACATTTGCTCTTGAAATTGTCGTGCCTGCTTTTTCATTTTGGAGTAACCGCTACCCATGTGAGATACCTCAATAAAATTTTTTCGTTACACTTTCAACCTGAGCTCTGGATTTATTTCACTCATTCTCAGAGATTTTTCTCATTCGTCTCAGGATCTTAATGATACCAAAAAATTGATTAAACTTCATCCTTTTCGTATGGAGCCGTTCAGCTCCACACTGGCAAAGCGCATGACTTTATCGTGTCGAATCTTTTTTTGAACTGCGTTGTCGATTTTTTCAGCAGGAATCTGAGGGGGAGGTGCTTCGGCTTGAGGCGGAGCTTTTTGTGGCGGCGGAGTGGCTTCTTCTGGAGCGGGTGAAGGAGGCTCTGATTTCGGAAGAGGGGTGGTCACTGGTTGTGGAGTGGGGACTTCTTGCTGCGGAGGAGGTTCTGTAACAAGTTGTAAAGGGGGAGCTTCCTGCTTTGGCGATGTGACGTTTTTGGGAGGAGAGGGTTCTTCAATCAGAGGGGCAACTTGGGCTTTAAGTTCTTCCTTAGCAGAAGTCATTTCTTTTGGCTCCGTGGGAGTTTGCGACACGGCGCTTTTGAGTTCGACAAGTTGATGCACCAACTGATCAAGTGGCATTTTTTTCATCGAACGAATGATCTGAAGCAGCAAGATTTCTAAGTCGATTCGCTTGAAAGGGCTTTTGGGAAGTTGCTCCAGTTGTGAACGCAAGATATCGAGAATTTCTAAACATTGCTCTTGGGTATAAAGGGCGGCGGACTTGAGATACTTTTCTTTGTCGGCTGCGGTGAGAAGTGCATTGAGTTCTTGCGCTTTGCCCAGTTTGATGACAAGAAGGTGGCGGTAGTGATTTGCCAAATTTTCTAAGAAGTACTCCAGGTGGGCCCCTTCATTAAACACTTGCTCAGAAAGTTGAAAGGCAAAAAGGAGATCGTGGCTGTGCGCTGCTTGATCGAGTTTAAAAAAGAGGTCACGAGAAACGAGGCCGAGGGTTTCAGAGAGTTTTTCAGCTGTGATTTCCCCTTCGTGAAAACAGAGAAGGCGGTCGAGAAGTGATTCAGCATCCCGCAGACTTCCATCAGCGTGTGCGGCAATGAGATGAAGGGCATCTTCTTCAGCTTGGAATCCTAAGTCTAGGAGAATTTGTTTCAGTTTTTCCAAAATTTTTTCAGGGGAGATCCGCTTTAAGTCAAACCGTTGGCAACGGCTGATGATTGTGGGTAAGACTTTGTGGGGCTCAGTCGTTGCAAAAAAGAAAATCACATGTTCGGGAGGCTCTTCTAGAGTTTTTAGAAGGGCGTTGAAAGCCTCTTTTGTGAGCATGTGCACTTCATCGATGATGTAAATTTTATACTTACCTGCAGAAGAAGCATAGCCAACAGTTTCGTTGAGGTTGCGGATATCATCGATGCCTCGATTGGAAGCGCCATCGACTTCGATAACGTCGAGCGAGTGGCCCGAGACGACTTCTTTGCAAGAAGGGCAATTGTTACAGGGTTCTTGATCATCGGAAAGGTTGTGACAATTCAAGGCTTTTGCAAAGAGGCGGGCGAGTGTGGTTTTTCCAGTTCCACGTGTCCCGCAAAAGATGTAGGCATGGCCGACGCGCCCAAGACGCAAAGCATTTTTGATTGTCTGCACAATCGGATCTTGCTGGAACACCTCAGAAAACTTTTGAGGTCGGTATTTTTTGGCCAGGCCTTGATAGGTTGTCATGCTTCCTCGAGATTCTAAAATTCTATTCTCGCTTTCCTCTGGAAAAATATCAAGAGTCAGAAAAACATTAAATGTGCTACATTGGAGTTAAACCACTTCGTTTTTTGAAAGGCATTTTTTTTAATGGCCGAAGAACCAAAGGAAAAACCCAAGTGGATCCAGGCGCTTCAGAAGGATCACTTGGGAAAGCGGCTTTTAATCGCTGTATGTATTTTGCTTGCACTTGCGTTTTTTATTCATTTTCGTGAAGTGCGAGTCGATATCTTAGAGCTTGATAGCTCCGCCAAAAATTACGTTGTTGCACAAGTCGACTTTGAATTTCCTGATGAAGAAGGGACTGTCATTCTGCGCCAACAATCTGCCCAAGATATCGGTGCCATTTACGAACTCAGTTCAAAAGCTGTCGAAAAAAAACGACTTCAGTTTGATAATTTTTTGATTCACGACCAAAGATGGCGTAACCTTCTTCCGAACAGCACGTTTGAAGACATGTATCAAGCGGGAGACGAAGTGAAAGATCTTCTCTTAGAGGCTCGCTTTTCCGATCAACGCTCCTTGCAACGTCTTAAAACTCTCAAACTTCTCAAAGATAGCTACTACCTTCTTCCTCCTTCATTCGATGGAAACTCGATCATTTTGCCTGAAAGCTTTTGGGAAAGTATTCAAACTCAAGTTTTGGATCAAAAGAAATTTCAAGGTCCCACTGTTGCTTACGTTTTAGATTACTTTCAAACCGTTTCCTGGCCTCTTGAAAAAGACACATCTGCGCAACGCACTTTGCGAAAAATGGTGGAAACAACAGTTCCTGAAAAGTACCGTAGAATTCAAGCGGGAACGCGGATTATCGACCAGGGAGAGAAAATCAACTCTTCTCACATTGCAATGGTTCAAGCGATGAAAAAGGCCATTGCAGAAGGGCGCAAACTGTGGGAGCCGCTCACTCTTTTAAGCAGTTTCATTTTCGCAACAATCATCACATTTTTGGGTATTTTTTATTTCCGCATGAGCCATCCCAAAATTTACCACTCAGTTCAAAAGCTATCCCTTTATGCAACGATCATTATTCTCACTCTGTTTCTGGCAAAAGTGGTTGAATTTTTCTTACTTCGTAATGCCACTGGGTTGCTTGAAGTGGTGCGCTACCCTGTCTTTGTTCCTTTTGCTGCCATTTTAATCACCGTCCTGCTCAATGCCGAGTTGGCCCTTTTTTCGACCTTTTTACTGACAATTATTTTAGGACTTTCTCTTGCAGTGGATCACAGCCGTTTTTTAACAGCCAACCTCATCACTGGTGTTGTGGCTGTTTTAAGTTGTCGCAATATGCGTAAACGGAAGGAAGTTTTTGTCGTCTGTGCCAAAATTTGGGTGGCCTGTATCCCTATTTTCTTTGTCTATAACTTTGCGCAAGATGTTTTTTGGAACGTGTACATTCTTTCTGATTTGACAAGCACGTTTGCATTTCTTGTCCTAACTTCGATTCTTATTGTTGGGCTACTTCCCATTTTTGAATCGATCTTCCATATCATGACAGACATTACTTTGATGGAATACATGGATCCCAACAATGAGTTACTTCGCCGACTCAGTGTCGAAGCTCCAGGGACCTATCAACACTGTCTTGTGGTGGGAAGTATTGCTGAAGCAGCGGCGCAAGCGATTGGAGCCAATGGACTCTTTTGCCGCGTCTCTACCCTTTATCATGATATTGGGAAGCTATCCAACCCACACTATTTCACAGAAAATCAAATGGGTGGGTTCAACATTCACCAGCTTCTCACACCTTTAGAATCGACTCAGGTGATCATTGCCCACATGACTGATGGAGAGGCGCTCGCTCGCAAGTATGGACTGCCACAAGGATTCATCGATGTGATCCGTGAGCATCATGGAACGACTCTTGTTTACTACTTTTATTGTAAGCAGGTGGAGCAAATGGGAGGCGATGTCGATGCTGTTGACGAAAGTCAATTCCGCTATCCTGGTCCTAAGCCTCATAGCAAAGAATCGGCAATTATCATGATGGCTGATACGGTGGAAGCTGCTTCTCGCTCTCTAGAAGAGGTTAGCGAGGAGTCGATCACCGAACTCGTCGATCGGCTCATCGGGGAAAAACTTGAAGATGGACAGTTTGACTCATGCGAACTGACGTTCAAAGAGTTTGAAACCATCAAGCGGACGATTATCAAGAACCTAGCTGTCGCCCGTCACCTCCGCATCAAATACCCAGAAAAACAGTCCTAATTCATTCAAATCAAAAGTTCCTCCTCAATACCCCAGGGTACAATCAATTTTAACCTGCTTGAACATCTTCCATATGGCAAATTGGTCCCTAATTTCATCAAATATGCAGCCAACTTGTCATTTTAAATCTGCAGAAGAAAATTGAAAATCCCTTCAGACTCGACTAGATCGCAGTCCTACGTCATCGTCGACTTTGCGCCAATAAGCCTGTCACTTTGAACCGAATTCGACAATCGGTTTAAAATTTACAATTTACTGAATATCCAGCATCAAAAAAAATGTTTTAAACTACTGAAATGAAGTAATTTAATTTTTTTCGAAAAGTGTATTATTCTGGTTTTTTATGCATGTGTAAGGTACAATAGTCTTATTGTTAAATTAACTATTAACAATTGGGGTTTATGTCGGTTAGAGAAGTTAGTTCAAGTCTTTTACATTCAGATGCTTACTCTAGATTGAGTGCTTACGATCAAGCCCGCTTGAAGTATCGTCTGGCACCATTTGAGGATAAACGAGCAGAAGCTAATTTTAAGATTCCTCTGAGTGAATGGGGAAGTGTCTGCGATAGTTCACGTTTGACTCGCCAGCAGTTCTACCGGGTGGAACAGTACTTCACCCTTGATCAAGTCCCTGAACAAGCTTCCTTCAAAACGAAGTTGACATCGATGGATGGAAAAAAATCAATTGATGTCTATTTAGTCCGACAACCGATTAATCAGTTTGAGACCGATGCTGTCATCAACGCAGCGAATGAGACCCTTTTAGGTGGTGGTGCTGCTGATCAGGAAATCCATGAAGGTGCGGGGCCGAATCTCGTGAAAGAATGCGCCTATCTCAATGGATGCGAGGTTGGTGAGGCTGTCATCACAAAAGGATACGACCTCCCAGCAAAATACGTACTTCACACTGTAGGCCCTCTTCTTTTAGAGTCGGGGGCAGGAGATGAGCGAGCGTTAGCAAGCTGTTACGAAAACTGTCTGAACCTTTGCGATAAATATGAATTGGAATCAGTTGTGGCTCCTTGTGTAGCATGCGGCTTTTATGCGTTTCCGTTAGAAGATGCGGCAAAGGTAGTGAAAAGAACGATAGAAGATTATCTTGAAAACGGCGGCTCGAATGTGAAGACCGTCATCCTGTCTGTTCCGAAAGAGACGGAATGGACAGCCTATAAAAAAGTTTTTCAATCATAAGGTTTAAGCATGTCAAAAGCTTTAGATTTTTCTGCGATGGATTCGGCAGCTATCGAGAAATTCGTCAATTCGGTTCCCCAAAATTTGTTCAAAAAATTTGGTCGATTTTTTATTTTGCCAGCGATGTCTTCGACTGAAGAATTCGTGGCGGCGGCTTCAAAAATGGAGCAAGTTGCTAAAAAAGGGGCAGAGTTCAAAGGCAATTTTAAACTTCGCTCAGATTTTGGACAGTTCAAGTGTGGAAACTCGATTTCTTTTAACCTTTTAGATCGTGAAATTACAGTAGGGCGAATGAAAGATCAAATCTCCGCTCTTACTGGTGTGCCAGTGAATGAGATTCGAATCAGCTTTCAAAACCTATTTCCCATACGGGATGATTTCTCACTTCACACCGATTTAAATTGTAATGGAAACGGGGGCGAAAACTTTTGGCTCACCCGAGTCCCATCTTCTGATTCAAAGCGGGCAGAATAGCACTCTATTTTCCAGCTTCTTCTTCCCAAAATTTAGGTTGAAGAGCTTGAGGTGAAGCGGGATTTTGTCTAATCCAAAATCTTTCTCCACCCTTGCCGTGACAGTTCAAATCATCCGTGAAGATTGTTTCATCATCGAGCTTCCTCATGCTCAGAAAGCTAATCCCAATTTCATTGACTGGAATATTGGTTAGCTTTGAGATTTCTTTCTTAATTTGTCCAACAGGTGTTTTCGGATCAAGCAGAGTAAAGGAAATTTTGTCTCCTTTAGAATGTTTACCAAACCCTGTAACAGGAATGAAGTCTCCTCTAAATCCTGCTCCTTTTTTCTTGGCCAGATTTTTAATTTTTGCTGCGGCTGCTTGGCAGTCTGCTTCGGTATTCAGCTCTGGTAAAATGAGCCAACGATTGAAAGCTTTATATAGATTTTTTGGGACACTTTCAAGATAGGTTTGGAGTTGTTTTTGAGGATTTGTTGCTGTTGTTGGTGATTTTGGTTCAGTAATGTATGCATGGTTTGAAATTGTAGGCATTTTCTCTCTCTATTTTTTATTTAAGTTGTCACTTTGACAGTTGTGTCTGCTTTCTTTTTATCTTCGCCTTTGTTGACGTTTGTTGGAGTTCCAGTCTTCATAGGTTTTGGCAAGACCTGACTTTGAGGCGTTACACGCGCACTTTCTGTCTTGTATTTTGGAACAATGACGTTTGCCCAAGATGCATGCACATTACTAGATGGAAGACTGTGTGTGGTTGCATAGCTTCCAACTGTGCGTCTTGTCCACGTGCTTGAATCATATGCATCGACTCCTTCAATGAGCTCGACGATATCAAAGCTACCTTGAGGTCTTAAGATGACAACTTCAGAGTCTTTTGGTGGAAGGCCATCATTTTGAAGGAATGGATAATCCTGGTGGATTTTGCGGTATCCTTCTTCGATTTGCTCTTTGGTAAAGCCTGCAGATTCAAGCTCTGTGACTGACATGATTGAGGCTCCTGCAACGTTTCTATTGATCGAAATATGCAAAGTGTGTGGGGAGTCTGGTCCCATGTATCCAGGATTTCCAATAGAGAAGTAATGGCCAATTTCGCCCATTTCATTCATCCCAAAACGACCTGTTTGCACATAGTCACTTGCGTGCCCTGAGTGGAAAGCATCTGGATTAACAAACTCGGAAAACCCTTTGCCGTAGACGATCTTTTGGATCTTTTCAGCTTTGTTACAAGTGTAGAGGTCGGTTCCTGCATTAAGAACGCGAGGATTCGACATCGCATAGACTTGCTGCTCAAAGCTAACGTTCAGTTTAACATATTGAGCTTTCTTCTCTTTCAGGCTGTGATATTGCTGAGCCACTTCCTGTTTACGTCTGCGGATTTCAGCTATTTTTCCTTTCTCAGTTGGAGGCGTTGTGTCAAAAAGCTGATCAAGCTTAATGTATGTTGCTTCAAGCTTTCTGAGCTCTAAGTTCATCGCTTTTAGCTCTTGTTTCACAAGTGCAGGAGCGTCTAAGTCGACATGGTCAAATGCGACAATGCCATTTGTGACGCCATCTAAATCCTGCTCGACGAGAGCTTCCATTCTTTCCGCATTTGTCTTGTAAGTTGGGACAGTTGCGTTTGCCCAAGAGCTATGGACTTGGTCTGATGGGAGACTGTGCGCTGTAGCATAGTTTCCAACAGTACGTCGTGTCCAAGTTCCAGGACTAAATGGATCTTGACCTTCAATGAGCTCGACGATATCGACCTTTCCTTGTGCTCTAAGGATGACAACTTCAGAGTCTTTTGGTGGAAGGCCATCGTTTTGAAGGTAAGGGTACTCTTGGTGGATTCTGCGGTATCCCTCTTCAATCTCTAAGTCTGAGAATCCAGCAGATTTAAGCTCTGTCACTGACATGATTGAAGTTCCTGTCAGGTCTTCATTGAGCGCGATATGAAGTGTATGTGGCGAATCGGACGACATGTATCCTGGCTGACCAATAGAGAAATAGTGGCCAATTTCGCCCATTTCGTTCATGCCAAAACGACCTGTTTGCACGTAGTCTGTTGCATAACCTGTATGGAATCTTGAAGCATCTGTAAACTCAGAGAATCCAGCACCATAGACGATTTTTTGGATCTTTGGAGCTTTGTTACAAGTATAAAGATCAGTGCCAGACTTGAGAACACGTGGATTCGACATGGCGTAAACACGATCTCCACCTTCGAAGTTTGCTCTTACAAACGTCATCTTAGCGGCTTTAAGTTCTTCGTAATTTTCAATTAAAGCCTTTTTACGCTCACGAATCGCAGCGATTTTCTCACGTTCAGTCGTCGGTGTTGAAAGACTAAGCTCGCTGAGTTTTGCAATCATAGCCTCGTGCTTTCTGAGTTCAAGGTTGAGTGCTTTGAGCTCTTGTTGGACTTTTGCAGGAGCTGTAAGATTTGCAAGATCATAGGCTTCCACCCCAACAATAGCTTGCTTGAGTGTTGCGTCTAGATCGACTTCGACTTGATCAACAACTCCTAAATCGTGGCCAACTTCATGTATATGTTCAGCTGAAAAATAGTGGCTTGGGTTTTCTAGCCCTTGCTCTTGCAATTTTGCATTGATTTGCTTGACGACTGTCGGGTCTGAGCTAGCAAATGTGGCAAAGTCAGTTGGGAGCCCTGAGTAGGGAACACCATGAAATTCTGCTCCAGAGCGGACTTCATGCAAGGTGTGATCTCCGACCGGAACCATCCAACCGACACAAGCGAGCATGCCTTCTTCTGCTTGGTCACCTAGACCTAAATAGCGTGCTGCATGGATAAAGCCGTCTGTTGTGCCTGAAGGGCCTGTGAGCATAGGCAGGCTTCCAAGAGCTTCTGTTTCTTTAGCAAAGGTACTCGTAGGGTCAACTGCCACCCATTCTTTGCCTGGGATCCACTCGAGTTTTCGTGTATTACTCTGCTATGAGGGTGCTATCGAATGCATCGTATCTGGTTCCAACACGTGCTTCCCGGAATGAGAGGCCTGTAATTTCTGAGAGAACAGGTCCAGTTGCTTCTGTTCTCGTTGGTTGAGGTAGAGAAATTCGCTTTTTCTCAACATTGCGGAAGTTGTCAACAACGGGAGCTTGCTTAATGGTTCGCTGACCATTAAGAGAGATGATCCCATCTCCTTTAGCTTGATCTTGCTCGAACTGTTCTTTATCAATTTGAAACCCGGCGCCTTGTTCTTTGAGCTTGGCGTTGATTTTATCGATCATGCCTGGTTTATCGAGAATTTGGGCTGCAAAAAAAGAGAAAACAGTGCGGTAGGCTAAGGTCATCCGTTCGCGTAAGTTTCCTTGTTTTAAGGCGCCCATGATTGTCAGAGGGCTCATTCCGACGCTTCCCGATCCTGTTGAGTCGTTTCCAAACAGCTGAGCTAAGCGCATGGATGCCATAAACTCTTTAGTAAAAAGAGGGTTGCTTGCGCTAGAAGGATTTTCTTCTTCACATATAGCGTTATAGGCTTCAACAACAGCAGCAAGACGGCCAGATAGATCTTTTGCAAATTTTTGAGCATTTGGATTAGCAAAAGCAACTTCTCCAGCGGCCGTTTCATAAGCAGCGACGCTCGTTTGATACTCAGCTAAACACTTTTTAAAGACGCGTTTCTGTTCCCTTTCGGGCAACTTTTGAATCACTGGATCTTGGATAAAAAGCTTCCAAAGTGTTTCAGCTTCTTGTTTTTTTGGTTTTGAGCTTTTTAAAACAACTGGTGCATCAACTTTGTCAATGCTTGGGTTTGTGCAGCTGTTAAATAGAGATGCTATCCCTGAAGCAATATATGATAAACCATTCCAGAGACAGTTTCCTGTCTTTGGTGCTACTTGTGCGACTTCACGTCCTTGTGAGTCTGTTGACGAAACAGTTTCAGTATTCGCCGTTAATTTTTCTTGAGTTTTGTCATTTGTAATTTTTTGTGTCATTTTACCCTTAACTTATTAGTGATTAATCAATTAGGTGTAAAAATGAGGTTTGAAAAAACTGAATAGATTGAGGTTTGCCTCAAACTGTGAAAATGAATTTTCGATGGAGTTTGCTCCATCAATATCTTCCCTTCTTGCCCCTAAAATTTAACTTAACCTATTGTTAATTAGTTATTTATATATTTAATAGTGAGGTGAAACGAATGAAATGAATAGGCGAATGCCAATCTCAGAGAATTTATCTTCCCAGATGGATTGTCTCCATCTTTTCTTTCCTTCCTTTCCTTATCCCTACACTTTCATTTATTTTTGAAAGTTATTAACAATTATAACAAATTATTTATTATAATTTAATAAATAATTTAATATATATTATATTAATATAATATTCTGGTTTTAAGTTATTTGTGTAAACAATTGATGGTTAATTGGATAGGGCGCGTTTGGAGAGGGTTCTATATAGAATCGACTTTTGAAGCCTGGAGGGCAAGCACTTCAGAAGGATCAGGAGGATTCTGTATCTCCAATCAATGACTTTGACTCCTTGCCTGCGCTCGATCTGTTTGAGCAGGCTGCGAACGACCTTCTCAATAGAGAGTGTGAGAGGAGTCTTTTCCTGAAACCGTCCCTTGGAGGCTTTAACTCGAAAAGAGGTAGCGATTTGACCTGGGCAAGCACAAAGGACGCGGATCCCCATGTGGCAGACCTCGGCATCGAAAGCTTGGGAAAAATCGAGCAAGAATCGCTTTGAGGCGCTGTAGACACTAAAACAGGGATAGGGCATCCATGCTGCTGCTGAACTGATGTTGAGAATGGTTCCAGGTCTTTCCATACAGCGAGCTCCTTCGATGCAGAGCTCGAGAGCTGCTTCGGCGTTGAGTTTGAGAAGTGCGAGCTGCTCACTTGTCTCGCTTTCTAAAGCTGGGCCATACAAACCGGTGCCTGCATTGTTGATCAAGAGAGTGGGAGGATAGTCTTTCATCCACTCTATGACGTTTTGCCGCTCACTTGCTGAGGTAAGATCTGCAGCAAGGCAACTTCCAAGTGGCTTGAGTGTTTCAAGTTTCTTGGGATCTGGCGCGGTCAGAAAAAGGGTGTAGCCTTGCTTTGCTAGCGCCGTTGCTAGAGCTTGACCTAAGTCAGAGGTGGCACCTGTGATGAGTGCCCGTTTCATGAGAGGTGATTTTCTTTGAGTGTTTTGAGGATTTTATCGAGGCGTCTATCACAAGCTTGCAGTCCTTCATTGACATCCCCTTTGAGCTTTTGGCGAACCATACCATAGATTTTAATCTTGGGTTCTGTTCCAGACGGACGGATGATGAACTTGCTTTCATCTTCTAAGACAAAGACTAAAACGTTTGATTTTGGAAGGGTGAGCTTCTCTTTTTTTCCAGAGTGAGCATGTGTTTTGACCCCTGTCTGATAATCTTCGTAGGTGACGATTTGCTGTCCACAGATCTCTTTTGGGGGAGCCATTCTTAATTCGCTCATCAGCTGCGTCATCTTTTCAGCCCCTTCTCTTCCTGTTCCAAAGGAGACGGAAAGTTGTTTTTCTCGAAAGAGGCCAAACTGGTGGTAGATGTTATGAAGGTAATCAACGAGGGTTTTGTTTCTTGCTTTTTCTTGAAGGGCAATTTCAGATAAGAGACAGCCAGCAATCATGGCATCTTTATCACGCGAGTGGGTTCCATAAAGGTAACCAAGCGATTCTTCGGCGCCAAAGAGAAAGGAAAATAAGCCATTTTCCCATTCGTGGATTTTTTCACCAATATATTTAAAGCCAGTGAGAACTTGAAAGCAGGTTAAGTTGAAGGCGGTTGCAATGAGAGGAAAAAGATCCGTTGTGACAATGGTTGTGACGGCGGCGCCATTTTCAGGTAGAGTTCCCAGTTTGCTTTTTGTGGTGCAAAGGTAGTAGAGGCAAAGAGCTGCCACTTGATTCCCACTCAGGATCACAGCTTCCCCATGGTGATTCACAACCACTCCTATCCGATCGGCATCAGGATCTGTTGCAATGAAGAGGTCTCGCTGTTCGCGTAAGAGTTGCTCAATGCCAAAATGGAGAGCTTCTGTTTGTTCGGGATTAGGGGAGTGGGCGGTTGGAAAAGAACCATCAGGAATGATTTGCTTTTCAACAAACGAAACGTCAGTAAAGCCCCACCGTTTTAAGGCTTCTGGCATCAAGGTGATTCCAGTGCCATGGAGACTTGAGTAGACAAGCTTGAGTTTTGAACCAGACTGCTCGTTGTCTTTGGGAAAATTTTGAAGGGGAGCTAACGCTTTATAGTACGCATCATCCACATCTTGTCCGACTTCATGAATAAGAAGGTGATCAAAAGGGACAATTTTCACGTCTTCTTGGCGTTCCACTTTTTTGACTTCTTCAATGATTCCAATGTCGTGCGGAGGAACGACTTGGGCACCATCACTCCAATAGACTTTGTAGCCATTGTATTCAGGTGGGTTGTGAGAAGCAGTAATCATCACAGCAGCGATGCAATCGAGGTGGCGGCAGCCGAAGGAAACATAAGGTGTGGGACGCAGCTCTTTTGTGACGTGGGCTTCAATGCCATTGGCGGCTAAAACACGCGCGGTTTCTTCAGCAAACTTGCGTGAGTTTTTACGGCAATCGTAACCAATGAAAACGCGGGGAGTGTCGTTTTCTTTTTGCTTGAGAATATAGTTGGCAAGTCCTTGTGTGGCCGCACGGATGGTGTAGGGATTCATACGGTTGGTGCCAATTCCCATCACACCACGCATGCCTCCCGTTCCAAATGAAATCGTTGTGTAGAAAAGATCGATGAGTGCTTCAGGATCGTGATCGAGAAGGTTTTGGACTTGGTGTCTTGTTTCGTCGTCAAACGGAGGCTTAAGCCACTGCAGGGCCCGTTTTTGAACTTCTGGTGGTAGTGTCATAAGTTCAATTTATACCATTCTTAGTAAATATTTTCACAAATTAAGCTTGATCTTTCCTGTTAAAATTGAACTTTCGATCTCGCTAACCAACAAGTGGTTGGCGTCGATCTCCAAGCTCGATTTTCATGCGGAAATCTCTGCGCTTTTTTGTGAATATATTTGCTGCGAATGGTATTAGCAAGAAGAAAAACTTAATCAAGTTGATTTTGAATCTCTTCTAAAGGGATACAGGGAGCATCGGGATGATCGATTCCTTCACAGCGTTCTTTTGTTTCTTCCCAGGCTTTAGGAGATTTTAAGGCATCTTTCCAAAAGGGGAATGTTTTGCACTGTTTCGGGCGATCTTCATAGAGTGTGCAGATCTTTTTATCTTTTAGAAAAACGCAGTCGTAAGACTGAGGATCTTCTGTGAGAGAAATGCGGTTGCCCACTTGGCGTGTGTATCTTTTAAGAAAGACTTCACGTGGCAAGTTGAGTCGTTTTGACAGGCGCTCGATGTCTTCTTCCTCTAGCCAAACATAACCCGGTTCGCCTGTGCAACACATGCCGCAACCGGTACATTTGAAACGGAGTCCATCTTTGTACCAAACATCATTAAGAAGTGAAAGGTCACTCACTTTTCCACCTAAAATTGTGCGTTTCGAGCTGGGACCAGTTGGAATCCTTCCAGGAAAAGACTTGCAATTTGCATGTGTCTTTTTCAATGTCAAGCAGGTTCCAAGATCCCCTACAATAGGCTGTTGATCCGCTATCAAGAATGATAGGCAGTCCATTTTCGCGTAAATCTGCCACACAGCGACGGTGAGTGTGACCATGTAGGAAGAGTTGAACTTTAGGGTGATTTTGCAACAGTTTTTCTAAAACGGTTCCCCGTTTTAGCCGTCTTTTTGGCTTATCGTGTTGAAAGAAGGGGAAGTGATTGACGAGAAGAACTTTATCTTGAGAGGGGATTTCTTGAAGCAGTTTTTTAAGAGAGGCTTCAGTTCTCTCTGAGAAGTATCCGTTCGAGGACATGAGCGGCGTTGCCAGCGTCGTGTCCATCAGAACAAGCCACCATCCCAGTGTCAGCTTTTTTGCTGTGACTCCGTGATCTGCTAAGTTATACGGCAAATCGGAGCTGTGCTTTGAAGGAAAGTGTTTGTAAAACTTTTGGCGTCGATGAGCGCGTTTGGTGTAGTGGTCGTGGTTCCCTGGAATGAGGTAGACCTGAAAGCCTTCTTCTTTGAGCTTATCGATAAATTGCTCTGCAAGTTGGAATTCCGCTTGGGAAGAGGTTGTTGTTAAATCACCGGATACGATGATGTCAGTCACTTTTTCTTGTTTGAGAGGGTCAATCAGAGCGTAAGGGCGCTCTGGGGAAAAATCATAGCCGCGATTGAAAAGAAGATTTAAGTTTCCAATCCAAGCTTTGGAAAAGAACTGACCGATCCCTTTGGAGATCTTAGAAAAGTGAAGATCTGATATGTGTGCAATCCGCAAAAGTTGCCGTCCTAGGATGGGTTATTTGCAAAGATTTTACACTTTTTGGAAGAAAAATTCCACGCTACTTTTTACGTTTTAAGAAATTAAATTTTTGGAGTTTCTTTTGCAAACGGCCCGCAGCACTTAAAGTTTGTTTTTGAACAGTGCGCACCCAGTGTTCACCTTCTTGGTGGATGCTTTCTGGCTCTGTTTCCCAATCGACTTCAGAAGGAGAGGTCATGTGGCTTTTGCGTTTGGAAGCGGTTTTAGCTTTCGAAATTTTTACTTTGCGCGAAGAAGACATGTAAGTCTTTTTTTGCTTTTCTTTAATTTCGCTCTCTTCTGTTTCGTAAGTTTCTTCTTTTTGAGCCTGACGAATGGCTTTTTTTTGTTCACGTTTAACGCGGTTTGGTTTCATATGACCCTACCTAGGTATTAGAGGTTTTTTCTTCAGTCTAATCAGTTAAATTTTTTCTTGCAATGGATCAGATATCTCAAATAGTCCTACTGAAAGTAGATTTGGAGGAGGCCAATGATCGAAAAGGCGACGAGCAAAAAGGCTGCAAACTGATGAAAGTGTTGCAATGCTTTAGGCGGAATGATTTTTTTCGAATGGTGGATAGCAAAAATAAAGATCGCCCAAAAAAAGGATGTTCCGAGCAAGATGCCGACAATAGGAAGAATCGACTCTGAAAGCTTAGGAGCCGACGGGTGTATATTGAGTGCGAGGAGAATCGCGCCATATCCAAAAATGCGCATTGGGATGGCAAGGGCTAAAAAGAACGTGGAAGAAAAAATGGCAAGGGGGCGGGTTCGAAGTCGCGGCTCTTTGCCGTACCGTTCACGCGAACGATAGACTTTGACTGCCATGATGAATAAAATGATCGAGCCAATGAGGGCATAGGTTTTAGGCTCTTTGCCAAATCCATGGTATGAAAAATGGAGAAGAAGGACTGCAATTGTTGCCCAAATGGCTTGGACGACAATCACTCCTAGAGCTCCAATGGTGCCACTTTTGATATCTTCTTTCACGACGTAGTGGGCGATGAGAAGCATCGCATTGATGGAAATAAAGGTGTAGAAAAAGCCGGTGACCAGCCCTTTCAGGAGAAACCACACTTCACTTGTCATACTTTATGATCTAATCGATGATCGGGAATATTGCAAGAGTTCCAAACAGATTTTAGGTCTGTTTCATTTATTTTGTTTCCGCTGAGCTCTTAATTTTTTGCTTGTTTCAAAAGCTACAGATAATTAAAACTTTACAACACCTTAAAAAAGACTTAATGGAGGAAAGTTATGTCTTCAGGTATTCCTAATGTAAATCAACTAGTTTGTGGATCAAGTCCTGATAGTGTTGCAGCGGCAGCTGCTTTGATGCGCACACAAAATGGAGAGGATTGGGGGTTAGAATTTAGCCTACCTAATCAAGTCGGTCGCATTGGCCCAAAAAATTGGAGCGGACAACGTCATGTGGGCATCCTTGGTCTTGCGGTCAATAATGATTCCAGATCAAATAGTGATGAATTGACTATTGAATTCATCAACTCCATTCATGATGAGGGTCATAAAATTGAATTTATCTTCGATGAGCATGGAAAGGGCTCTTGGGAAGAAGTACTCAAAAAATCTAAAGTAGATCCTGAAAATGTCACAATATTAACGACTGATAGATCAGAACGTTCAAGTACTTGTGCAATACTAAAAGACCAGTTGGGCGAGATAAAAGACCAGACCACTTTAGATTTATTAGAAGCTGGTAATCAGGCTGATCAACTTAAATACACAGAGCTCGGAGATATTTTAATAAGGTGATTAAGTCTTCAATAGGAGATAACGAGAGGCGTAGAGAGCTCGTTCAAAACTACGCAAATGCCTCTCAACCTAATGAAAAGATCTTAGGATATGTCAAAGAATACGAAGCAAAAGAAGAAAATGGTAAGATGATCCTCGAAAAGAAAGTTGAAATCGGAAAAGAGATCATTCAATATGATGGATCTATAGGACCACACGACAGCACAGCTATTTTCAAGTATTCGTATCATGAAAATCCTGAAGCTAAACTTGTGGTGCTTGTGAATACACCGGTGTTTATTGGCGGAGCCAAACAAAATGGAACTGTTATTGCAACAGATAAAAAAGGTATTGATATTCGAAGTCTTTTAGACAAAGCGGGTATCGAGTCATATGGAATGCCAGTAAGGGCGAGTATCGCTCAAAAAGATGCAGAAAAAGCCCTTCAGGCGCTTCAAGAAGCATCTTTATAATCCCTACAAAAATGCGAGAGTTTTCTCGCATTTTTCTGTTTGTTCTTATGGATAATTCTAGCGATTCTAGAAAAAGAAGTTGGCCGAGAGTCTGAGCACATTGTGATAAATCCATTCATGTGCACGAGTTTTAAGTGAGCGATACACATAGAAAAACTCAAACTCAGCACGTTCACTTCGCGGAAGCATCACCCCCCCCCATGACGCGGTTTTGCGAGAAACCCCTACCTTGGAGGAAAAAAATTTCGTCTCCGACAAAGAGTTTAAATTGATAGCCGTGGATTGTAACTGGAATATGGAAGTGGGTGCGGTTACGGTAACTCCATGCATTTTTTCCTCCAAATACGCCTGGAATGACATTGTAACCGACACGGTTGCGATTTTTCACTTCGACATACTGATTTTTAAGTAACTGCACCGTGAACTCAAAAAGTGGCTCGTAGACAATGACCCACTTATTGGAAGCTCGGAACCACATCATCAAGTAGCCTGGGTGGAGACTGAGTCTAGGACTGACTTTACACAACAGCTTTCCTTGTAGATGCTTGTAATAGATTTTACTTGCATTATCTCCCCAGCGGTATTCATTACTGATGGCAAAAGTGACTTTTGGATCGAGTTTCAAGTTAACGACATTTTCGTTCCAAATTTGGAAATCTCCATCTTGGCCAACTTTGGCAAAGAGAGTTAGCGGAAAAAGAAAAAATAGTAAGAGTCCTTTTTTCAACGAAACCATCATAGGCTAGAAATAAAACTGCACTCCAGCTCCAAAGACATTTTGTTGTGTCCAGTTCTTCTCTAAATCTTTTATCGAGCGATACATGTAATAAAAATCAAAATAAGCCCGTTCACTTTGTGGAATGAGCACCCCAATCATAGCGCGGTTTTCAAAAAAACCCCAGTCTTTTTGGGTAAAAAACTCATCAGAGATGTAAGGATTGACCTGACTGCTTCCCATTTTCCAAGGGAAGAGAATTTGAAACCTGTTTCGATAGAGGATGCGGTGCTTGCCACCAAGTTCTTTTGGGATGTTTCGGTACTGGAACCAACTTCGATTTGAGACCACAAAGCTACGTGTGTTCACTAAATAGAGGTTGAATATGAGGAGAGGATCGTTTTCTTTGAGCCATTTATCTTTGAACCGGAGCCAAATGAAACGAAACCCTGGAGCAATTGAAAAGTAACGATTGAGTGTCCAATCCAATTGAAGGTGAATGTGTTTGTAATAGAGTTTGTGCACATCATCGCCATAGCGAAATTCGATGTCGCCGTAAAAAGAACTTCTTGGTGAGAGGCGGATACTGATGGCATCGGTGTTCCAGATTTGAAAGTCCCCATCTTCAAAGAGCTGTGCGAAAAGAGTCAAAGGAAGGAGTAAGAAGAGAAGGAGGCACTTTTTCACTTGTAACGTTTCCTCATTTGCATGAATTGAAACGTGCGCAAGACCCGCTTCGGAGAAATGAAGGCTTTCCATTTCTTTTCGCGCAGGCGTGATCCTTTAAAGTTTGGAATGAAACGAGAAGGAGTGAGCACTTTTCCTGCAAACCAACCCGGGCGCCAAAGCGCCATTCGTTTGCGACAATCAGCAACGATTAGGGTTGGGATGTGCAGATTTGAGGCGAGGTGTCCAGGTCCTGAATCGTTCCCAATTAAAAAGCTCGACTCATAAACATAGGCTGCAAGTTCACTTAGGGTAGGAAAGATAGGGAGTTGAAAGCTTCCTTCGACGAGGGGGACCCACTCAGGTCTTTCTTGTGGACTGACACAAAAGACGACTTCATATCCTTTATGAGCGAGCGACTGTGCCACATCGATAAACTTGTAGGAATCCCATGTTCCAGAGAGAGTCGTACTTGTTGGGTGGATGAGAATCCGTTTGGAGTATTGTCCTTTTTCAAGACCTACTGGAACGATCAGGCCATTATTTTTTGAGATTTGAGTGCATTGAAGCACGGAAGCGATCGCATCTGCGATGTTATCAACCATCGGGCGGGAGCGGTCAAAGACCCGGTCCCAAGACGTTAAGGGGGCGTGCTTTTCTTTTTCATAACTTGAGTAAAAGACACTCAGGTTATGGAGTTTCCCTTTTTTATAGAGTTCGATGATGCTTTTGGAGAGCGGACCATTGTCGTTTTGGAGGATGATGAGATCGTAAGGATTTAGGAGCTCTTCAAGCTTTTCAAGATCGTCGAGCGAAGATCGTTTTTTAAACTGGTGGTCGGGAAACCATTTGCTGAGTTGGTGAAGGGCATTTTGGTAAGTCGTCACGGTATAGCCTCTTGAAAAGAGACGGTGAGAGGCGACCATCATCAGGAGCCCATCTCCTATACCTTGGGAACAAATGACTGCAGCTTTCATTCGACTGATTTTTTTAGCTTCCGAAAGGCCCTTAGTGTACGCGGGACAGAAATAAAGTGCTGCCAAAAATTTTCCCGGACGCGGAAGTTGATTCCTTTGAAGTTGGGAAGAGGAAACTGGAGAGTCACAACGTCTCCCACATGCCAGTCTGGCCGCCACAAGCGGACCCGCTTGGGGTTGCCCGAAATCGTCAACGTTGGAATTGAGAGGTTTGAAGCTAAGTGGCCAATTCCCGAGTCGTTGCCGATCAGGAAGCCCGATTCAAAGAGATAGGCAGCGACCTCAGCTAGATTGGTAAAAATGGGCAGTTCGAACCCTTCTCCTAGAACGTGCAGCCAATCAGCTTTTTCAGTCGGACTCACAGAAAAACTTATGGTGAATCCATCTTTTTGAAGCGAGCGTGCAAGGGAGAGAAATTGAGCTGAGGACCAGTTTCTTTTGGGATCGTTACTTGCCGGGTGGATGACGATCCGTTTAGGAAAACGACGGTGAATTTTTCCTGAGGGAATTTGGATTCCGTTTTCTTTGGTGGCCATTTCGATATCGAGGCTTTTTTGGCATCCCAGTTTCAGGTTCGAGGCAACGGGAAGCTGGGAGTCAAAGACAAAGTCGCCTTTGCGAAATAGGGGAGAAGGGGTGGGAAAGAAAAAGAGGATGCTTTCATGCTTTCTTTTTTCACGAAGGGTGAACAAGTGGTATGCCCGCTCAGAGTGGTCATTTTCAATCACAACTTGGTCAAAAGAAGCGAGTGCTTCTTCCAATTGGTCTAGTGGAGGATGAGGAACAATGGGCATGTCTTCAAAAAGTGCAGAAAGTTCGCTCACATGATTGTGAAAGACTGTGGGCTTGTGCCCAGCTTTTTTGAGTTGATGGGCGACGATCATCATGAGGAGGCCGTCGCCCAAACCTTGCGCGCAAATAATCGCAATGGTTTTCATTTTAGGCCGATTCTTCTTCGTCTTCAGGAGCATCGGTAATGAGCGCTTCAGATAGCAGAATCACCCCTGCTGTTGAAGCAGCAAATTTCAAGGCATTTTTCACCACTTTTGTGGGGTCGATGACTTGAGCTTTGATGAGGTCTTCGACCTCTTCGGTTAACGCATTAAACCCGATGTTGTTTTTTTGGCTCAGGACTTCTTCAAGATAAATCGAGCTGTCTTTTCCACAGTTGTCGACAATTTGCTTGAAGGGAGCTGAGCAAGCGTGCATGACGATTTCAGCGCCGATTTGTTCTTCTGCATCGAGCTTCATATCGCCAAGCTTTGCACTTGCACGAAGAAGGGCTACCCCGCCGCCTGGAACGAAGCCACTTTCTTGAGCTGCACGAGTTGAATTCAAGCTATCTTCGAAAACTTGTTTCTTTTGCTTCATCTCGGGCTCTGTTGGCGCTCCAACGCGAATAACTGCAACACCACCTTGAAGTTTTGCTTTGCGCTCCTCAAGTTTTTCCCGATCGTAATCGGAAGAGGCATTTTCCATTTCTGCATCGATTTGCTTGAGACGGGCATCGATATCTTCTTTTTGTCCCATGCCACCGACAAGGGTCGTTGAGTCCTTGTTGATTTCAATTTTTTCTGATTTTCCAAGAACTTCTAAGGTTGCATCTTTCAGTTGCATGCCTTTTTCTTCTGACACAACCGTTGCACCAGTCAGAACTGCAATATCTTCGAGCATTGCTTTGCGGCGATCGCCAAATCCAGGAGCTTTGACCGCTGCAATTTTTAAGGTGCCACGGAGTTTGTTGACGACAAGCGTTGAGAGTGCGTCACCATCAATGTCTTCGGCGATAATCAGAAGAGGTTGACCTGTTGCAGCCACAGCTTGCAGAAGGGGTAGGATTTCTTGAATCGCAGAAATTTTCTTATCTGTGATGAGAAGGTGCGCTTGATCCATTTCAACGATCATGCTTTCTGCATTGGTGCAGAAGTAAGGGCTAGTGTAACCGCGGTCAAACTGCATCCCTTCGACCATTTCAATTGTTGTTGTGGTTCCTTTTCCTTCTTCAATCGTGATCACGCCTGACTTGCCGACTTTGTCAATGGCTTCATAAATCACTTTTCCGATTTCTTTGTTGCCAGAAGCAGAAACAGAGGCGATGTTTTCGATCGCTTCAGCTTTTTCGACGGGGGTTGCAAGAGCGTCGAGTTCTTCGAGAACGCGAGCGACAGCTTTTTCTATTCCACGCTTCACATTGATTGGGCTAGCCCCTGATGCGATGTTGCGGACGCCATCTTTGACAAGAGCGCGAAGAAGAATGATTCCAGTTGTGGTCCCATCTCCCGACTTGTCTTTGATTTTACGTGCAACTTCTTTTCCCATCGAGACGCCCATGTTGGCATAGGGATCTTTGAGTTCAATGTCTTTGACGATGCTGTTCCCATCGTTTGTGATGGTTGGAGCACCCCAGCTAGACTCGAGACCTACATTCTTTCCTTTTGGTCCAAGCGTGACACCGACGGTATCAGCGAGCTTGTCCACTCCTTCTTTCAACTTTTCGCGTGCTTCTTCTTCGAAAATCAGCTCTTTGGGTGTCGAAGTCATGTTGTTTCTCCTTGATGTTGTGTCTAAATTTTAAAGCTCATATCGACGGCATCAATTGAATGGGTCAGTCGTCCAATCGAAATTCCATGGATGCCGGCTCGTGCGTATGAGCGAATTGTTGTTAAATCTATTCCACCTGATGCTTCTAAATAGATGCCTTCAGGGCATATCAGAGCAGCCTGCTTCACCTGATCTGGTGACATATTATCGAGTAAAATAGCATCAGGCTTAAATTCTAAAGCGCATTTTAATGCGTCTAAGCTATCGACTTCAATCTGAATTTTTTTATTGGGGGCATGGGCTCGAGCCCGCTGTAGGCTTTCCCTTATAGGTTCCTTGGTCTCATTTTCGAGTTGAGAGAGGTGATTGTCTTTGATGAGAACCTGATCTCCCAAATGAAGTCGATGGTTTTTTCCACCTCCGATACTGACCGCGTACTTTTGCAAAAAGCGGTGGCCAGGGAGAGTTTTACGGGTGTCTAAAATGTCACATTTGCCTTCAGCTGCCTGCACATAGCGGTTTGTTTGTGTGGCAATGCTTGTTGCATGCTGGATGAAATTGATGGCCGTGCGTTCTAATGCCATGAGTGAGCGGACGGGGCCTAAGACTGTGGCTAAGAGATCGCCTTTCTTTCCTGTCTCGCCTTCTTTTTTGTGGAGCTTGGCTTCAACTTTGGGGTCGACAGCCTCACAAATCAAAGGAAGAAAAATCAAACCAGCAATGATGGCATCGTCTTTCAAGATGAGCTCAGCGACTCCCAAGCTCGAGGGAGCAAAACAAGCGTGAGAAGTGAGGTCCTTGTCTACCTGATCTTCTTGAAGGGCAAGTCCGATATTGCGGGTGATTTCTTGTCGTAGCACTGCATCCATAACACTTAAAAAGGTAAGGGAAAAATAGGTTTTACGCAAGGAGAAGTTTAGCAAATAGAGGTTAAGACTGCCAATATGTAGCAACATAAGTTTTTAAAATTTTTGTTAAGTAAAAATCACAAGCCCTCTATCTTGCTAGCTTGACTTACCGGAAACTACAAAGCGGAGAACGCGATGAAAAAAATGCTACTGCTAACGCCTTTTATAGCTTTGAGTCAACTCGTTGCAACGACTTTTGCCCCGTTTCAAACGGATGCTGAGGTCAGTAAGGTTGTGAATTTTTTGACTGCAAGTGGAAACCTTGATGAAACCGATGGCATTGGTGTGACTTATATTGGAATAGCTGATCAGCTCGATGGAGTTCGATTGCCTTTGAGCTATTACAGTACAATTGACTATTGGGGTGCTTATATTCCTACGACTGTGACCAATCCTCAAGGAGATCCGTTGGATGTTGTCGATGCTTACAATTCAAGCGACTATACTTTGACACCTCAAGATCCCACTTCAGTTGGGGCACAGCTTCAAGTCGAACGTTTGAATGTCTATAATGGCGCGGATGTTTACGATGCAGCTTGCTGGCAAATTGCCCTTGCCCTTGCGGCCCAAGCTGGTGTGCCCAATCCCGATAGAAATCAATCTTTATTTGACTTGGCCAACAACCAAAACCTTCTTCTTAAGTACGGTTATGATGGACGACAAAATCCCAACCCTGTTACTGGAGCAAACCGTGCAACGACAACTTCTGGGCAATTTGACTATTATGGCCACTCTTTAACAGATGAAGAGAACGCATACTTTTACAGAATGGTCACCCAAAATTGGCTCTCAACTGATCCTTTCCTCGATACGATTTACATGTCGCATGTCACAGCCGTGAATCTTCCACAGGGCAACGCAGCTTATAAAGCAGGTGTTTGCTCATGGATGGATTGGAAGCCAATCACTGGTGAAAACTCTTGGGCGTTTTTTGTTGGGCCGATGCATATGGAAATGCTCAAGCAAAAAACCTATGGCATGAGCTATGTCCCTTTTTCATCGGTTGCGGTTCAAAACGCGCTCAACCTTCTAGAAACTTACACTTACATGCAGTCTCCTTCCACTGGAGCCATTTGGTATGCAGTGAAAGGGTCACTTGGAAATACAGGAAGTCAAACAGTTGATTACCAAGTTTCGACAGAAAACAACGCTTCAACTCTGGGGGGGCTCATTGCCTTGCAAAAGGTTCTTCAAGATGAGTTAGATCATGAAACCTACTTGACTACTGATCAAAAGGCGCAGATCAACAAAGGGCTGCAGACCATTCAAACCCTCGTTTATGGATCTGATGGAACGAGTGGAATTTTAGGTTACATGAAAAACCATGCTTGGGATGCAACAAATGGCATCTTTTATCAAGGAGGGTATGCCGATGATCCCAACAAACCTTCAACATGGGTGGCAACAACAGAGCCAAAAGCAGTCGATGTCAATACATGGGGAGTCTCTGTTTTAGGGCAGCCTCTCGTTGATGAATGGTTCGGTTTTGGAACAGCTTATAAAATTTGGCAAAATGTGAAGAGTTGGGGTGGATTCTACGGTCCCGACAAGAAGATTTGGGGCGTCGGGTACTCTGATAAAGACGATAATGGAGAACATGGTGATTATGAAGATGGAATCATTTCAGCTGAATGGACAGCTGGAGCCATCAACATGGTCCGCGTGCTCATCACTCAGTACACCGATGCAGAAACTTCTAGCAAGTACACGCCAACTCAACAAGCTGATGCCAAAGGGTACGTTGCGGCACTTCAAGCAGACCACGATAGCATGGTCACTGCCTTGCTCACGCTGAGAAATGATAGCTATGCAGGAACAGATGCATACTCAAAGTCGCGTCCAACCGATTACGATAGCTTGATTCCAATCTCCCCAGATAAGCTTGCGTTTATCTATGCAAGCAAGCGCTATTTCATTCCTTTTGGATGGTATTCCAACCCATTGCCAAGTACGACCTCAACTTCGTGGTCGCTGATGCTGCATTACAATTATAACCCGTTCAACCCTGACGGGACCTATGAAGCGTATAGCTGGAATGTGAAATAAAACTCGGGCCCCAATTTTGGGGCTTTTTTAATTGACAGGCACGGGGGTAGGTTTTTGATCTTTAAAAGCTGAGATGAGGGCTAGGACTAAAAAGATGATATTGGGTGTGAATGGTTCAAATGCCATAAGAACTAAAAAGGGAAGAGGATCCAGAGGGAGCACTCGTAAAAAAAGGGCGAGACCTTCGTGCGAGTAACAAAGGAGGCATGGGATGATGAAAAGCCCTTGTAAAATGACGCGAGTCCGGTCTTTGGTTCTTGGCAAAAGAGAAAAAATATTTATCACAATTCCCAAAAAGAGAAGCATGTAAATAGGGGTGATTGCTCCAAAGGCATCGTTTTTCCAACTAGAGGAAAATAAGGGCTTTAGCCAATGTCCGAAAAGGAGCAAGGTAGCGAAAAGTGTAAGAATCGTCGCGAGCTTTTTCATTGGCGCACTATGTTAAGGTAGCTAAGAGATATTATCTAGGGGTTTTTGTTGGCGGGGGTTTTAAAAACAAGCTAGAAATACATCCAATAAGGCTAATTCCGATTAGGACGTAATCTCCTTTTTGTAGACCATGTAATAAGGGTGTGTGAAGGCGCACGGTCGTGACAACAAGAGCTAGGCCAAGAGTTCCTCCAATTTCTTGGACTGTTACGAACGATCCAGAAGCAATTCCAGCTTTATGTGGGGGAACAGTTGAAATTGCTGCGGTGGCAGTCGGGCCGAAAATAAGGCCGTACCCCACGCCAAAGATGAGAAGCGTGATTGTGATCAAGAAAATGTTAGAAGATTCGTCTAAGATTCCTTGCAAAGTTGAGGAGATAACTAGGCAAATAAACCCTGTAAGAACAAAGAGCCAGGCTTTATGAGCTTGGTAATTCTTGCCTACAATAGGAGAGAGAATACCAACTGGGACTGTGATTGCTAGCATGATGAGGCCTGTATCTAACGAGGAGAGCTGGCGCACTTCTTGAAGGTAAATAGGGATTAAAAAGAAAGTAGACCAAATGTAGAAAACTAAACAAGCGCTTCCGATAGAAGCCGAAAGAAAGGTACGGTTCCGGATAAGTTGAGGTAATAAGATGGGGTGTGAGATCTTTTGACTATTTTTCCATAACCCAAGAAATGCCATAAGAGAAATGATTGATAAGACTAAGGTGAAAATCCAGTGGAAACGGTTAAATTCTGTAGCTGCGAGAACAAAGGTCGTCAGCCCTACCCCAAGAAGTGCCATCCCTTTGTAATCGCCAATAGGAGGGTCGACGGTGTTTTTACTGTCTTTGGAAAACGAGATGGTGAGGATTAGGCTAAGGATGAATACAGGGATGACAGACCAAAAAACCCACCGCCAACCAAATTCCACAGAAATGACACCGCCAACAAGGGGACCTAGCGCCATTGCACAAGCGATTGCTGTAGCCCAAATGCCTACTGCATGACTTTTTTGTGCTTCGGGGTATTCTGACACAAGCATGGCTTGAGATACGGGAAGCAAAATGGCATTCCCAAGTCCCGCAAAACTCATACTTGCGATGAGGCCAGTTCCGCTCTGACTCAATCCTCCAATGAACATGCCAATGCCCGAGGAGATTAATCCGACTAAAAAGACTTTTTTTCTTCCAAGCATATCTGCGAGTCGTCCACTCGTCACAAGCAAAGCGCAATTGATCAGTCCAAAGACCATCATCATCCATTGCATTTGGTGCAGGGGAACATCGAGAGCTTGTTGAATCACAGGTATAATTGAATTCACCATCGTGAAGACAAGCCCGATCACTATACAACCTGAGCAGATTCCTATGATACTTAGGAGTTTCGTAAATGAGGGACGATTTTCTAGAGTGTTCATTTCTAGCTGGTCATGGCTTTATGGCGCTTTTCTTTTTTAGCGCGCGCGCGCTTTTTGACGGGAATTTTGGCTTGTTTCCCATACACGACCTCATGGAGGTTTTCAATTGCCATAAAGGCTGTGGGGTCTTCTCTTAAGATGATTTCTTTCAGATCGGAAAGGTCGAGACGTTCGACGATCACAAAAAGAATTTCACGTGCATCCCCGGAGTAACCTCCACGGCCATACATGACAGTCATTCCAAGACCAAGTTCATGCATGATCTTTTCGCCAAGTTCTTTTGGTTTCTTGGTCATGATGATGACCGACTTCAGCTCATCTAGACCGACAATGACGATGTCCATCATTTTGAAGGCGACAACGTAGGTCAAAAGAGAGCGAAATGCGATGTGCCAATCGAGAAAGATCCATCCGTATGCCGCAAAGATGAAGACGTTGATGAAAAGGACCACCTGGCCAACCGTAAACCCTTTTTGCCGATTGATAATGATGGCTAAAATTTCCGTTCCATCCAAGCAGCCTCCATTCCGTATAATCAAACCTGCTCCAATCCCTAAGATGGCACCACCAATAAAGATCACTTCGAGAATGTCTGCTTCAAAAGGGGGGACTTTTGTCAAAATACTCAGAGAAATCGCAAAAAGTAGCACGGCAATGATCATCTGAATGAAAAAGGTGCGCCGGATGTATTTGTAGGAGAGGTAAATGAAGGGGAGTGTGAGGACAATAAAGTAAATGGGAAAGAGGTAACTTGAGGTAACGCGCGATAAAATCATCGCGATACCGATAATCCCACCGTCAATCAAGTCATTTGGAAAAAGGAAAATGCGGATCGCAAGAGCAGCTAAGAACGCTCCTACAGCCGTCCAAAAGTAGGAAAGTACCATTTGTTTGGGAGTACGTGATGCTTGACCTACAGCCATGATGCCCTCTCTTATGTGTTTTTGCAAGGGTAGCACAACTCACAGACAATGTAAAGAAGTTAAGCCTTTCGTTTTTTAAGCATTGCAAAAAGTAAAAGACCAAAAATGGAAATTGCAAAAATGACCCAGCTCACATTTTGAAAGCCGTGTACAAATGCCCCTTTGAAAATAGGGATGATAGTTTCTTTGAGTTTAGGTCCTAAGTACTGCAATTCTTCTTTGATTTTTAGTGGATGTGAGAGGAGAGATTGAACATACAAGGAGTCTGTATGAGACAGCTGAACGCTTTCCTGCGACAGATTCTCTTTTAAAAAGAGATGTGCGGACCGCCGAAAGATGGTTCCCATTGGTGCAAGAATAACAGCTGCACCAAGATGCTCAAAGCTCAGCAGGGTTCCTGTTCCAACACCAGCCATTCGGTGAGGGAGAGAGCTTAGGACTCCTGCTTTGATTGGTCCCATAATCAATCCCCAAGATGTTCCAAAAAGAATGAACGCTAAGAGAAAAAACCAGACCGGAGTCTGTATTGTGAAATGAGTGAAAAGGTACAGGGAAACAATCATCGCAAATGTTCCAATGTAAATGGGCAAGCGATGTCCCCCTTTATCAGTTAAAACCCCTCCCAGAGGTGAAAAGATTGCAGTTGGAAGTGTCATTGCGAAAAGATAGAGACCAACGTGAATGAAGTTGAAATTCAGAATATTGTGTAAATATAAAGGGAGTAAGAAAAGTAGAACGACGCCACAGCTCGTTGCAACAATGGCAATGGAGACGCAACTCGCGAACGTTTTATTTGCAAACCAGGAAAAATTCACAATCGGGTTTTTTTGGGTCATTTCGGTCATGATCCATAGCACAATGGAGACGGCTCCAAGCACGAGTAAAAGCAAAGTTGAGGGAGATGTCCAGCCCCAAATAAATCCTTGGGTCACTGCAGTGACAATCGCTGATGTCCCGACGGTTAAAAAGAGAAACCCCCACCAATCGATCGGTTGTTTTTCTTGTTTAGGGAGCTCGTCTCTGATGGTGAAAACAAGGATGATTAAGCAAATGAGCATGAATGGCACGTGGATGAAGAAAATCCAACGCCAAGATCCAATGGCGTGAAGGACTGTTGCGAGAACGGGAGCAATGGCAATTCCTAACATGGCGAGTGCATTCCACATTCCTATGACCCGTCCCTTTTGTTCATCGGGAAAGATTTTGTTTACAAGCGCAAGAGTGCAAGGAATAATGAGCGCTCCAAAAATTCCTTGAAACGCTCGTGAGACAATCATCCACTCTGGATTTGGGGAAATTCCAGCAAAAAAGGAACTGATTCCAAAGCCGACCATTCCAAGGAGTGCCATTGTGCGATTTCCAAACAGATCTCCAAAGCGTCCCATCGTGATCATGAATACAGCCGTTGTCAAAACGTAGATATTTAAGATCCATTGAAGTTGAATATAGGAAGCTTCGAGGTGGACTTGAATGGTGCCAAGAATGACAGCAACCATCACCAGCTCTGTAAAAACAAAAGAACTGGCCAGTCCGAGGCCGATTAGGGCCCACCATTTTCGCGCATTTGACATGAGCACACTTTTAAGTTTTTTTTTACCCTGTACCACAACTGAAGAATAAAAAAAAGCCGCCAAATGGCGGCTTCAAAAAGCTTCGCGGGAGACGGGACTCGAACCCGCAACTTCCAGCGTGACAGGCTGGTGCTCTAACCAGTTGAACTACTCCCGCACAACTAGCTTTTTAATGGGCGCAACAGGATTCGAACCTATGACCGCCTGTGTGTAAGACAGGTGCTCTACCAACTGAGCTATACGCCCCCCCAGAATAGACTAATTACTCTAATCGGGAAAAGAATTTTCCTCAAGAATATTTTCTGTTTTGTAGCGACAACACGGTCATATGGCTTTTCCTTAAGGAAAGATGGAGGTAGTAAGAGGGGAAATTTTATTTGTTTAACAAAGGCTGCGCTATTTCTTTTAACCCTGGGTAGGCTATGAGGTAGTAACCGCTCATGCTCTGATAAGTCAAATGGAAAAACATGCAGCTTAAAAATGTAAGTGGTATAGAAGCCATGATAGAAAGGATAATTGATTTTTTAGAACTGTTTATTTGACTTTCTAAAATTTTTTGAAGCATTGGGGTTGAGGCTTCTTTCAATTTTTGAACACCTGTATTGTACTGATGGAAACTGATGCTAGTCGCTTTCATTAACATGCCCAGTGTACAAAAGAATGTTACTGTTATGAGACTCAGTGTAGCATGAAGCGTATTCGCATCACTCATAATACGCATTGCGGTAGTTGGATTTATTGTAGAAAAGTCGTTTGGAAATGTAAAATCACTTATAGTCCAGCTAATTGACATCTCAGCACCTTACTTAACAAATCTTTTTGGGAAAAATAGCAGATAAACGACATTTCAAAATTTGAGTTTCCCATCCATTTTTTTGAAATATAGACGAATTGTGATCCGTTTTTCCTTATAAATCAACATAAAGAGAGATTTGACTAGCTCAAACTCAGGGTCATAGCCTTGGCATAATATTTTCTCTTTTAGGTACAATGAAAGCATGAAAAATTGCCTATTTCTTTTTTTGTTTTTCATCTCGGTTGGGTGTAGTCCTTCTACTGTTACAGACTGCAAGCGAGAAGCTAAGGGGGTCATCAAATCTTTGACGGCAGATCTCAAAGAGATTCAGACGCGAGAGGATCTCTTAGACAAAGAGGACCAAATCAGTCACAAAGTTCAAACGCTTGTGGATCTCATGATTCGGCTCAAAAAGCTGCAAGAAAGAGGTGCCTTGATTCCTGTGGAGGAAGATCACTCAGATAGTGATGACCTGATGCAGGAAATGAAAAGAATTTACATGATCGATGGGGGACGCGTGATATTTGAGAGGTTTGAGCGAGAAGCTCTTCTGACGCTCGATGCTTACGATCAAAGAAGAAAGAAATGAGATTCGAATGTGTCTTTCTTTTGGTCTAAATGGCTCTGATGGGTGAGTTCTCCGATATAAAGAGGTACAGCTGTAACATAGCCGGCTTCAAGAAGGGCGATATCACTTTCTGAATGTTCATCAGCAAGATGGTCATCCCAACCAAATAAAAACTCACTGTGGCTTTCAAAATGCTTTTCTTCTCGAGGTGTTCCGAGCCAAGAGCGGTAGCCTTGGCGTGCCATTTTACACCCTTTGATTTCATTTGGAGGGACATGGGGAAAGTTCACATTTAAGATGGTTCCTGCAGGAAGAGGGTGCTGAAGGATGTACTGAAAGATTTTTTGGATGTAGGGTTGAACGTGAGGGAAGTCTTTCGTTTGATCACAAAGATAAGAAAAAGCGATTCCAGGAATGCCACGCATCATTCCTTCGATTGTAGCTCCAATGGTTCCGCTGTAAAGAACATTGCGTCCTGCGTTGGAACCGTGGTTGATTCCAGAGATGATAAAATCGGGCTTTTCTTTTAGCAGTCGATGAAGGGCAAGTTTGACACAGTCCGCAGGTTTGCCGTCAATCATCCAAGCCGGAGTGTGATCATAATGATCGACAGGTTTTGCTTGCAGCGTCCGATCGAAGGTGACACCTACCCCTGCTCCGGATTGCTCTGTCATGGGGGCAGCAATTTGAAGGTCTGCTACTTCACGCAATGATTCCCAAAGGCACTTTAAGCCGTTTGAGTGAATTCCATCATCATTTGTTAAAAGAACTTTAGGTTTTTCCATGTATTTGAATTTTGTGCCTAGTTAAAGCTGATCCTATGTAGATTGCCAAACTTCCCAATAAAAAGCCAGGAATCAGAGGAGAAATGGTTTGGCTAATCAGGGGCCAAATGATAGCGATAAATCCGCCGACTAAGATGCCTGCCCAAGCCCCGTATTTGTTGGCTTTTTTCGAATAGAGTGAGAAGAGAAGGAGGGGGCCAAAAGCAGAGCCTAACCCTGACCAGGCATAGAAAACAAGTGAATAGATGGTGCTGATTTTGAAAAACGCAATGGAAAAAGAGATGACTGTGACCACTAAAACGAAAGCGCGAGAAATCCAAAGGAGTTCTTTTTGGGAAGCTGCTTTGCGAAAAATGCGTTTGTAAAAATCTTCGGTTAAGCTTGAGGCGAGAACTAAAATTTGAGAGTCCATTGTGGAGATGGTGGCAGCGAGCACCGCGCATAAAATGAAGGCCATGATCATTGGTGGAAAGGTTTTTTTGACCATCAAGACAAATGCAAGTTCGGGGTTGTCGAGTGTTCCTTTGTAGTAAGCGATTGCAACCAACCCGATCAATGTTGCAAAACACATTGTGATGACTTGCCAAGACATCCCCACAGCCATGGATTTTCGCATATCTGAAACTTTGCGGATTCCCATGAATTTTGTAATGATGTGAGGTTGCCCAAAGTAGCCGATTCCCCAGCCGCAAAGACTTAAAAAAATATGCCAGAATGTTTCGAGTTTAAGGTTGGGTAAAAGCGACTTTGAGAGGTGAAATGTGTCGAGTGCTTTCGAAACACCCCCCATCCCGCCGACTTGAGGTAAAACGATGAGAGGAACAACTACAATCACAACCATGAGAAAGATCCCCTGAAACAAATCAAGCCAAGCTAAGGTGGTATAACCGCCAATAAATAGATAGGGGATGACCACAAAAATCCCAATTGTGATTCCAATATGGTAGGGGATGTTGAAAAGTGTTTCAATGAGAAGTCCCAACCCAACGATCCCAGCAGAAATGTAAATGGTGTAAAACACAAATGACATGACTGCTGTAAAGATCCGAATGAGACCAGACGTGTCATGGAAGTGGCTTTCGAAAAATGAAGAGAAGGTCAGACTGTTGTACACTTCTGTTTGAGTACGTACTCTTGGAGCGACAAGGAGCCAGTTTAAAAACATGAAGAGAGTGAGACCAATTGCAAACCATGCATTAAAGAGTCCGCCGGCAAATATAATCGCGGGAAAACCCATGAATAGCCAACTGCTCATATCACTTGCATGAGCTGCAAGCGCTGTCAGCCAAAAGTTCAGTGATCGATCGCCAATGATAAAATCATCTGCTGTTTTGTGACCTCTATAGGACCAAAATCCAATCACAAATAAAATCACCACATAAATGGCAATGGCACTGAGTTCAGAAAAAGGAATCATTTCGTCATTGCTTTTTTTGAGCCATACTCATGTGCAGCTTGCGCCAAATTGACTCGGGCATTTGGAAACTCTTCTTCCAACTGCTCTAAGAGTCGTTTAGCAACTCCTCGTTTGGAGTTTTGTCCAACAGGACATTGACACGTGATGCGCGCAAAGCCATGTTGTTTTGCAAAATGCACTATCTCCTTTTCCGGAACATATATGAAAGGGCGAATAATCGTCACCCCATAATCGTGCATCGGGACTTTAGGTAGATTGGCTGCAAACTCTCCTTTGTGAAGGAGATTTAAAAGCAATGTCTGTGTGCTGTCATCTTGATGGTGTCCAAAAGCAATCGTTGAAAATCCCTCTTCTTTAGCGGCATCAAAGATCAGCTTGCGCCGCTCACGTGAACAGCGATAACAAGAAAGTGTTTCTCGTTTTTGAGTCGATTCGCGAAAAAGCAAAGGCACTTCGAGCTCTTTGCAAATTCCGCGCAAAAAGTTTGCGTGAACAGAAGCTCCGCAAGAAAACTCTCCTTGCACATGAATGGCAAGTAGTGGCAAGTCGGGAAACCCTTTTCCCAAAATGGCTTTCAACATGAAAAGTAATGAAAGGCTGTCTTTTCCCCCACTTAAGGCGACGGCAACTCCGTTTGCGTCTTCGAGCAAGGAAAAGTCAAAAAGGGCCTTTCGGCACATGCTTTCGATTTTCTTCCCCTTACCAGTCCAAGGAGGGCGTGCGATTGGAATTTCCATAGAGGATAGGATAGAGTCTCTAGACAATAAGTGCTATACAAAGATGTAAAAATCGTGTATAATATATGGCATAGTAATGATTTTTTGAGGAATAAATGTCTAAAGTTGGCCGTAACGACCCTTGTCCTTGTGGCTCAGGGAAAAAGTATAAAAAATGCTGTGAGCAGAAGTCTGCTGTCCAGCGGCGCAGCTTCACAAATTTGACTCCTCAAAACGTCAAGACTGGCATGGAAAAGATCTCTGGAATGGTCTCTAAAAAGCTGGGAGGCCATACTATTTCCGAGGTTCAAACCGAGGCTCCATCACTCGCTGAACGTTTTTCTTCAGCTCCACCAGCAAAAGAAAAGGTTGAGGAAAAGACTCAAATCGCAGAAAAAGAGGAAGAGAGTCAACCAACTTCCTCGGATGAGTGAAACACCAAAATCTTTCTTTAGCGATTTTTTTAACAATTGTGACTTGGTTTTTGATGGCAGTTCTTACTGCTTTAGCCAAAGTCTGCTCTAGTTATGAAACAGCCCCGACGATTTTATTTTTTCAATACTTTGTTACCCTTATTCTTATCCTTCCATTTGCGCTTAGAACCTCTTTAAAAACCCAGCATAAAGGCCCCATCATTTTGCGTAGCTTGTTTGGGGTTGGAGAGTATGCGCTTCTTTTCTTTGCGATTACGTCCATTTCACTAGCCGGTGCAACAGTTCTTCTCAACGCGGGAGTCTTGTTTATTCCCTTTATTTTGCTATTTTGGCTCAAGATAAAAATTTCTCATAAGCTATGGTTTCCTCTCGTTGTAGGCTTTGTGGGAGTCTATTGCGTTCTTAATCCTGATTCGCAAACCCTTCATTATGGTGCCATTTTAGCGATTATCGCTGGTTTCTGCATGGCATTGACGATGGTCTCTTTGAAAAAATTGTCAGACGAACCCTCTATAAGGATCATTTTTTACTACGTTCTCTTGGGAACTCTTGTCTTGCTTCCCTACGTCATCTGGACTTGGCACCCGATTCCTTGGAGTGTTATAGGGCTGATGGCAGTGATTGGTGTGATATTTGCAATCATTCAATACACTTTTACGGTTTCATTTAAATTTGCCTGTCCTGCCAGTTTAGCACCCTTTTCCTACACATATGTGGTGTTTTCTGGTCTATTTGACTGGCTCTTTTGGCACCACGTTCCTCCTCTTCTTTCATGGATAGGAATTGCCCTGATTATCGGTGGAGGAATTTGGGTCCTCTATCTTGAAAAAGACTTTTAATTCTCTCTTGATCCTAAAACAAATGATTTGGTATAACGATCACTCGTTTGCTGGAGTAGCTCAATTGGTAGAGCGCCCGACTTGTAATCGGACGGTTGAGGGTTCAAGTCCTTTCTCCAGCAAATTTTTTTTACCCCGCGGGGGTGTCGCATAGTGGCAATTGCAATGGACTGTAAATCCATCGACTTCGGTCTCCGCCAGTTCGAGTCTGGCCGCCCCCATTTCAGCTTTTTCTTTTTCAACGGTTTCTTTTTTGCGTCTCGGCCTTATCCCTCCTTGACAAGCTTACTTAAGCTTGCCATGCGTCAGGATAATCCTGATCCATCAAAAAATAATCACGCTGAAATAAGAAAAATCTTTATGGAGGCGGCCTGCCGCCTAAAGGATCGTCTACAGACTTTGTTGCCTTTTTCCAAATCTGAGAGCCCTAAATTCGGGGGCAACTCCCCATTTCATCTTTTTCCTATTCAGCGGTTTCTTTTTGTGTCTCTGACAAACACAAATAGAAATTTCTAATCCTGCATACCCCCCCTTACAAGAAAAAGCTGGGCGTGATATGGCTAAGTACAGAGGTTAAAAATGCTATTAAATATCTTATCATGGATCGCCATCGTCCTATTATCTGTCAGCTATTGGTTTCAGATTTGGAAAATCCATGTCCATAAAGAAGTTAGGGATATCTCCCTAACCTACAATATTTTGCTTGCAATTGGTTTTGGAACACTCACATTTACTGCTATTCGAGAAGGTTCTTTATTTTTCCTTGTAAAACAGATCATGACAACAATTCCTGTTATCATCATTATCGCTCAGGTCATTTACCATAAGAATGATAGATGGCATGATCGCTCTTTAACTCAGTGCTCTAAATGCAAAGAAGAGCTTGAGACTAAGTGGAATTTCTGCGCCAATTGCGGTGAAAAAAAGACAGCTAGAGCAAAGATACGTAGAATTTCATAGACGACTTATTCGCTCTTTAGTGCTTTTTGACTACTTGCGACAAGTCAGTGAAGATACTATTATAGGGTTGATATAGGAGGTGAGTTACATCACTCTCTAAATAAGCCCCCCTTCCCCAAAAAAAGCAAAATCTTGAAAAACAAAAAGGCATCAGCTTAAGCTCTTTAGCTTGATGCAAAAAGGAGTTGTGGATAGGAAACGTCTAATCTAAATTGTGCAGGAAATTTTTCATGGAGGCGGCCTTCCGCCCTAGATCTACGAGATAAAGGATGACGAAAGAGAATACAGAATCTGCTTTGGAAATTGCTAAGTTAAAGAAAATTTGCAACGCAATCATGGGCCTTCCCCTCAGTCAGATCAATCGAGCTGCTGATATGCTGATGCTTGGTTTTGGACAAATCAGACCAGTTAAAGATGGGGAAGTTTCAGACTGGTCACTGCATTTCTTATGTTCATGGAGACTATTAGGCCCCAGCGGGATCATCACAGGTCACCGAGATCTTTGGGAGCCAGTGGATGAGGAGGATTGGAGTGAAGATTGGGACTATGAAAGTGGGAATCTACAAGATGAAAGGATCTTGGAGTTTTTCAATTTTTCTGGTGAAAAATACTTTGTAGAAGATATTGCAGTCAAAAATTGCGGTGATCTAGAAGTTCTACTATCTGGGGGATACAAGATTGAGACGTTTTTGAACCATACATTTGGGGATGCTTGGTTAATTTTCGAACCTGGAGATTTGAATTCTTTTTTCCACATGGATCAAGATCTGTCTAAAGCCCTTTTTTCAGCTAAGTGAAAAGGGCTCACTTGAGATGGGGGAATCCACCCATTGTCTTGACCTAGTTCTTTGTGCACTGAACGCATTGTTTTCATTTTTATGACAAAAGAGTAATCGCGCCAAAACTTTAGCCTGCTCAGTATCTTCTAGTTGTTGCGTCTCATACGTTTTGTACAATGTTTCAGCAACATGCTCTGGAGTTCCTTCTAAGGGATCTTTTTCAATAACATTTGGCTTTTCATCGCTCTCCAAGCCTTCTATGTCAAGAGTGAGCTGTTTTCCCCATGGCGGACAGGTACATTGAGAAAAATAGCTGATAAAATCAGGAGCAATAGAATCCTGAGTCCAATTCGATGCATGACACCATAAAACTTGATCTTCTTTGGCTTCAGCTAAAAAATCAAAACTATCAGAATCAATTAAATCAGAACAATAACAGACGATAAGTCCTGGCAGAGAGTTTGTCTCTGCAGAAAAAATTTCGACAGGACATTGTAAAAATTTTGCGGCTTGATGAGATAAAATGCAACTGTCTCTATCGGGGAGTGAAAGAATTCTCTTTGGTTGAATATAGAGGTTATCTAAGACATCTTTTAATTGGCTGATACAGCGAAAAAGACTAGTGGAACTTTCTTGGTAAAAGGCATATCTACCTCCCATTGATTCCATGGCATATCTACCTCCCATTGATTCCATGGCATATTCACTGAGATGGAGTACAATATTGCCATTGACCACTGCATTCCACCCGCGAAGATCTGAAGAATCTAAAGGAGTATGAGGCAATAAAAGTTTTGCTCTATCTAGCATTGCTTGGATGTTATCAAACATGAACTCATAGCTTTCCCGATACTCTAAGGGAGTATGAATCAACAATTGATCGAGCCCAGAGAACCATTTATTTGCTTCTTCTAGGTCACCCGTCATTATTGAATAAAACACAACTAAATAACGGGGCATAAAAGCTGTTTGGACCAGCTTGGGCGCTTGCAGAAGGCATTCTTTTCCTTCTCTATACAACTTCAATTGCTCTAAAATATGGGCAATTTCAGTAAGAATTTGTTCATTATTGGGAAACAAGAGTGCTGCTCTTTTCAAAACAGGAAGTCCAACAACATAAAGTCCTCTTTCAACAAGCTCATAACCAAAATGATAGAATTGATGTGGATGGTCCTGAATAAATAAATTTGCTTGAGACAAGCTCGCCAATTGTTGGTCTCCTAACTGCTCAAAAATTTCACTGACAATCTTCCATGTCGACTTCCAGAGGCTGCAGCTGGTTATGATTTTTTTAGAGTGTAATAAGGGCTCAAGGATTTTGAGGGCTTTTTGAGGATTGCCTTCTTGATTTGCCGATATCGAGCTTTTCAGAACTTTCTGTGTCGAGAAATAGGAAGTGAACATTTTCATTTCATGCTTGTGTAAAACCATTTATCATAAGGTTTTGAAAGGTAAGCTTCAAACATTATTATGGGAGGGGTTTGCCAACCGAAAATATGCTCTTAAAGAAAGGGGGATGGAAATAGGTGCAATTAAAAGCGATGTCGAGCAAAATCCTTCAATTTGAAATTTATCATCATTAAGAGGGAGATGTATGAAACTCGATCTTGAGTGCACTTGGAACGAAAAGCAAAAAAAGGTGAAGCAGAGTATCCATTTTGACTTCCGTCCAAAATCGATTTTTTTAATGCCTGATGAGGTGACGGCCCGTTTGCAGCAGCTGGCTCATTCAATCGGTGTGGAAGGTCCTCGAGCATTAGAAGAGTTAAAGAACTCTTATGAGCAATACCCAAAAAGCGTTTATGCAGGATATGTCTACCATCGTGCTCTCATCTTTTTTGAGTTATTTGAAGAGGCTGATGAGCTGTTTCAGGAACTGAGAAACAGGTTTGAAGGCCAACTTTTGATCAAATCTATTTTGGCGTATCAGTTTTTAAGAGAGAAAAAATATGCAGATGCGAGCGCAGTATTTGATGGGGTTGAAGTTTTAAAAGGGGCGTTTCCAAGGAGGAAGCAGTTTTTTTTTGAAGAAGCTTTCATTTTTCACCATTTCTGGGCGTGCTATTTTTTGGAAACTGGAGACGAGTTGCAATCTGAAAAGCATCAGCGCTTGATGTTTCTAATTACAAATACTTTCAAATCATTTTGTGCTTCAATAGATTCAGTTTAAATTAATATATATTGTTTGATTTAAATGTTTGTTAACTCTATAATTTTAACGTTTTAAAAATTATTTGGGATTGACATGTCAACTATTCAAGATACCAATCGTTTATCTTATTTTAAAGATGCGGTTTACGCATATGCCGAAATAGGTAAGGATGCGATGTCGAGTTTGAGGGGGCGAGTGGGTTTTGTGCTAGGTGCAGCAATCCCTCTGGTTTCTATCCCCTTATTAAATAGAATGGTCAAGGCTTGGAACCTTCCCACTTATGATCCGTTTGCAAATTTGAATCTTGGTGTGAAAGTCCTTATTACTCCATTTGTCTGTGTGATCGGCCCTATAATGGAAGAACAAGTGTTTAGGCAGGATTTAAAAGACAAGATGATAGGAAATATTGAAAAGTCTTATTTAGATTGGGGACTATCTAAAGTAGATGCAAATTTTGCAGCCCGGACCACAACGATCTTTTATACATCGGTTATTTTTGGACTTGTCCATTTTTCAAATAGCTTATGTTTTTTCTGTAATCCTATCTATTTCCTTCCTCAAGTCATTTTTGCAACAGTTGCGGGGTTTGTGTTTGGCGTTGCTGAGGATTTTGGAGGCTTGGAGTTTCCTATTGGACTTCATATCGGAAATAATACGAGCGCCTGGGTTCACTACCTACTTAATCATTGATTGAAGCAACATCATTGTTTTTTAGCATTGAGATAGGTTATCCTATTCCTCTTTATGAATTCAAAAGGAGGAATAGGATGACAGTTGAAGGTATTTCAGAAGGTGATATCGCAATTGATTTCAACGCACTAGAAGGTGTGGAGCAAAGTGAAGAGAAAAAAGCAGTTGAAAAAGTAGACTTCAAAATTTCTTCACAATTGAGACCAAAAATTTGTACAGCTTTTGAACAAGTCAGGCAAATTGATTCGTCAAGAATTGTCGTGATTCTTAGCGATGGTTCTAAATGGCATATTGAAGGTGAACAGAGTCAAAAAGCCTTTGAAGCTATTTCTCAGAATTGGAAAACCGGGGATGACATTCGTATTGCTCATTATTCTAAAGGAAAAAATGACGAATTCATCTTAAAAAATGTGGCAGAAAAAAGTGCCTATCTCACTTGTCTTAGCAAAGATTGCAATGATTTGTCTAAGGCCTATTTTTTGACGAAAGTCGATGAAACGGGATACGCGCTACGTACCGGTGATGGGAATATCTGGATAACAGGCTATTGGGGAGCATGTAGCTCGCAATATTGGAAAGAAGGAGATAGAGTTATCATCAATAGAGGCACCCATACGAATCGCTATGAAGATTACCAAATGATTCATCCTGGAGAGATGGATTCAGTGTGGGTTACCCGCGTTTTCACTGACGAGGTCCAATAATAGACTTTATTGAGGAGGGGCGCCATAATAAGGTCTCCAAACAGGAGTATCTTATGAATCAAGTGATCGAAGTGGCCCCTTCCTTTTCTCTTCAAAATCAAGATGATGAACTTGTTTCCCTAGAAGATTTTCGAGGAAAATGGGTCATCTTATATTTTTATCCCAAAGATGATACACCAGGCTGCACCACTGAGGCGTGTGATTTTTCTAAGCTCGCAGAAAATGTGGTTGTGCTGGGAGTGAGCCCTGATTTGTGACAAGTCATCAGAAGTTTATTGCTAAGTATGGGCTAAAGGCGACTCTGTTATCCGATCCAGAAAAGGGAGTGATGAAGCAGTACGGAGCTTGGGGACTTAAAAAGAACTATGGGCGGGAGTATGAAGGAGTGATCCGGAGCACCTTTTTGATCGATCCCTCAGGAGGTCTTGTCAAGGCATGGAGAAATGTGCGTGCCAAAGGGCACGCCCAAAAGGTCATGGATTTTCTATCAACTCTTTAGGAATTATCGTACAGATACAAGAGAGCGGTTGGGATCTGAGCGATGGGAACAAAGCGATAAGGAATGCGGTAGTTCATCTGATTTAAGGTGTAAGCTGTTCCGAATAAGCTCAAGATATGAACTGCAATGTAACCGTATTTGTAGGCAACCGGGTTGCTTGAAGACATCATTCTTTCCCCTCGAGCGTACATTCCGTAATCGCGCTCAAAACGGGTATTCGTCATGTTGCGAATAACAGTTTCTCCAAGTGAACTAGCAAGCACAGAAAAGACACCAAACGCAAGTGCATGCGTGGCTTTTGGGGCGACAAAGTCGAAGACTTTTTTGTCAAATTTAGTGTACTCGAGGAGGCGAGCAACTCCTCCATGATAAGCTCCTGAAAGAGCTGAAACAATCACTGGATACATATCAACCTCATAGATTTTTGCAGAAAATTTTATAGAAATTGGAAGAAAAAAACAATCTCTTTTGAGAGATTTTTGTATCCCGATTTCTAGAAGTTTTTGTATTCTAATTCACACCTAAAATTTAGGTGAGGGTTGTGTCATGCAAGAATTAGATTTAGAAACTTGGGATGTCGAGGAAAGCCGCGAGCTTTATGCCTGGGACAAGTGGGGTGAAGGATATTTTCATGTCAATGACAAGGGAAATATTGAAGTCACTCCCTATAAAGATGGCAATGCCGTCGATCTCTATGAAATTGTTAAAACATTAGTTGGACGAGGGGTCGAGGTTCCGGTATTAATCCGATTTGATGGGATCATTCAGGACCGCTTAGAGAAAATTTCCTCTGCGTTTCGCGAGGCCATCAATCTCTATTCTTACCAAAGTGATTACCGGCATGTCTTTCCTATCAAAGTGAACCAGCAAAAACATGTGATCGATACGATTCGAACCGCGGGACTTGGCAAGCGTTCGGGTTTGGAAGTGGGGAGTAAGCCTGAGCTGTTAAGTATTTTAGCTTTGCCAGACGACGGGGATTCGCTATTTCTTTGTAATGGTTACAAAGATGAGGAGTACATTGAGCTTGCTCTATTATCGCGCAAGTTAGGAAAGCGGACGATTATCATTGTTGAGCAGCTTTATGAGTGCCAGATGATTCTGTCCGTTGCTGAGCGACTTGGAATCGAAGCAGAAGTGGGATTTCGAATGAAGCCTTCAGTGAAAGGAAGTGGGCGTTGGGCCTCTTCTGGAGGAGACTTTGCGAAATTTGGACTCAGTACCCACGAACTTCTCGTTGCATGGAAAGTGTTTTCTGATGCGGGAAAAGCGGATTGGATCAAACTATTGCATTTTCATATTGGAAGTCAGCTAAGTTCGATTCTTCCCTTTAAGAAAACCCTTGCAGAAGCCGCTCATTTTTATACAGAACTTGCGAAAAAATGTCCGCAACTTGAGTTTTTTGATGTCGGTGGGGGATTAGGCGTTGACTATGATGGATCGAAAACCATCAGTGATTCTTCGATGAACTATTCTATTGAAGAGTATGCCAGAGACATTGTGTACATTGTGGGAAGTATCTGCAAAGAAAACGGAGTCAAGCAACCTGTTTTGATTAGTGAATCAGGGCGAGCACTTGTTGCGCACCACTCAATTTTAGTGACCGAAGTGATCGATGTTTCGAAGTATGATGCCCCTGTCTTAAAACTCGACGAGCCGCCAAGTGATCACGATTTGCTTGAAGATCTCTACGAAATGTACCACTCACTCACACCTCAAAATTGTTTAGAGGGACTGCACGATGCCCATTACATCAAAGAGCAGATCTTAGAAAAGTTCATCCATGGTGGGATCAGTATCGAAGAGCGTGCGTATGTTGAGCAGGTCTATCGCAATTTTTTAGTCAAAGTCCATTCCTTTTACGATGAGTTGGAAGACTCGCATGACGACATTGAGCGACTTTCAGAGATTCTTGTTGATATTTACTTTTGTAACTTTTCAGTGTTTCAATCTCTTCCCGATTCATGGGCGATTGAGCAGCTGTTTCCTGTCATGCCGATTCACCGTCTTGCTGCCCCACCTAATCGCAAAGCAAAAATTGTCGACTTAAGCTGCGATAGCGATGGGACAATAGAGCGATTCATTTCACCTGTGGGTCCTATGCCAAGTATTCACCTGCATGAATTTGAACCAAGTGAACCTTATTATCTCGGCATCTTTTTGGTGGGCGCTTACCAAGAAGCTTTAGGCGGGCTACACAATCTATTTGGAGACACGAATGCGATTCATGTTGATTTGCGTGAAGATGGAACCTGGCGTTTTAAGAACTTGATTGAAGGAGACACGATTCGCGAAGTGTTGCAATACATGCAGTATGACCCGCAAGAACTCAGTTCTCAGTTGCATCACACAATCGAAAATGCGCTCAGAAAGGGAATCATGACAGATCAGGAAGCCTTCATGATTAAGAAAAAATATAAGGCTTCGATGGAAAATTATACGTATTTGGTGGATTGATGTTTTTAGGAGAAGAATGCTCTTTAGAAAAAGGACAAGTAGTTCTCTTGCCTGTGGCGTTTGATAAAACGACTTCTTATGGCAAAGGGACGGTCAACGGGCCTGCAGCAATAATCGAAGCTTCGAAAAACCTTGAGCTCTATGACATTGAAACTGACACGGAGGTGTACCGAGAGGGGATTTACACGGCTCCTGAGCTACGCCCTGAAACAAGTGAAGAGATGTTGAAAGTCACCTATGACACCGTGTGCCAGTACATGGATCAAGGGAAGTATCTCGTCACGGTTGGTGGCGAACATTCCATCTCTTACGCTCCGATCCGTGCACATGCAGAAAGATATGGTCCCCTTAGCGTTCTTCAACTCGATGCCCACACCGACCTTGATCCTGCTCTTGAGGGAAATCCCTATAGTCATGGCTCGGTTATGGCACGCGTCAAAACCCTTCCTGAAGTGGACAATGTCGTTGCTGTTGGCATCCGGAGCATGGCCGCAAAAGAAAAAAACGAACTGCAACAAGAAGATGTTTTTTTTGCTCATGAACTCGATGGGGAGGCGTGGATGGATCAAGTCCTCGACAGGCTGAGTGATCGTGTTTATCTCTCGTTTGATGTCGACGTTTTTGATTCTTCCCTTATGCCTGCAACGGGAACTCCTGAACCGGGAGGGCTTTTTTGGAACCCCACACTGAAGCTGCTGAAAAAAGTGATGGATAAGCGGAGCCTTGTAGGCTTTGATGTGGTGGAGCTCAGTCCTATCCCTGGGATGCATGCTCCCGATTACTTGGCAGCAAAGCTTGTGTACAAAATTCTCAGTTATCTATTTGAACCCAAGGAAAGAAGACATGGCAATCGCTGAATTCATGAAGAAGCACTTTAAACACTTCAATGCGGCGAGCTGTGTTGATGCAGCAGAGGGGTGGGTTAAGCTGCTCAATGAAAACGGAAAAATGTTTATCACACTTGCCGGTGCCATGAGCACAGCTGAGCTTGGGATTTCTCTTGCTGAAATGATTCGTGAAGGGCATGTACATGCTATTTGCTGCACTGGGGCAAACCTTGAAGAAGATATCTTCAATTTAGTGGCCCATACTCAGTATGAGAGAGTTCCCCATTACCGCTCTCTCACAAAAGCTGATGAGCAAGCTCTTTATGATCGAGGGATGAATCGGGTGACGGATACTTGTATTCCGGAAGAAGAAGCTCTTCGACGGATTGATCGGCAGCTCTTGGTGCTTTGGAAAAAGGCTGAGGAGCAGGGAAAGCGTTTTTTCCCCTATGAGTTCATGTATCAACTCTTTGAGTACAACATGCTCGAAGAGTTTTACGAAATTGATCTCAAACATTCATGGCTCTATGCCGCCTATGAAAAGCAGCTTCCTATTTTTGTTCCAGGATGGGAAGACTCTTCCACAGCAAATGGGTTGGTTGCCAGCAAAGTTAAGGGGGAGGTTCAAAGTTTATCGGTTGTGAAGTCTGGGCTTGAACAAATGGAAACTCTGGTTCATTGGTATGATGAAACAGCTTCAAAGCATCCTATTGGTTTTTTTCAAATAGGTGGAGGGATTGCAGGCGACTTTCCGATTTGCGTTGTGCCTCTCATTCGTCAAGATCTTAGACAAGAGGAATGTCCTCTTTGGAGTTACTTTTGCCAAATCAGCGATAGCACGACTTCGTATGGTTCTTACAGTGGGGCCACTCCGAGTGAAAAAATCACTTGGGGGAAGATTGCAGAAGCAACGCCATCTTACATCATCGAATCGGATGCCACGATTGTGGCTCCTCTGATTTTTCAATATGTCGGTGAGAGGCTTAAAAATGATCAAAAAGAAGATGCAACTTCTACTTCAGCATCAGTTTTGAGCTCTGCTTTGTAAAAAGCATACAGTTGGTTCAGAGTCATATCTGGTTTTACCGCCACGGCGTTTTGGAGAATCGCAACGCTTTTTGTTATAGACGACGCAATATTTGAAGATACACCCCGTGATTATCAAGCCAAATTTATGTTGGTGAATATACGCAATTTAACAGGTTATGCAGGTTTAGGGGTTCTAGGAATTGCTCTGAGTATTCTCATGGCGACAACCTGTACAGGGCTGACACCTCAGCTCTTCTAGGAACTGAGTTGAGTTTCAATAAAGAGGCCAATGTCGCTGAGTCCTGAGTAGCGGTCGATCAGCTCACCTTTTTCATTGAAAATGAGTAGGGTTGGCATGACATCGACTTGATACTGCTCGCGGAACGTTGGCATTTTACTTAAATCAATTGCGAGAAATTTCCCCTTATTGGCATGCATGCTGGCCCAGTTTTGAAAAAAGGGAGCTAAGTGTCCACAAGGGGGGCATGTTGGGGAAAAGCATTTGATGTAGATGGGGACTTTGCTCGTTTCAATTTCATGCAAAAGCTCTTCTTCAGATTGGATTTCTTTCACAATTTGCGCCGTATTGTCTGTTGACTTTGAGGCGAGTTTTTTCAGCAAGTTATGCTTTTTCACATCAACTGCTGAGAGATCATCTGGTTTGTCTTTATAAAGATAGAGGGTGAGAGTGTACGAAGAAGTTGTTTCTTCGTAGGGTTCACCTGATGTATCGCGAATAGTGTCTGTGAACAATAGCTCTTTCCCGTCATCTGATTTAAAGTGGCAGCGCTCCACCTTGAAGTAGGCATAGCCTTGCTTTTCACAAAGCTGCATTCCTTTTTCGAGGACCATGAGATACTTTTTCATGCCCCATTGGAATTGGTCAAGTTCTGCGCTGTGCAGTGGTAGAAGTAGCAGTAACCCAAGGCAAAAAAGAAGTTTTTTCATGTGAACACCTCAAAAAATGAAAATAAAAACTCTACCAAAAGAAAAACTTTTTACGCAATTTTGCGAAAATTAAAAAAATAATTTGATCCTTGTTTCCTTTCTGATTAAAAGGAAATCATGGAACTTAGAATTGGAATATTTGGTTCGTCAGAAATTGAAAGCTCTGAAGTGCTGACCCAAGCTGTGCATTTGGGACAGGAACTCAATGAGCACGACGTGCTACTGATGACAGGCGCCTGTTCAGGGTTGCCTTATGCCGTGGCGGCTGCAGCAAGTGAAAAGCAAAAGTGGGGTTTTTCCCCAGTAGCGAACTATGAAGAGCAACTTCAGTTCACGCCTGATGATGATGTTTCGATTTATGATAAGATGATCTTTGTTCCTGAGACCTTTCCTTTTTCTAAGACACTGAGTGTTGCAAAGAAGTATCGAAACGTTGTATCGACAGCGAGTTGTGATGGGGGAATAGTGATTGGAGGAAAGTGGGGAACTCTTAACGAAGTGACCAACATGATCGACATGGGGAAGCCCGTTGGGGTTTTACTTGGTTCGGGAGGAATTGCAGATGAGGTTTCGAGTCTTGTTGAGCGATTGGACCCTGATTCGCAAGAGCTACTGATTTTAGAAGAAGATCCCAAAAAACTGGTGATGAAGCTGTTGGGAGAAATCAAATCGTGAATCTAAAAGATCGGTTAGGGAATCTCGTCACGACAAATGAAGGCGAAGTCATCGATGCCATCGATCATTTCACCGATCAGCTTCTTCGTTTGGGTGCGGAGGTCGCTGATGTCAATAAAGCAGCTGAGCGTTTTGCAGATAACTACCTGTTGCAGCTTTATGCAGCTCTTTTTTATCTCTTTGGTCAGGCTGAAAAGCCGCATGAAAAGGCGCGACTTTATCTGCAAAAAGCACAAGCTCTGCTAGCGCATCAAGTGTCGGAAAGAGAGGAGAGTTTTTATGAAGCACTCCATCTTTGGCACCAAGACCATTTGTCGGAATGTTTGAATCATTTAGAAAAGCACTGCTTAAAATGGCGCAATGATTTGGTGGCACTGAAGGCGACCGAGTTCATTTATTACTGCAAAGGGCAGGAGTATGAGGGAAAACGGTTTCTAGCTTTGACTCAGGCCCATTACCCTAAATGGAAAGACGATCCTTTATTTCTCTCGATGCATTCGTTTGCGCTTGAGTTGACTGGGCAGCTGGAGGCTGCAGAGAAAGAGGCAACGCGTGCACTTGATCTCGATAAGTTCAACTCATGGGCCCACCATACCTTATGTCATGTCTACATCAATCAAGGAGATATTGATAAGGGAATTGATGCTTTAGAATCGTTTGTTCCTGTTTGGAAAAAGTCAGGTCGCATCATCGAATCTCATAACATGTGGCACTTGGCTCTTATGTATTTGGAGAATCTTGATTTTGAAGAGTCGTTAGATGTTGTTAAGCGAGCTAAGTGGGAATCGAAAAACAACATGGTTGGAGAAGAAGTAGATTTGGCTTCGCTGCTGTGGCGTTATGATTTAGAACAGCAAGATGTGGCAAGTTTGTGGGAAGGTTTAGCGGAAGCTATTGGTGAGAAGGCGAGTTTTGGCTCGATTCCTTTTGTGAATGCGCAGCTTTTTTATGCGTTGAAGAGAGGGGGCATGAAAGAAGAGGTGAAGGAAGGGCTCAGTTCGATTCTACGGTTTGCAGAGCTTCAGCGGGGGGAGGATCGGAAGGTATGGAAAGGAATGGGGCTTCCCTTGATTTATGGATCGCTAGCCTTTGCAGACCAGGACTATAAGACAGCTCTTAAGTACTTTGACCCCATGATAACCAATGTAGGGGCTGTTGGGGGTAGCGATGCCCAAGTCGATCTGTTCCGTCAGACCTATTTCAAGTGCCTTGTGGGAGCTAAGAGGCGCAAGGATGCGAGAGCCTATCTGGCTGAGATGACAGAAGGTCGATCTATGACGCGGCTCGAAACCAAGTGGCATGGCGAAGCTGTCTCTTAAATGTTTAAATCACAAATGATTCAATATAAATAACTTAAATATTTATTCACAATTATCTAACAGATAGAGCTTTAAACTTAAAAAATATTTTTACAAATTGTAGATTCTTTATTAAGAAATCATTATAATTAGATTAGGAGAATCTATTATGAGTGATTTAGCTGAGAAAAAGTGTTTATCTACGTTGCTGAAGCTTGACCCAGATAGGGTTTGCTACGCGAGCTCCAACCGTGCGGTTGGAGAATGGAACCTTTTACTCATTGAAAAACTCGTGAAAGAGGCTGTCGATCATGTTCCTACAAAGCTGTCTAAAATTGATATTGAGCAGTATGGGCAACTGAAAGAACGCTTAGGTCGCATCAGCTGTCAATTCATGGCACACAATTACGATAGCGCGCCCATCTCGCGTCAGATCGATGCTCTTTCTCATAAACTCGAACCCTTCAAAAAATCTATTCATCCTCTGATTGAGAAGACTTTTGAGCATGTCTTAACGAAGCAGATTTCCGAGCTAAGTCGGGACAATCTTAAGGAAGAGAAATCCCGTCAATTTATTAGAGATCTATTAGCTTTTTTTGATCGGTATCTGATTCCCGCAATGTATCATTTAAAAACTCCTGAGTTGCGCGAAGCAATGCGCGAGCTTCTGAAAAAAATTGTGAAGGTGAAAGAAACACTTGATCCTCTCGATTATGATGGAGCATTAGAAGAAGGTATCGTGACTTTAGTGAAGCACTTTATCTTCAATTTGATCACTAGTGATCGTATTTATCACAATCTTCTTAACTATCAAGAGGGCTCTTTAGACCTTTCTGATGTGAAGCTTTGTCAAAAAGCTGCATACAGCATCAATGAATTCATGTTAAAGCGACTGATTCCATTTTTATTGGACCCTGAAATCATTCCATGTCGCGAAGAGATTGTGAAGATCTATTGGAATCTTTCGACTCTTAACCGAGAATTGATCGATCGCCATTCAAAAGATGGTGCAATTCTTTTCCGTTCTTTAAACGTTCTCGAAGAACTCATTTAATCCAAATCAAGACCTTCGTTTGTTTGTAAAATTTTTAAGTCAGATTCCGTCTTTGTATTTTGTTTAATTCCTGCTTGCTCTTTTAAATTAATTAGAATAATAGCGTAAGTATGACTAAAGTATTACGCAAAGGGTATGACGTGGTTTTTCAAGAAAGATTTGGAATCAAAACTCAGATTCAATATTTAAATGATGTTGAAGTCGATTCAAAAGTTGCAGATCGTTTTAAACGTTCGTGGAAACGTTTTCTTCCAAAAGCTAAACCAATCATTTCTGAATACCGTGGCGACAGACTTGATGCTTTTTTTCGTCAGCTCGAAATTGATGGGACTGACGAGCGGTATTGCCGACGTGTCACCATCCGCTACATTAGTCCAAAAGTAGGATATGGAGTCTTTGCAACTGAAGACATTCCTCCTTATTCTACGTTGCATCAATATACAGGAGTTTTGATGCTCGATGACGACATTGACCCTGACCATGATAGCACTTTTTCTTTCTCAGATTATAAGACCTATTCGATTGATGCCATGAACAAGGGCAACTGGACTCGCTTCATGAACCATGGAGATCCCACAAAAGGAGCGACAAACGTCATTCCTTGGGAGCATTATATCGATGAGGGGCCTAGGGTTGTCTTTACGACGGGGCGCTTTGGAGTCAAAAAAGGGCGACAGCTCCTTTATTCATACGGTGATGAATACTGGTCTGAGCGAGACTTTGTTTCTTTGTAATTAGATAAAAATCATATTATTAAAGTAATTATGTAAAAAATTACTTCTATCTCTTTACATAAAGATCTTAATTGATTAATTAGGGGTTTAGGACAAATAGATCTGTTGTAGGAGTTATATCCATGAGAAAATTAGATATTCTTGTTTGTTTCTTGCTCTGTCTAGGGGGGTTAAACTGGGGATTGATCGGTCTTTTTGAGTTCAATCTTGTCGAATATTTTGTTGGTAGAACTTGGTTAGACCGTTTGATTTACGTTCTAATCGGTGCCGCTGCGATTTATCAAGCTGTGGGCTGGAAGTCTATCCAAAAACGTTGGAAATAAAGTTAGTATATTTGGAGGAATCAAAAAATGCTAAAGAAGCTTGATAGTTTAGCCATTCTTTTGCTGGTAATTGGTGGTATCGTCTGGGGGTTTATCGGACTATATCGTCTAAATCTAGTGACTTATGTATTTGATCGCGAGTGGATCATTCGAATCGTTTACGTGATCTTCGGTTTATCGATGATTTATCATGTAATTGCTTGGAAAAACAGCAAGAAGAAGAAAGGCGCAAAGCGATAATAATTCATGGTTCGGGACCTCTTAAGGAGTGGAAAGAGGTTTCGAATCATTTTGCATGTTTCAAAAGCTCGATATCTGTGCCTTGGATGGCGGCGATATTCCGGGTAATTTTTTCTATATCCCAGTCCCACCAACGAATCGTGAGGAGTTCTTCTACAATACGTGGTTTGAATCTCTTTCGAATGGGTTTTGCTGGCGAGCCAGCGGCCATTGTATAAGGTGGGATTTCATCAATCACTGTAGAGTTTGGGGCGAGTATGACCCCGTCTCCGAGCTTGGCTCCAGGAATTAATATTAAGTGAGCTCCCACAAAAACATCATTGCCAACTTCTACATTTCCGCACCAAGCAACAGTGCCACAATCTCCTATGTCTTTCCAACTTTCCTCAAATAGTTGGAAGGGGTAGGAAGAGGTTCCCTTGAGCTTACGGTAGGCTCTGTCTAAAACGAAAAGAGAGCGAGGATCAATACAAGTGAATTTCCCAATCTTAAGGTGGGTCTTTTTGTGTTCAAACATGTTGATGATGCACCGATCTTCAAATTTTTCAGCTCCAAGAGGGTCGTAGTAGTAAGTGTAGTCACCAATAGTACAGTTTTCTAAAGTGAGAACATTTTTCACAAAACAGAGTTTGCTTCCAAGTGACTTAACTGGAAACTTTTCGTTTGGGTCAGGACCTGCGATCATTTGCGTCTCACTGTTGCACTATTTCCTATAATGCATAGCGAGAAGATTTGATTTTTTCAACTTGTTTTAATTGCTTTCAGATCCTAAGGTTACTGCTTAACCCATTGTGATGGAATGCAGCTTGAAGACCTCTTAACAAAACATTCCCCCGAAAAAATCGTCGAGATACTTAGCTTTTTTCTAACTGAAGAGAGAAAAATACGGATCGATCAAGTCCTTCTGAGGCGGGTGAAAGGGGTGCAAGTGGCCTTAGAGTCCCCAGCCGATATTCACAATGCGCTAGCTGTTACAAGGACAGGAGAAGCTCTTGGGGTTTATCAATTTCATCTCATTGATGCTCAGCTTGTCAAAGGGCAGGGCAAGGCGACGATGCGGGGGAGTTCAAGATGGATTCATCTTCAGCGGCATGAGACTCTCGAGGCGTTTCGTTTAAAAATGCTAGGGTTTACCATAGCTGGAGCATCGCTTGATGGAGAACTTACATTAGAAGAACTTCCACAAGATCGTCCACTTTGCTTGCTTTTTGGAAATGAAAGAAAAGGGCTGACTCCAAAGGCTAAGGAAATGTGCGATCTTTTGTATCGTATTCCAATGGTTGGGATGGTCGAGAGCTTTAATTTATCGGTGTCTGCTAGTTTAAGTTTATACCAAATGATGCGAGGCAAAACAGATGGGGATTTGAGTCAAGAGGAGCAACTAGAAGAGAAAGCTCGCTATTATGTTCGATCTATTGGGATCAAGGTCGCCCACGATATTTTACAAAGGAGTAGAGAATGAAAAAAATGCTATTGATGTTTGCGCTTGTCCTTCAACCTTTTATATGGGGTGAAGTCGAAAAGGAAGCTTTTTATATGGGAGAGATGAAGTGTCAATATCTTCACGAAAATACCCCTGAGCACTTTGGGATTTTTTTTCTGAAACGGTCTAGCTCAGACAATGACAGTCTCATCGTCGATTCTTGCCTTTTAGTGTCTCCTGACGAGGGTACTTTTAGCTTTCAACATATAGCTGTTCCTCAAGATGACCCTAATGAGTTTTTAATTTCAAATCCCGAGTCTGAATTTTTTGGTGAAGGAGAAATTGTTGGGTTTCCTTGGGATTGGACAGAGTTTCGGGAGTGTTTAAAGTTTGACGCCGATGGAGGAGTGATTGTTAGAGTGGAAAATACTCAGCTGGATAATGGGGCAATTGTGTCTAAAGCGCGTATCTTTTTCAAAGATGATGAAGGTGAAGAAGCTAAATATTTTGCCACATTTTCAGCTTATCTTTATCCCATTGATCCGACAATCATCGATACTATGATGCACGAGTGGGGACTACATAGTGATGAACAAAAAGAGCGACTAGCCAACCAATAAAGGCTCCACCTACAACATCACCAACGAAGTGGAAGTTCATCCCAATGAGACCTATCACTTCTAAGATGATGAGAAGGAGGCTTAAAAGGCGCCATTTGGGAAAAGCAAGCCAAATCATCGTTCCTACAGCAACAATGATGGCTGTATGCCCTGATGGAAAGGAGAAATAACCCCAACCTACATGGAAAAAATTAAAGCCATACACTTTGTTCTGGATCCAAGAAGGGTTGTTTTGGATCCAAGTTTCTGGCCAGTAACGACCAAAAAAAGCTTTTGAAGAATCCGTAATCACACTGGCAAAAATAGAAGAAAGTGCTGTAGCTAAAAGTGCTTGCTCGGTTATCTTCCCTTTTTTCCAAAGTCGCTTGACCCCAAAGTAGATCAAGCTTAAGGACGCAATAGCATTGATATACTTTGCAATTTCAGCAAACCAATTGAGAAAAGCAAAGTGATGCAGTTTTTTCTCATAGACCCAAGTTGAAACTTCTCGATCCACAAAGAAGTAGCAGAGAAATACGAGAAGAACGGTCATTGAGAAAACAATCAGGAGAGAAGTGAGAAAAGCTTTGGATTTTAGGTTCATAATTTAACCCATATTTGAAATGGAAAAAAGGGTAAAGAAATATCTAACAGAAGGTGCGTTAGTATTGCCGGCAGTGATTTTCTTGCTCATTCCGGTTTTGTTCGGGACGTGGGGAGCAAAAACATGGAAAAAGCTTCTCATCCATTCGGGTTTTATTACCCTTTCCATGCTCATCTTCAGCTTGATTCTTTCTCCTCTCAATCGTTTCTTTCCAAAATGGAATTTCATTAAATTTTTCAATCGTTTCCGTCGAGAAATTGGGTTGGCAGTTTTCTTTTATGCCTGCTTTCACTTCTTTTGTTTTATCATGCGAGCAATCGAAAAAAAGGGGTGGTTTGATCCCCATTACTTTTTGCACCCTGTGGTGCTTCCAGGACTTGTTGCCTTTTTGATCTTGCTCTCACTCGCAATCACTAGTAATGATTGGAGCATCAAGAAAATGGGGTATCGAAACTGGAAAAGACTCCACCGTTTGATTTATGTGGGAGAGATCGCGGTATTTATCCATGTTTACTTGAAGTCGCCATTTTATGCGTCCGTTCTCATTCTCCCACTTGTCTGCATCCAGATAAGTTGTTATTTCTTTGTTCGAAGAAATCAGTAGTTTTGTCTCAAAATGGACAAAATCTCTTTTGTGATTTTGTCTTTTGATTGGTTACACACAACAGTTTGTAGTGTCTTTTGATCTTCATAATAAGAAATTAACGGTTCTGTCTGCTGATGGTAAACATCAAGTCGGTTGCGGACGACTTTCTCAGTGTCGTCTGCTCGCTGCATGAGTTTTCCTTGGCAGCTATCACATGTCATTTTCTTTTTGGGAGGAAAATGAATGAGGTGATAGGGAGTACTACAAGAAGAGCAAACCATACGATTCGTCAAACGATCAACAATCTCTTCATCTGCGATATCGAGGTTGATTGCAATCACCTTTGAGCTTGTTCCTAGCCGCTCATCATAAGCCTTAGCTTGAGCGAGTGTACGAGGAAACCCATCAAGGATATATCCTTTATTACAATCTTCTTGTGAAACACGAGCAAAAAGCATGTCGAGAATGAGATGATCAGGAACCAGTTGTCCCTTATCCATATAAGCTTGCGCTTTTTTCCCGAGCTCAGTTCCTTGCTTTTTATTTTCACGCAACAGATCTCCTGTTGAGATGTGGGGGATCTTCAGAGTGTCGCGAATGACAGCAGCCTGAGTTCCTTTTCCAGCTCCAGGAGGTCCAAGCATGATGAGTACGCGTGTTTCCTGCTTAGGATTTTTCTCTCCCGCATGGAGAGGGGGAACCAAGATGGTTGCAAGTGCTAAAAAACTGCTTATAAACATAGAAAAAAGAATCCTTTTCATGAAATCCTTGTTAAACTTGTTTTCGGAAAGATGCCGCCCAAGTATAACATAGGTCATGATTATTTGTGGCCGGTTTTAGGGTGCTCCTTGGGAATTTTTTTTGGGTATGTGGACCGTTCCTCATCGAGCTCTTTCTTAAGATCACGCTCCTGCTCTTTTTCAATAGCTTGCTGACGTTTTTTTTTGTTGAATATCGGGATTGACAACTTTTCTTTTCATTGCATAAGCCTCATCAAATGAATTTCAAAACGGTGCTTGACGCATAGATAGTATGACGACACTATCTAATGAGACTATGTCACTAAAAATCTTTTTAGTCGAGTTTGTAGTTCACTTGCTCGTGCATGTTATGAGCTTCCCCATTCCAATCGATGTCAAAGGTGAACATCGAGGGGATACGCATCCGCAATTTGAGGCAGCGGACAATATAGGTAATGAATAAAAAGGGTTGGATGAGAAAAGGACTTAAATCGTGTCGAGAAAAAATGACATCTTCGACGCTGATAAGTTTTTTAATGAATTGAGTGTAGGTTTTTTGAGGGTGTTTTGTCTTCCAGCCATAGAGGAGCATACCCACTGCGACTTGTTTAGAAAAGCCAGTCTTGGGCTTGATCAATTGAGGGGTTTCATTGAAAAAGGCTAGGGGGAGGTTATCTTCGTTGCGGAATAAATGAAGCCCACTTGTCGATCTGGGGTTGCACTCAATAGGGTAAAGACTTCCATCGTCTAGTTGAATGAAATCAAAGCCCACTTGACCTGTGAACTTTTCTTTCTCAACAAAGTTTTTCACCCACTCTTCGATAGCTGGGTGTTCGATGGCTTCAAAGTTTAAGCACGAGCTATCGTCGATTGAAAATTGCAGCGGATAGACTGCATGAGCCGTGAGTTTTCCCTGATTTGCAATGCTATATGTACAGAGCTTTTTCCCTCTGAGCCACTCTTGAGCTACCCAGGGGTTGTGGGGGTCGATCTTCACGTTTTCGAGCTCTTTTTTGTCTTGAATTTTGATGACCTTCTGAGCAGCGCGCGAATAGCAAGGTTTGAGAATATATGGAAATTCCAAAGGAAGTGTTTCTAAATCTTCCTTAGTTTGGACTAAATAGGACTTGGGGGCCGTCACTCCCATTTTGTGCAGCTTTTCGTTGAAGAGCCACTTGTTGTGAAGTTGATCAAGTGCTTCAAAGGAGGCGCTGAAGATCTTACAAGACTTAGGAAAACGGTCGAGCTCTTTCGAAAAGCAAAAGATCTCTTCAAAAGTGGGGATGATCAGATCAATTTTTTCTTTTTCGACGATCTCTATAAGGCGGTCAATAAACTTTTTGGGTTCGAAGCGGGGGCTGGGAACAATAAAATTTTTCTTAACCGCTTTTGAGAAACGACAAATGTGAAAACGTGTCGAATCCGCCGTGAAGACAGTGTGTCCTTTTTCATAAAAACGGCGAGCTAAATCCAAGGTGGGGATCCAACGTCCACCAGTGAATAATATTCTCTTATTAGAAATGGTGACCTACCATGTTATTAGATGTCTAAACCTTCACTATAATCAGAGAAAAATTTTTCTCAATCCTTAAATGCGAAATCTGTTATGATTTCTATTCTTTCTACAGGGAAAACGATGAAAAATGCTCTATTAGTTTCAGTTCTCTTCCTTTTTCTACCTTTGTGCATTAGAGCGCAGGAAATCTATTTGTGGCATGCGTTCGAAGGGTTTCTTGAAGAAAAATTTTTGGAAATTGTTGCTGATTTCAATCACCACTTAGAGACGCATCAGGTCATCCCCGTCTATAAAGGAAACTACAAACAGACCTATGAAGAGGGAGTTCGATCTTTCGATGAAGGCCATCCTCCACATCTTTTGCAAGTCTATGAAGTAGCCACACTGTCTATGATGCTAGATTTTAACAGGTATGTTCCTGTTGAAACAATCATGAAAGATTATTACCACAACTTCGACCCCTATGTTTACATCGACATCGTGCGTCACTTTTATTCCAATTTCGAGGAAGAGCTACTTTCTCTTCCATGGAATGCTTCAACGGGAATTCTGTTTTACAATAAAGAAGCTTTTCGACAAGCAGGGCTTGATCCCGAGCGTCCGCCACGAACATGGCTTGAACTCGAAGAGATGGGAGAGAAACTGATTGCTGCAGGGTACCAAGGATTCACAACTGCGTGGCCAGCTGCCTATCACTTAGAGCATTTGTCTTCTTGGCATGACATTCCTTTTGGAACCGAGGAAAATGGGTTTAAAAGTTTAAGTGGCCGTTTGATCTTTGATCAAGAAGGGCAAACCTTCCATTGGCAAAAGCTTGTTGAATGGCAACAAAGCGGTCTTTTCTCTTACAGTGGGCGTTATACTGCTGAACCGGAGCAAAAGTTTACAGACGGGCAGTGCGCGATCCTATTGCAAGGAGCAAACCGGTTGCCTCTTTTAAATCGCGCTGCTGATTTTGAGATTGGGGTCGGTTTTATGCCTTATTGGCCTCATCTTGCTGAGTCAACTCATAACCTCAATATTGGTGGAGCTTCTTTTTGGGTGATGCAGGGTTTTAGTGAAAGTGAGTACCGAGCGATTGCTCAGTTTTTTGAGTACTTGTCCTCTCCAGCCGTGCAAGCCAATTGGCACCAAGCAACAGGCTACCTTCCTATCACTGATGCAGCCTATTACCTGACGAAAAAACGAGGTTTTTATCAAGACCATCCTGCTCATGAGATTGCGGTCTTGGAGGTCATGGAAAAGACTCCAACGTCCTATTCAAGGGGAGCTCGTTTTGGCAACTATGTCGAAATCCGCGATCTCATCACCGACTATCTAGAAAAAGCCTTAGCAGGCGAGCTGACTTCCGAAGACGCTTTGCACCAAGCTGCAAACGAAGGAAATCAGCTTCTTGAAGAATTTGAACAAAACTACGGTTCTAATTGAGAAATGATCCATTGATTCCCTTCGAGCTCTGCAAGCTCTCGCTCGGGAAAACTACGTGGTTTGATTTCATAGAAAACCGCCCTATCTGGTGTGAGTCGATAGCCTACGAAAGTCTCAGGCATAGGAATCTCACGATCCTTATAGGCTTCTTCTAACTTTTCTTTGCGTTCTTCTAAAGCATCAGGAGAAGAAAGTACTCCTTTATGCTCTGATGCAAGAAAGGTGATTTTCATAAAGCGAGGCATTCTTTTCCAAGATCTTTCTGCAATATCAGTTGGCATTTCTTTTACTGAGCCATTCATAGAAATTTGGCGGAGAGTTTTGGGTAGCCAAATGTTGAGTGCAGCGTAAGGGTTGACTGATAGATGTTGCGCTTTGTCTGTACTGCGGTGGGTAAAAAAGAGGATTCCATTCTTTTGACTCATGCCAACGATTTCGATCATACGAGAATAGGAATGGCCATCGGGTCCGACAGTTGATAAAGTCGCAAAGCGATGATAGCCGCGATCGCTTCTTTGTTTTTCTTCTTCAAACCAATGTTTGGATTTCAAGATGGGGTTTTGGTTTTCTTTTGCAATTAGAGTTGTTAAAGGCAAAATGAGACAGAAAAAAGCTATGATAAGTCTTTGCATGAGTTCCTCCTCCGTTGCATTGACTTTCCCAGCATAAATTGTATGACTTTTTTTTACAATTTGTTAAACCTACATACTTTAAGGATTCATAAGAGGTAGCGATGAAAACAGAGTTAGTTGAATATTCCCATGAAGATGCAACACTTGAAGCATTTATTGCTTACGATGATACCAATCAAGAAAAACGCCCGGGTGTTTTGATTTTTCATGCTTGGCGTGGGCGAGATGACTTTGTTTGTGATAAGGCGAAGTGGGTGGCAGAACTCGGACTTGTAGGATGCGCTTTAGACGTGTATGGGAAGGGAGTTCTTGGAAGTGGACCAGAAGTCAATGCTAAGCTTATGGAACCATTTATGACAGACCGCACTTTATTGCGAAATCGGATGCAAGCAGGACTTCAAGTGGCGCGCAATCACCCGATGGTCGACACCAGTCGTCTTGGAGCGATTGGGTTTTGTTTTGGTGGGCTTTGCGCTTTAGACCTCGCACGCAGTGGAGCACCTCTCAAAGGCGTTGTCAGTTTTCACGGTCTACTTATGGCTCCAGAAGGAATAAAGAATCCTCCCATCAAAGCAAAAGTTCTAGCTTTGCATGGTCATGATGATCCAATGGTTCCCCCTGAGCAAGTTCTAGCCTTTGAAAAAGAGATGACCGAAGCCGGAGTGGATTGGCAAGTTCATGTCTACGGGCAAACGGTTCATGCATTTACAAATCCAGCTGCAAACGATCCAGACATGGGCACTGTGTACTCCCCTGTTGCTGAAAAAAGAGCCTTGGAGACCATGTGCAATTTCTTTAGAGATGTGCTTTAATTTAGTTTGTCTTTGATGACGTCAAACAGAGCATTGTCGTGGCGGAAAGGACCTAGAGAAGCGTTTCTTTCGGCAGCTTCCCAATATTCAATGGGCAAGTTGCAAGTTCCTAACTCGTAATCCATTCTATCCCAGCAATCTTCTCGAAAAGAGTAAAAGGCCCAATGCCAACCATAGTTATCGAAGATTTGAATAAGATCTGAAAGATAATTTTGCGCCCCTTTTGAAGCACGATCACAACCAAACTCACCCACTAATATTTGTCGAGATGGAATCTGGTGCTTTTCTTGCCACTCTACAATTGGTTTCAAAAAAAGGTTGAGAGTCTCATATTCCCAATTAAAAAAGTTGGGGACAGGAGGCAAATTAGTTTCAGAATTTCCAATACTTATAGGAATGATTCCTGGGTAGGAAAAGCGTCCTTTATTGATTTTTCTTGTGGTATATGAGTAGGGTTCGTACATATGAAATGAGTAGAGTACTTTTTCATCTTCAATCGGTGTCAGGTAGCTAATAGCCCAAGGAGTAGCATACATGCCTGTATCCAAGATAATTGGAGTTGCCCTGTCCACTTGACGAATAGCTTCGACCAGATCTCTGTAGAAAAGATTAAGGTCGGCTAAAGTTTCTTTAATCGAAGAGTGCCATTTTTGGAAATCAATCTGACTAAAATCTTCATGTCCAAATAGCTTCTCTGGATGTGGCTCGTTTAAAATGTTATAACCAACTACTGCTTGGTGGTCTTTTAAAAGTTCTGCTAAGGATGTCCAAAACTCAATGGCTTGTTGACGATATTTCTCTTCTTTCCAAATACGCAGGTCATCTTCAGCTTGATTGTTTTGCGCCCATCGAGATCCAGGTAATGAAAGAAGCGTAACAACAATCTTAACATCATTAGATAAAGCATCGTCTAAGACCGACTTAAGCATCTTAAAATCTTGCTCATTTATTGAAGTGAATTTGTCAGCGTTACCAATTAAAAAATCTCTCTCTTCACACTTCCATTTATCTGGGGCCAATCGTGCAAATTGTATTCCAATTCTCTTTGCGTCAGTAAACCATTCGCTCGAAGGGTTTTGATTAAAGAAGTTTGCTCCTTTACGTTGAGTTTCCCAGTAGTCAATTTTGCTTATAGAAGCAAAACCGAGGCTGTTCATAACACTGGTTAGCAAGTTGAATGCAAGAATGAATTGAAACCTATTCATCTTAAAGAGTTTTGTGATGAGCTCAATGAAATGGCTAATATGAATTTTCACTTACCAAAAGTAGGTCATTGTTAAAACAGCTGCAATAAAGTCACTGGAGTTACGGCCTGTGATTGTAAACCAGACTCCTGCTAAGAAACCCATGTACTCAGTCGGGTTGTATTCAATCGCTGGTGCGCAGCTTAGGTTATCACTTGAAGGAGCTCCAACTGATGCAACAGCTCCAGTTGCGGTTCGCCCTTTGTGACCCGAAAATGTGGAGTGGTTTTGATAGGTATAGACTAAGTCGATCGCGAGAACCCAGTGTTGGGTGAAGCTAAGTTCGACTGAAGTGTCAATGGCAATGCTGTTTCCAGGGCGCACTTTCCCATGTGTTCCATATCCACCGCCATAAGCGTTGAATCCCTGAACATAGACGAGGGTTGGAATTGTATAGTTGAAAGAAGCGCGGAAGCTAAACGGGTGTGTTGACACCCACCAAATGACTTTCGTGATGTTAAACGAAAGAGTCGTAGAGTAAGAACCCGTTCCGGTCGCTTGGATGCCAGCTTTAGCCGGATTGAGCTTTTCATACTTTCCAGTTGGAATATTTTCAGTCACAGTGACTCGAAGAGCTGGCCGGTAGGGTTGCTCACGCATGAGCTGAATCCCTAATTCAAGCTGTGTGTCCCCCCAGTTACCAGAGCTTTGACCACCTTGCCAGTTTTGCTCACCATTGAAGGTCGCAGTGAAGTCAAGCCAATTAAACAGACCCATTTGAAAAATAAAGGACCCTTTGAGTTGCCAGATGTCGGTGATATTAACTGAGCGGCGATTGTTGTTGAACTCTGCGAAAGTGCACGTGAAGAAGATGTAAGGCTGGATATTGAAGTGGCCTGGAGGAACGTTATGCGCTGAGGGAGTCAACAACGGTCCAGCGTAGTAGGGGTTGAACATTTTTTTAGCGATTTCAAAGTCCATTTGTGCCTGAGCAAGCTCTTTATCAATTTGTGGAATATCGGCACGAGTTGGATATTCATGAGCTGGAGGGGTAGGGGTAGACTGCGCATGGATAAAAGAGGATGTCAAAAGAAGCAAAAAGAGCAATGCGGATGGAAGCTTTTTTTTCATTTCAGGTGCCGGGGTTGTGTTTTTGGCTACAAAAAAAAGTATATTACCCATAAAAGGAAAATATACTAAAGAAAAAATGCATGAGGCGAAAAAAATGCAAGATATCAGCGGCGTTGGAGGTACGGGTGGTGAAAAGCCATTAACTCCTGAAGAAACGCAACATTTACAAGACGACTATCAAAAAAGCTTTGAGCTTTTTGAAAATGCTCTCAAAGAGTACAGCAAGCCGAATGTCGAATATCACAAGAAACAGCAGCTCAAAAAAGTCATGGACGAGGCATTGGATGTCATGAATAAAACAGCCCATGCAGGTTTGAAAGAAGGGAAGCTTTCTCAAGAACAAGCCCTCGCCGATGATTATAAAGCTTATATCAAAGAGCCCAATGATGCTAACCAACAAAAGCTGTTAGCTGACCTCGAAGCTTTGAAGTCATAAAATTGCTTTAAAGGGAGGAGCTCAAAATCCCTTGCAATTAGCTCCTTTGGGCGGTTATCATAGCTGCCATGCAAAAAAACATTTCACGCTTTCAGCATCGCGGCAATAAGATGCACTTTATCAGCCTTGGCTGTCCTCGAAACCTAGTCGATACCGAGGTCATGCTCGGCATTCTTCTCAAAGCTGGTTATGAAATCATCCCTCATCTTGAAGAAGCCGATCATATCATTATTAATACTTGTGGCTTTCTTGAAGCTTCGAGGGAAGAGTCTCTCGGAACAGTCGAAGAGGCAATTGAAGGACGCAAAAAGGGTGCTCGTGTGATTGTGACAGGTTGCATGGTGCAAACGCACGAAATGGAAATCAAAAAATATTATCCAAATGTGGATTATTTTTTGGGTTCGGGTGATGTCGAAAATATCTTGAAAGCTGTCAAAGAACCGACTCATGGTAGCCATGTGACTGATGCACGTAGTTACTTAGAGGCAGGAGAAGTGCCGCGTCAAATCTCCACTCCAAATCACTTTGCTTACTTAAAAATTGCCGAAGGATGTCGGAAACGGTGCGCTTATTGCATCATCCCGACGATTAAAGGGCCTTTAAAGAGCAAACCTGTCGATCGGATCTTGAAAGAGTTTCGACTGCTCCGTGAGCAAGGTGTGCAAGAAATCATTCTGATTGCTCAAGATTTGGGAGATTGGGGAAAAGATCATGGCTATAAACGGTCAGAGGGATTGATTCATGTTTTGCAAGAAATTCTGAAAGAAGAAGGTGATTTTTGGCTCCGTCTTCTCTATCTTTACCCTGATGAAATCACACTCCCACTCATTAAGCTGATGAAAAGCGATCCGCGCATTTGCCCTTACCTCGACATGCCCATTCAACATGTGAATAACACCATTTTAAAGGCAATGCATCGAGCGACTTCCAAAGAGCAAATCATTGAAACGCTTCAGTGGCTTCGCATGGAGATTCCAGACATTTCAGTTCGAACAAGTTTGATTGTGGGATTTCCGGGTGAGACAGACAAGCAGTTCCAAGAACTTGTCGAGTTTGTTCAACAATATCCTCTTGATCAAGTAGGTATTTTTCAATACTCTCAAGAGCCTGGCTCCGTTGCCGCTTCGCTTCCTAACCAAGTTCCAGAAGATGTCAAAAAGAAACGACAACAACGCCTTGCAAAAGTGCAGCAAAAGGTCGTTGATCAGCTGCTCAAAAAACAAGTGGGAAAAACATTAGAAGTGGTGGTCGAAGGGTACCATCCAGAAACCGATCTACTCATGGTCGGGCGTCATCGGGGGCAATGTCCCGATATCGACGGAATCGTTATTTTAAATGATACCGAGGCTGTCGATGCCTTTGGAGAGCGGTATCTCGTCGAAATCACCGATGTTGCTGGGTATGACCTTGTTGGGACAGTCTTGAGTCGTGCTGCAGCGCTTGTTTAAAAGATTTTAAAAATTTTAGTGACTTGCCAAAAAATACAAAACGCGGATAATACCGGGCATCTCCACGCATGAGGTGAAATGATGGATATTTTTATTGAAACGACTCCGGTCTTCTCAGAGAAGACACGCTCTTTTTGTAAGTCACTATTGCAAGTTGTATTAGGCAGCTTTTTTCTTGCCCTTTGTGCGAAAGTGACCATTCCAATGCAACCTGTTCCTTTATCGCTTCAAACACTCGGTGTTTTTATCTTAGCGATGATGATTGGTGGAAGAAATGCAGGCTTAGCCGGACTTCTTTACCTAGTTCAGGCTACTGTTGGCCTTCCTGTTTTAGCATCTGGCGCTAACCCTCTTTGGATTTTTGGTCCAACTGCTGGTTACCTTGTTGCATTTCCTATTGCATCTTACGTAATTGGAACGCTTGTAGAAAAGAAAAGTGACTCATCACTTTGGGTGATGTTTTCGATTTTCTGTGGCCAATTGATCATTTACGCTCTTGGAGCCCTATTTCTCTCTAGACTAATTGGAATGAAAATGGCTCTGAGTTTGGGAGTTCTTCCCTTTATCCCACTTGCTGGGTTTAAATTGATTTTAGCGACATCAATGAGCGGACTTTATTTGCGCTTTAAGAAGAAGTTTGCATAATCCGGAAGTATGGGTATAGATCCTAAACTTCTCAGAAATGAAGGGCATCCCCCTCGTGTGGGGATCTCATCAATGGTTCTTAAAGAAGGAAAAATCCTTCTCGGACGCCGGAAGGGGTCTCATGGTGCTGGTGCATGGTCCACTCCTGGTGGCCATCTCGAGTATGGTGAGACTGTTGAAGTTTGCGCAACTCGAGAGCTTTTAGAAGAAACGAGTTTGAAAGCCCTTTCGCTAATGCCCGGTCCCTACACCAACGACGTGATTGCTCCAGATGGCAAGCACTACATCACATTATTTGTCTTCATTACAAATTTTGAAGGAAGCCCAATCTGTTGTGAACCAGAAAAATGTGAGGGTTGGTTCTGGTTTACTTTAGATGCGCTTCCCTCACCACTTTTAACACCGCTCACAACTCTGATCGATGAATTTGGGGTGGGCCGATTGGACGCACTTAGCCGGGAAAACCCTTTGGACTGCAAAGAAAGTCAACAGGCCAAGAATTCCCAAGTAAATTCCTGGGGCTCCGACCCATCCAGTTATCTGATACAGCCACAAGCTAAGCGCACAGGCTCCCCCTCCAAAGAGTTGTGACCCTACTGCTGTTGCAAGCGAAATCAATGTATATCTAAATTCTTTTGGCACAAGCTCTACTGCCCAAGCGTAAAGAGGAGCAGAAAATCCCACTCCTAAAATCACAAAGATCACCCGAACGATGGTAACTGTTAGACCGCCTGCATGACTTAATGCATGAAACAGGGGAAAACTCATCGTTGCTGTCAGGATGAGGAAAAAGGTGATCGTTTTTTGGTACGAAATACGCATGGCGATGTAACCAAAAACGGGGAGCAACAGTAAATCTAAAACGAGAATCGACGTTCCAATCCAAACCGAATCGGTTTGAGACAGTTGCGACACAAAGGGAAGGTATCCATTCAGAAGTGTTGTCGCACTTTCGTAAATGGCATAAGAAAAACCCATTCCCAAACAAAGAGTGAGAAAAAGCCGTTTTTGTTGCCAGATTAGGGGCAAGGTAGAGGGAGCTTTTTTTCTGAGGATGAAATCTTCCTGGATGAAGAGACGTAAGCCTAAGCCAACAAAAGCAGTTGTTGCGCCAGCAAAGTACAGGTAGCGCCACGCTTTTTCAATGACTCCAAACTGCGCAAGTAGTGTGACAGAAAGCGATGCAATCAAAATACCGAGAACGCAAGAGCAATCGTAGAGACTACTGAAGAGACTTCTCTTTTTTGGGTCACAGTGTTCTAAAATAAGTAGCGCTCCACCGGTTACTTCACCAGCTGCGAAAAAGTTTTGCATCAGTCTTGCAAGGGTAAGTAACAGCGGCGCAAGCCATCCTACTTGAGAGTAGGTGGGTAAAAGGCCCATGAAAAAGGTCACGGCAGCCATTCCCATGAGTGTGATAGTCAGAGTTTTTTTTCTTCCTTGTTGGTCGCCCATCTTTCCAAAGACGAGTGCTCCTAAGGGGCGGGAAAGGATCCCGAGTGGCATGATCCCAAAAGTGAGAATCAACGAGAGAAGAGGTGATTCTGACTTAAAGAAAATCGGCGCCAAAAAGGGCGCTAAAAAAGCGAATAAAAATTTATCGTAATGTTCAAAGAGATTACCGACGGAGGCGGCAACAAAATAGGTGGGTTTTTTCATCTTGACACTCCCTACGCTAGTATTGTCTAGATCAGGTAATAAGGGTTGGACCCTGTGTCCTTTCAGCCATAAATGGCACCCCTGTGTTTGTTAGATATTTAAGTTAACATAGAAGCTATGACTTGCTCAAGTCGAAACTTAAGTGATGACTTAGGGATGCTTAGATAGATTTTTCTTTTTCCCACTTTGCCAGGAAGAAGTTTACCGCATACTTGATGAAAGTAGGGATAAACTTCTTCCTGGCAAAGTGGGAAAAAGAAAAATCTTAGATGAGTGTGCGTAGGTCATCACTTGAGTTTGAAGTCATGGAATTGAATGAGATCTCCTATGATGTCAGGACGCTTTGCTTCAGTCGCAAACCCAGTGCTTAGTAGCTTTCTCACCATTTCATGTGGGGTAATGCGGTGAAGACGTCTTGAAGGGTTGATGGGATGCTCAAGTTTTGGAGCTTCTTGGTCTTTAGGCGCTTTCTTGGATTTATTCCAGTCCTCTTGGACTTCATGTTGCAACTGCATGAAGCATTGCATGACTGACTTTGTCGCGAATTCAGAGCAGACACTCTCTTTTCCAAATTCAACTTTCTTAAGAAGATCCTTTTTAAAAGGATTATAACGTAGCCCAAACCCCGTTAAAAGGCGACGATGTGATGGGTTGAATAAGTGCTCGTAGGGTTTGGTGTTTTTGAAATAAGCCTGAAGTTTATGTTGAAACTTTGCTTCAAGTGCCTGTTGCCAGTTTTTACCGTAAAGCTGCTCGAGTTGAGAGCGCGTTTCTTCACTTCCAGCAAGTTTGTCGTAATTGAATTCCATTGTTTTAAAGGTGCGACTGTAGAGTGTTCGGCGCGACTGTCGGAAACGGGCTCAGATATCAGCTTCAATATCCTGTCCTTTTTCATTTCTGTAGCCAACAGAAGCGTGAAATAAGGGCGTTCTGAAGAGCGTTTTAAAGACGACTTTATCAAAAAGTTTGGTCCAGTATCTCCGTTTTGCTTCAAAGTTGTGAATGTCGTAAAAAATGAGTGTTCCCCCCTTGGAGTGAGGAGCTTGTCTTTCAGCAATGTTGTGGACCTGGTTGATAAAGTTTGCTGTTCGATTGATTTTTCGTGAGAGAGCTCCTAGTGGTGTATCTTTTGAAAGATTAATCCCCATCGCTTTAAATTGACGCACTATAGGGGTCAGCTTTGCCATGTCTTCCATCACGATCAGGTCTTTATGGGTAAGTTTTTCAGTCTCTTGAAGCGTTCCCTCCATTCCACCTTTTCGGAGCATTGGTTGGATCTTTTTCACCTTTTCAAAAGCATGTTCAAAAGCTGCAACGGGCCTTGTCTTGTAAGAAAAAGTCGCAAGAGTATCTAAGACCTTTCTATCGATGAGTGAGTCATCATGGAGTTGAGAGCGGAAGGAAATAAGCGCTTGGTTAAGCTTTTGGTTGCCAATGGTTCCTTCGATGAATTGACGCGTTTCCCCGGTTGGAGAAGCGCCTGAAGAAAGAGCTTTAAGATGAACCAAGTCTGACGAAGTGAGTCCCGATCGCTTAGCGAGCTTTTCAAAAATATACTTTATGTTTGCAGTCTTTTCTGAAGAGGTCGGGATGGCTTGCATCGCAGGTAGGACGGCAGCGAGGTCGTAGTTCCGGAGGCCAATCAGTGAAAAGAGGGCGCGGACAGCGCGATTTAAAAAATGATTTTGCTCAAAGTGGACCTGGTTTTGCGTGTCGACATAGGCCCAAGCTTTTTGACTATCTGTCGCAGATAATATCCCCATAATTATTCCTTCCATCGATAACGATTTGGAATAATTATAAACTAAATTAATTTAATTATAAATAATAACTAAATGTTTAATTCTATTAAAATAGTAGTAATAAAATCTTTTCTTTTACTTTCTGATTGAGTCAAAGCTTCGCGCACGTCAGATGGTGTGTTTTCACGAAGTAGGGCAGAAGGGCGGACTTCAAAATGGACTCCGCTAAGGAGGGCGATTCCTTGTCCAATTTTGCAAGAAATGATGGCGGCTTCATTATTGAAGTCAGCGTAAGTTCCAAGGATTTTAACAGGATGAGTTTCTGCTTCCGCAAAGTAACATCCTCCGTTGTAGTATAGTGGAACAAGCTCCTCTTCGACTCGGATGGAAGGAGCGTGAGCCCCGCTTTCTGATCCGTAAGCAAAAGGTCGCGTGGGAAAAAGGGTTCCTACAGCAGATCCAGGAAAAAATTGTAGGTCGCGCGATTCGTGTACTTCTAAATCGGTTCCCTTCTCAAAAATGACCTCTCTTGCTGCAAAGTACGCTCCTGCGCAAATGCCCAAAAACTTGCCACCGTTTTCGACAAAGCGTTGGATGTTATCGGTCCCTTTCCCTTTCAGAAGTCGGTCATATGGAATGTCTCTGCCACCTGGGATGATGAGAAGGTCTGCTTGCTCGATCCAGTTTCCGAGCGCGATAAAGGGATGTGTGATTGGCTCTACTGTTGCATGAGGCAATAGCTCACGAAAAGTCGCAAGGGTTTCTTGAAGCGAAAAGGTGCTGACGCCTTCATCGGCATAAATCAAAATATTCATTCGAAGATTCTTTGGAAGTCGAGGGTTTCTCCAGCTAAAACGTAGGCGACAGAGGGAATCTTTTCGGTTTTTTTCATAAGAGTTTTAAAGTAGTTTTCGTAAGCGGCGCGAGACTCGTGGAGTTTTGGAGCGCGGAGTCCAAGAAATGTCAAGTTGGCTTCCGTGGAATAGTCGGCGATATGGGAGTAGAAGTCGTCTGTTTCATCGAGATAGGGTTTGAAGCAGAGGTTTTTGAAACGCAAGACTTGGTGGTATTTACTGAAGAGTTTTGTCATATGCGAGCGAGCTGCTTCATTGGGCACGAGTGTTTTAATCCAAATGGTCGCACCTAAGTAAGATTTATCGCTTTGCATGATATGGGCAAGAGCTAAACTGAGCTCAAAGTTGGTGTGGTACTTTCCTCCCCACCAAAGATCGATCTGTTTATCTTTTTTCTCTTCACGGAAGGCAACATTGTCTTCGTCGATTTTGAGTAAGATGATGTTTTTTTGCAGTTTAAATGACTCGATGATGAGTTCACAAAACGACGAAAATTTTCCAGGATCAGAAGGGGCTTTTAAAATGATGGTATTGGGTTGCAAGGGGCCAAGGCCATAATTTTGAACAATTTGGTGATTTCCAATGGTCGTTTCATCGTGGGCATTGATGTGGTAGAAGCAAGCAATGTCTTTCTTTTCGAAATACTCTGCAAAGGCTTGTCTGACAGTACCGACATTTTGCCCATTTCCCTTGAGCGTGGTTCCATACGTTAAAAACCCTTTAGCTTGGTTGAGTGTGTGGGCAAAGTGAATGGTGTTGGATTCCTTCAGGGAGGGATCCACAATCGCCAAAATATTAGGGCGCCAGCTTTTGGGGTTTTTCTTGATGTGAACGAGCTTGTTTGTGGCTGTTGAGGCGAAGAAAGAAAAGATGCTGTAGCGGATATCATCCCAGTTCCCTTTGAGCTTCCGCTTGGTTGTCCAAAAGCACAGTGCTCCGACTAAGAAGATCACGATGAAACTCGCTCCGGCGTTGATCATGAACATGCTCATCAAACAGGCAGTCGTTCCAAAAAGGGAAATAAGAGGATGGGTACGGAACAAGGGGCGCCAGCTGGGGTTTTTGAGCAGCGACTCAAAAAAGGCGACAAAATTGAGGAGCCCATAGGTCATGAGGCAAACCATAGAAAGGATCGGGAGGAGGTGGTTCATGTCTGTTAAAACAATCATCAGCGTGGCGATCGAGATGATCATCAAGCTGGCACTGCGGGGATGGTTGGCTTTGCCATAGCCTTTCGATAGAAAGGAGGGCAAAATCTTATCTTTAGCTAATGCTTGCAGTGTCCGTGGTGCAGTGAGGAGTCCACCAAGAGCGCTTGAAAGAGTGGCTCCCCAAACTCCTAATACAAATAAGATGCTGTATTTCGAGACATAGCGAATGATCAAGGGGTGTGAACGAAGAAGGTCGGCAGAAACTTGAGAGGAGAGAAAGAGGCACAAGCTCGCATAAACAAGGTAGGCTGTTAATACAGAGGCGAGGGATCCAAGGGCAAGTGAGCGAGATGGGTTTTTTAAATCGCCTGACATCGCCATGCCCGACTCAATTCCCGTTGCAGCAGGGAAGAAGAGAGCAAAAGCGGGCCAAAAAGAAAGGGCTGTCAAGGATGGAAGAGGAGTCACATCTGCAGGAATTTGACTTCCGCTGCCCATAAAGACCGAGACAATGGCGGATAAAACGATGATATAAATCAGTCCTTGAGTTTTCAGCGCAAAATCAACTGGAAAAGAGGACACAATGGCAAGGGCTAAAATGGTGCAGAGCTCGATTGATGTGAGTGAGTAATGAGGCAGAATTTCTTTGAGCGAAATGGCAAATCCCGAAACACAAACTGCAATTGTGGTGAGCTGGGCGACGGACAAGAGAATGCCAATTGCACTTCCGAACTCCATCCCTAAGGAACGGGAAATGATATAGTAGGAGCCGCCATTTCCAACCCGCATGTTGGTGACAATCGAAGTCAGTGAAAGGCTGGTCACAAAGAGAATGGTAGACGACATCAAGATGATCAGACTCATTTTCCAGGGGCCGACATAGCCGGTGATCCACCCTAGGCGCATAAAGAGAATGACTCCTAGCATTTGAAGCACGCTAGGTAGATAAACTCCAGAAAAAGTTCCTAACCCATCTCCTTTGACCCGAGTTGTTTCAGGAAACCACTCTGTAAAAGGGCGTTTGATTGCGTCTAATATAGCCATACCCAAAAATCCATAAATGACATAAAAGAGATTATAACCAACTAGGGATAATATGGAAAAGGCCACTTTTGCTGCAGGCTGTTTTTGGCACGTTCAAAAAGTTTTTGACCAGTTAGACGGGGTTGAAAGCACCCGTGTGGGATACACTGGAGGAGAGGTTCCCAATCCGACCTATGAGCAGGTTTGTCAGGGCGATACAGGTCATGCCGAAGCGATTGAAGTTCTTTTTGATCCAAAAAAAATTTCTTACGCATCTCTGCTCGATGTATTTTGGACGATGCATGACCCAACGACTCTCAACCGGCAGGGACCAGATATTGGTCGTCAGTACCGTTCGGCGATTTTCACTCATTCCGCTGCTCAGCGGGAAGTCGCTGAACACTCGATGCGGGATGCCCGAGGGCGATTTGAAGCTCCGATTGTCACAGAAATCACTTCTGTCTCAAACTTCTATGAAGCTGAGGCTTACCATCAAAAGTATTTCGAGAAGAAGGGGCTTGCATAATCGAACTGTTTAAGAACTGTAGCCGTATGCTTTAGAAGTCTGTATTAATATTGCTTTTCCCAACTGTCCATGTCGTTTTCGGGTTGATAGGGTTCAGAATAATTTTCTGCTCCTTCACTGTCTATTCCAATTGACCGTCGTTTTTCAAAATAGTCGAACGAGCGTCTTCCAGCATCAACTATCAGACCGATTCCAATTCCTTGTGTGACGATTCCTGGAACGATGCACATAAGAGAACCTCCTAGAGCTTCACAAAAAGCGCCGGCTAGTTCGTCAGGGATTTCAAAGTTTGGGTCTAAGGATCCCTGATAATTAATAGATTTTGCTGTGATGGTGTTTCCAAGTTTATTTGCTCTTTCAAATTGCAAGGTGATTGCTTTAAATATTCCTAAAAACTGTTGTTTCTGTTCCTGAGGGTAGTTCATCTGGGGAAGAAGATCTTTAAAGCAGTCATAAGCCTCTCTCCACGAAGGTTTATACCCATACTTTTCTTCTAGTTTTGAACGAAAAACCTCAGCAAATTCGATCACATGTTTAATCTTGGCCACATAATGAGGGTTTGCGAAAAAATTCTGGATTGCTTCCTCGTTTCCATCTTCGATGAGCTAGACGAGGTAATCGATGTTATATTGTCTTGCTACAAGTTTTAGATTAGATGAAATGGACAGGAGGGTTATCGCACAAAAAAGTAGATACTTCACTTGAGTCCTACGAGTAGTAGATATAAGGCAAAGCAACCTACAGATAAGCTAAGCCAGATTTTTACATGTTTTTTCTTCTTCCAAGCCTCATGGAAATATCTGATCGCTAGATACAAAATAAAGCCACAGCCAAAACTCAGAAAAAGAGCTTTTAAGAGATTTAGTCCTATTCCGGTAAGGTAGCATAAAAAAGTTGGACTTAAGTTCATCACATCCTCGCCAAAAAACAACAAATATGTTGCAAAAAAGCTTTTTTAAGATCAACTTTTCGTGTGCTATAGACGTTAAGACCGCATGTGTTAGAACATTGTGACCTTTTTTAGTAACTTGACATTCTCTTTTTCTTTCCGATGACGTAGTCAAAACTGACTTTGCCAGGACCAGAAAAGAAGAGCCAAAAGAAAATCAAGGCGTAGAGAACTTCCGGAAGATAGAAGAAGTTTTCGACGAGTAAAAGTCCACCATGCATGGCAACAGCTGCAATCCGTTCAGTCACGATAGCAGTGACCATGACGATTAAGAGTACCAGTGCTGAAAGGGAGGTGAGAAGTCCAATCAGGATGAGGGCACCACCTAGAAGTTCGATTAGGGGAACAAAGTAAGAGTTGAACTCTGGGAACGGAATGTTCGCTGAAATCATCGTCTTTAAAAGTTTTTCGTGCTGCTCAGCATCAAAAAGCTTAAAGAAACCCGAAAGAATAAAAAAGATTCCGATGCCAATACGTGTCACAAAAATGGGTAGCCACACTACCTGACGTTTGTAATGTCCAAGTTTGGAAAAAAAATCATGCATGTTTCTATCTCACTTTTCTTCTTTATTTTCTCAATAGAGAGTTAAGGATTTTTCATGCAACAAAGAAGTTGATTTCATTCGCACTGATCTGTAACGTATGTGATCTAATCGGAACTGAAATGAGAAAATAAATGAAACAACTCACGTGCTTTTTTCTGCTTTGCTGCAGTTTTGTTTTTGGCAGTTATACTGTTGAAGATTCAGTCATTAAAATTTATCGAACGCGTAATACATATGATTATGAATCTCCTTGGAGCTCACCATTCCAAGAAAAGACAAGTGGGTCTGGCTTTATCATTTCAGGAAATCGGATTTTAACGAATGCCCATGTGGTGTCTGATTCGGCTTTTATACAGGTGAAAAAAGCCCACGATTCAGAAAAGTATTTAGCTGAAGTGGAGTGGCTTGGCCATGATTGTGACTTAGCGATTCTCACGGTTCCTGATGAGATGTTTTTTAGTGAGACGCATCCGCTTGAAATTGCAACAGAAATTGCTCCTGTTCAGGCAGAGGTTAAAGTCTTAGGCTATCCTTTTGGGGGAGCAGATCTATCTGTAACTCGAGGCATCATTTCTAGAACCGAAGTCTGTCACTATTATTTCAGTCGAAATTCTCTACTCTGCTCTCAAATCGACGCTCCCCTCAATCCGGGGAATAGTGGAGGACCTGTAATGGAAAACGGGAAAGTTGTGGGTGTTGCACATCAGGCCATTCTCTTTGGGCAAAATCTCGGTTATATGATTCCAATTCCCATCATTCGTCATTTTTTAAAAGAAGTTGATGAAGGTAAATATCACGGCTTCCCTAAGGGAGGCGTCCGTTTTCAAACAATGGAAAATCCCGCTCTTCGCTCGTTTTATCAAATGGATAAAGAGACGACAGGAGTTTTGCTCACTTTGGTGAATGAAACCTCATTTTTTCACGATCAACTCTATCCGGGCGATATTCTCTTAGCGATCGATGGGGTTTCGATTGCAAATGATGGAACGATTGATTTTGAATCCCGCAAAAGGGTTTCTTTGTCGCATCTCTTTTCGATCAAGTACTATGACGAATTCATCGATTTAGAAATTTTGCGTGATGGAGAGAGGCTCACACTTTCAGTTCACTTAGAAAGCGACATGGCAGCGCAGGATTTGGTTGGTGAGATCCAATTCAACAAGCGCCCAACTTACTACACAGTTGGTGGGCTTGTCTTTCAGCCCCTAACTATCAACTACTTAATTCATGCGTTTGATCAAGATTCTCCCCCTCTCAATCTTCTTTATTATTTAAAGCACGGTAAGATATCAGAAGACCGTTCTCAAGTGGTGGTATTGACTCGGATTTTACCTGATTCTGTCAACGTCGGTTACCAAAAAATCACCGATGAGGTGGTCTCATCTGTCAATGGAATGAAGATCCGCAACATGCAAAACTTGATCGATGCTTTCGAAAAGAGTACAGGGCCTTACATCCACGTAACTTTAGAAACAGATGTTGAAATCGTCTTGGATCGAGATCATGTTTTTGATCGCAATACAAAAGTGCTTAGCAATTATTTAATTCCTCAGGACCGATCAGAAGATTTAAGATGAGAAAGTTTTTAGTCTTTATTTGCTTCACTACGTCTCTTCTTGCTGCTGACTACCGTTTTTCTGGAACAGCTCAGGAAAGACATGAAGAGATGATGGAGCATTATGATGAGACGAAAAAACAACCTGGGATTTGGCAGCGGAAGTACCTCACAGGAGATTGGAAAGGTGGACGTTCAAAGTTGGCGCGAGATGGTGTGACAATCGGTTCGACCTATGTTGCAGATATCTTAGGAAATCCTGTGGGAGGAAATGCCCATGGATTTGCCTTTGCTGGGTCACTTGGAGTGGATATGAATATCGACTTTGGTGCGTTTTCCACTTTAGAAGGACTGGAACTTTATACTTCTGTTGTGGCACGAACGGGCACGAATTTGAGTGCGAAGAAAATTGGGAACCAATTCTATGTGGCTCAAGTTTATGGGGGACAAAACATTCGCTATAACGAGCTTTATCTCCGATTGACTTTACTTTCTGGCTATATCTTGATGAAAGCAGGACGTCTTGATGGGGGAAATGACTTTTTGCAGTCAGAGCTCTATTACAAGTATGTGAACAATGGCTTTGATGGAAACCCCGTCTCGATTTTCCTGAACACCCCCTCCTTCGTTGCATATCCAAATGCGACTTGGGGGTTCCTGTTACAGTTTTATACCTATAAGCGGCTCCTTGCAAAGTTTGCGATCTATGTCGCGGAACCCGATGTGATTCAAAACAGCTATCATGGGTTTAACTGGACGTTTGATGGCAAAGATGGGGCCTTACTCATGACCGAATGGTCTTATCAGGTGAATCGTCTTAAAGGGGATACGGGTTACCCCGGAAACTACCGCGTAGGTTTCTACTATGTGACCGATCAGAAGGGACCTAAGTTTAAAGGCGGAAAATACCATGGGGATTGGGGGTACTACTTCCTACTCGATCAAATGGTTTATCGTCATGGGGAAACAGACCGCGGTTTGACCCCTTTTGTAGCGTTGCTTTTTGCTCCCAAAGATCGAAACATCTTGCCCTTCTACATGACAGCAGGGCTTGTCTACAAAGGGCTTTTTGCCAAGCGCCCTCAAGATTATACCAATATTGGAGTCATCTACGGAAAGTACAGCTCCGATATGCGCGCAGCACAAGAGCTTGCTAAGCGGACCAAGATGCTCGGGCCTTTTGGCAACCGCCCACAAAATTTTGAGGCGGTCATCGAACTTAACCATTGGTTTCAGGTGAATCAGTGGTTTCAAATTGTTCCTGATATCCAATACATCATTAATCCAAAGGGCTTTGGAAATATCCCAGATGCTCTCGTTGTCGGTGCCCAAGTCGGCGTTATCTTTTAATCCAAGCGTTAATTCTTTTTGGCATGAGCATTGAATAAGGCCATGATTGCTTCTTTGTTTTTACTCCGTTCAACTAATATTTTTGGAGTGATGCCTTCTTTATCTTTAGCATGAATGTCTGAACCAGCTTTCAGTAAAACTTCGATAGCTTTTTCATAACCGAAGCATACAGCAAGGCAAAGAGCTGTCCAATCACTGTTATCTCTAGCATGAATATCTGAGCCAGCTTTCAGTAAAACCTCAATGGCTTTTACATGTCCCTGTTCTGCAGCCATATGAAGTGGGGTGTAACCATCGATATTTGTTGCGTGAATATCTGAACCAGCTTTTAACAAGACCTCAATTGCATTGATATGACCTTTATATGCAGCAAAATGCAAAGGAGTGTTATCGCGGTTATTTTTTGCATGAATATCTGAGCTAGCGTTGAGTAAAGTTGTGATAGATGTATCATTTCCATTTATTGCAGCAAGATGGAGGGCTGTTTGTTCATATTCGTCCCTATCATTAACGTCCTTAAGACCATAAAGTGCTTGTTTTAAGTCTTCAGAGGAAATGTTTTCTTCATTAGTATCATGAGAGGACTCTGTTTCTTTTTGGCCTTTTTCTTTCCAAATTGTATATCCCATGTAAGTTGCAAAACTACTGAGACAGAGCTTGAAGGCTTTAGAAGCATCAAAGTTTACTGATATTCGACCAAATAATGGCCCTGCAATCAGCCTTGTTGTCGCAAAATAAGCGAGTGCTAAAGTTGCGAGGGCAATCAGGGTTTTGTTTTGGAGGTTTTCCTCGAGTGAGGTTGTATAAAAAGTTGCTGTTTCAACTGCAGATAGGGACGTGCCAAGGAGTGCACTATATATAGCTCCTTCTTTGACTATGATTGGAAAAATGGCTTTTGAAAGGAGAGTTCCACTGCAGAGCTGAAGTCCAATCGACACAGCGTACGTTTGATAGTTTTTGTAGTCAAAATTCATCTTTTTAATTTCCTCCAGAATTTATGACGTTCGATTATAAGGTAGGGCTAAGATTAAAGCAATCATTCTGGAAAAAATGTATCAAAAAAATTATTAGCACTAAATCTTTCCCCTGACAGTTCATAAAAATTGATAATAACTATATTTTTATTTATTATTAATTATTTTGTTTAGTTTCTAATTAATATCTAATTTATTACAATTGTGATCATGTTAATATCATTTCTAATTTATTTTGGTGAGGTTTAAAATAATGAGTACAGAATCACAAGGGATTCAAGCGAGTCAATCTTTGTCAGGTTGGATGATTGACAAGATGACAGATTGGCGCAATGAAGAAAGCTCTTGGTTCGCATCTTTTTGCAAAAGGGTGACAACAGAGGTGGGGTACGGCCTTGCCTCTCTCGTAGGAACCGTTGAAACAGTTGGCAAATGTGCTCTTGGAATTTTCCTTTCACTGTTCAGTTTACTTCTGCCTGAAAAGGCGCGCCAAGCTGTATTTGACGAAGCAGCTGGTCCACTCCTCGATAGCGCCATTCTTTCAGCATGCAGCACTGTTTTATCGGTGACGAGCTTTGTTGAAAATTTCTTTGTCGATAATATCGATCTTCAAGCGCACTTCAACACTCTATTTGGCTGGATTCCCTTTGAAGAAGCGTAAACCTTGATGTATTTTGGATGGAGGCATGGGCCCCCCATCCAAAATATACCCATGATTAAGATTAGTACAATAGATATAAAGCTGCTTTTCCCCAAATTTAGGATTCGCAATAAATAGCATAAGTAAAATAAAATCAATGATTTAAATTTTTTATCTAAGTATTGCGGTTAAATCTTATTTATAATAAAAAAAGTTAAAATGTTTTATTTATTAAATAATTAATGGTGGTTTGTGAATATTAAACTTTTCAAGGTTGTTTTTTTCTGTTTCTTCATCTGTAACGCCTTCTCTACCAGTTCAGTAGAAGCTCGGACGATTACGTTAGAAGGAAAGGGGTCTTACTTCCTTTCGACGAATCATAGGTTCCGTTCTATCTATGGAGGTGCCGGACTTTACCGAATAGAAACTAATATTCAAATTTGGAATGACTTATACGCATGGGCTAATGCAGGGTATATGTATGCTAGTGGTGATTCGAGCAGAGGAAATCATACCCATTTACATCTTGTGCCAGTTAGCGGTGGCGTGAGTTATTTTTGGAAAGTAGGCTCTGTTTCACCGTATGTTGGTGTGGGGCCAATCCTTGCCTATTCACATATTTCTAATCATGCCACAGGGGTTACCCGTAACCAAGATGGTTTTGGCGGTGGGTTTGTTGTTAAAACAGGGGCTAACTTCTATTTTTATCAATCTTTATTCGTGGACGTTTTTACAGACTATTCATTTATTCGGGTTGCTTACCATCATAGTGACAAGAGGACGACTCATCATAAAGGCGATCTAAGTGGATTTAACTTTGGCCTTGGCCTCGGCTATCGTTTTTAGTTTATGGGGTAATGACTATTGTTGCAGAGTCGCTTACTGAGCCATTCACATCGATGACTTCAATCATGTATTCATCACTGGCTTTTCTTTTGCGATTGTGGTCAACGTATTTCATTGCGGTCGCAGGTAGTTCTGCAATCAAAGAATAGGAGTCTCCATCTTTTCTATAGACACGAAATCCTTGGATATTTTGAGGGTCTTCAATTGACCAGCTGATAACGTTGTAATAATCAGTTTCAGTAAGAAAACTATCCTTTTTCCTTATCCCACTAATTTCTAAGTTATTAATGACTGCAAACGCAATCGTATGAAGTTCATCAACCGTGGGAAGAGAACCGATTAGGTCTCCAGTGTTAATATCAATAATATAGAGATTTCTAGGGTTATCGTTTTTCCAATCGCCTATTGCCCAAAATTCCCATGTTTCTTGATTAAATTTGCCGTGGTGCGCAATGTCTGTTGGAACGCTATAGGTTCCGACTTGAGTTGCTAGGCCATCAACCAAGCTAATGGTATAAATAGGTGATGGTGGTGGTGGGAAGACTTGGTTGAGTAAGTATAGGGTACCTGATTGATCAAAGTCTAGACTCTGTCCTCTGGTACTTATGCCTGCCTCTCCGACTTTAATAAAAGTTCCAGTATCTTTATCTACAGTGACTAAGTCATCTTGCGGGCCTGGGCGCCATTCTTGCCAACCATATAACTGCCCACTTGCATCACAGGTAAGGCACACGATTGGTTGTACCCAATTAGTGCCAATAGGCGTTCCTGCGCCTGTTGTTTGGTCTATGATGACAAGACCTCGAGGAAAGTTTGGATCATTCGTAGAAGTTGTTCCGTACAGATTGCCAGTTGAAGGGTCAAAAGCAAGCCCATTTAGTCGGTAGCCAATCTCTCCAATTGTTTCTTTCAATCCACCTGTTGTTTGATCTAAAATTACAAGAGTTGTGGTTCCAGGGTTTACTCCCCCCTCGCCAACTGAGCCATACAAAATTTGTTTTCCTGCCAAGGCGGGAAAATATAAGAATAAGAAGCATGGCAGAAGTGTTTTGAGTACTGTTAATCGCAGTCTAGATAATGTGAATCCCATTCTATTAATCCCTTTGATGTTGTTTGCTAGATAGTGTCGACACAAGTTGCCCAATCTTTAATCGACGCCTCTAGAAAGGTTCTTCTTGGCCTTCCAGAATCAGTCGTTTTGAACGTTTCTTTCATGAGCGAGTTCTTGGGCGAAGTCCTCTAAACAAAAAAATAGTATTTAATAAAAAGATTTTTTTCAAGAGGTGCAAAAATAGAAGGAGACGTTAGCCTCAGTGTAAACTTAGAAAATTCTTGCTTCAGTCACATGCCTTCTCTAATGTGAAAATTATGAAGTCAAAGCACCTCAATGTTTTTTTTCTCGCGATGATGAACGTGGCAGTTGTCATGAGTTTGCGTGGATTGCCTATGATGGCCAAAGAGGGGTTCACTCTCCTTTTTTATTTGGCTTTTTCGGCGCTCATTTTTTTGATTCCGACCTCACTTGTCTCTGCTGAACTGGCCACGGGGTGGCCCAAAGGAGGTGGAGTCTATAGTTGGGTCAAAGAAGCTTTTGGGGATCATGCCGGATTCAGTGCTATTTGGTTGCAGTGGATTCAAAATGTGATTTGGTATCCGACCATTTTGGCATTTGCAGCGGGAGCTCTTGCTTACTTTTTTTTAAGCCCAGAGCTTGCGACGAATAAATGGTTCAATATCGCTGTGATTCTCATTGCTTATTGGGGCGCGACACTGATCAACTTTCGAGGAATTGTTGCGTCGGGATGGCTCAGTACCCTTGGGGTGATTTGTGGGACGTTTTTTCCCGGGGCTTTAATCATTTTGCTTGGAATCATTTGGATATTGCAAGGAAAACCTCTTGCTTTTGCAACGGGTGAAGTGCATTTCTTCCCCGACTTGAGTCACTTTCAAAACGTTGCATTTTTAGCTGGGGTTGTCTTGCTTTTTGCGGGGATGGAGGTTTCAGCTGTTCATGCTAATGAAGTGAAAGATCCGAAGAGAGATTATCCCAAGGCAATCTTTTTAGCGGCAGTACTCATTCTTCTAGTCTTCACCTTTGGGGCAGTTGCCATTGCAGCTATTTTACCTGAATCTCAAATCAGTTTAACTGCAGGGTTGATGCAGGCCTTTAAGCATCTTTTAGAAACGTTTGGGTTAAGTTGGCTTCTTCCAATTATGGGTTTTTTGGTGGCTTTTGGAACGATTGGAGGAGTGGGGGCATGGATTGTTGGGCCTAGTAAAGGGTTGTTTGCGACGGCAAAAGAAGGGGACATTCCTCCGATTTTGGAATCAACAAATCGACATGGAGTGCCTGTTCATATTTTGGTCATTCAGGGGATCATTGTGACCCTTCTCAGTCTTGTCTTTCTTTTCATGCCAACAGTTAACTCTGCATTTTTTCTTCTCACTGCTTTGACGGCTATTTTGTATCTCATCATGTATGTTTTGCTTTATGCAGCTGCCATCCGCTTAAGGTATACGCAGCCAGACGTGGAACGCTCTTACAAGGTGCCGGGGGGAAACTTTGGGATGTGGTGTGTTGCGGGGCTTGGTCTTGTAGGAGCCCTCTTTGCCATGGTCGTTGGGTTTTTTCCGCCAAAGCAACTGGCGATTGGGAGTCCTTCGTTTTATGTGACATTTCTCATCATCGGGATGCTGATTTTTTGTTTAGCTCCCGTGATCATGATTCATTTTCGAAAACCTTCGTGGAAACTTAAAGGTAAGTGATGCTTTCAAAGAAAAAACGGTTAGATCAAGTTAAAGTGTCCGAAAAAGAGCACAGTTCAACTTATAGCTCGCGCTATTTTAGCCAGTCGATTCCAAAATTAGAAATTCCTGAAAAAAGCATGCCGGCTAATGCAGCGTACCAACTCATCCATGATGAACTCAACATGGATGCCAATCCGGCACTCAACTTGGCGAGCTTTGTCACCACTTGGATGGAACCTGAAGCACAAAAACTCATTACCGAAAATCTTCACAAAAACTTTATTGATCATGATGAGTATCCACAAACAGAAGTGATTCACGAAAGATGTGTCAACATGATGGCACGTCTTTTTAATGCTCCAGAAGATTGCAATTCGATTGGAACGGCAACGATTGGGTCTTCAGAAGCGATCATGCTAGGACTTCTTGCTCATAAATGGGTTTGGAAAAGACGCGCCAAGCCTGGAGCGGTTCCAAACATCGTCTTTGGAGCTGAAGTGCATGTCTGTTGGGAAAAATTTGCACGGTACTTTGATGTCGAAATGCGCATTATTCCCTTAGACAAGGGAAGGTACACGATCACAACCGAAAGTGTGGAAGAGCGAATTGATGAAAACACCATTTGTGTTGGGGCCATTCTTGGAACGACCTATTCAGGGCAGGCTGATCCGATCCAAGAAATCAACGCACTCTTACTCCGCATCAAAAAAGAAAAAGGGTGGGATATTCCCCTCCATATCGATGCTGCCAGCGGGGGATTTGTTGTGCCGTTTACTAATCCTGATTTTGTTTGGGACTTCCGTCTTGAGCAGGTCAAGTCGATCAACGTTTCAGGTCATAAATACGGTCTTGTCTATCCAGGAATCGGCTGGGTTCTCTGGAGAGATGAGTCAGATTTTCCGGAAGAGCTTGTTTTCAAGGTCGACTATCTTGGTGGTTGGATGCCGACTTATACCTTGAACTTCTCTTGTAATGGAGCATTTGTACTTGCGCAGTACTACAACTTTCTCCGCTTAGGACGAGAAGGGTACACCCAAATCATGAATAACTGCGTTGAAAATGCTCAATATCTTGGGAAGATGCTTGCAGAGTCGGGCAAGTTTGAAATGATTAACCAGGCCAAGATGCTTCCCATTGTTGCTATGAAACTCAAAGACGAAATAAAGGGGTATTCAGTCTATGATATTTCGAGCAAGCTACGAGAAAGGGGATGGGTGGTAGCGGCTTACACCATGCCACCTAATGCGGAGGAGATTGCTCTCCTGAGGGTCGTTGTGCGAGAACATTTTAGTCGCGACATGGCTGAGATTCTCTATGATGACATCATGCATGTATGTGAAAGGCTAGAGAGCAAAGAGTCTTTGGCGGAAAAGGTTTCTAAGGAAAAACCACACCCTATTTGCTAGGAAATCGATGTCCTAAGATTTAGAGTAGCCACAAAATCTACATGAGGAATCCTCATCCGAGTTCGTACTTCCACATTTCGGACAGTACCAATACTCCATAGAGAATGATATGCAATTCGAGTTCATGTCCGTGTAAGAAAAATCACACCAATTGCACACAATCAAGCACGAGAGAATTGTAAATATTGAAACCAAATTAAGGATACTCCTTTTTTTTGTATTAGCTCAGATTTTTGGGATTTTTGAAAGCACAATTTTTACGCACAAAGAATTTATAGAAAAAAAGAGTTTTTTCTGTAACACTGACTCTTTTTCCACAAGGAGGGAATGTGAAAAAGTATTTTTTAGCATTTATGTTGCTTGGTTTATGCGTCTTTTTCGCTACCTTTTTTATATCTAAGCCAAAACATAAATCAGGAAAAGTTCTAAGAATAGCCCTTCCTAGCGATGTGTCAACTCTCCACTTTTCCTCAAGTGCAAAAGGTTGCTCAATTAATTCTTCCCATGTCATGAACCTTCTTTTCGAAGGTCTGACGCGAAGAGATGAAAATGATGTTCCCAAACTTGCAGTTGCTAAGAAAGGTGACGTTTCTGAAGACATGAAAACTTATGTTTTTCATCTTAAAGATTGCTATTGGAGCGATGGGATTAAAGTCACAGCATATGACTTCGAGTATGCCTGGAGAAAAGTGATTGATCCTTATGCTGAAGTTAGCATCCAAACGCCTTTTTTTTTATTACCCCATTAAAAATGCAAAAAAGTGTTTTGCAGAAGAGATTTCATGTTCTTGTGTGGGAATTCATGTTCAAGATGAAAAAACTCTAGTTGTTGAGTTAGAGTATCCAACTCCCTATCTTTTGGAGTTGATGGCTTCTCCTCAATTTTTTCCAGCACCTTCTCACATTGCAAAAAGCGATCCTGAGTGGGCCACAAAACCAGGGATTGTTTGCAATGGTCCTTACACCTTAGAAAAATGGCGCATGAACTCTGAATTGCTTCTTTCAAAAAACACTGCCTACTGGGATAAAAGTCATGTTTACATTGATAATATAGAAATATACGTGATGCCCCATAGTGCAACTGTCCTGAGCATGTATCAGTTAGGCGAGTTAGACTGGGTAGGATCCCCCTTTATGAGGGTGTCTCATGATATTTCTTACAAGCTTTTAACAGAGCTACATGAGGATGCCTTGGTTTATTGGCTGGCATTTAATACCGAAAAACCGATCCTGAATCACCCGAAATTTCGAAAGGCTCTTTCCTATGCGATTGATAGAAAAAGTATCACAGACAATGTCTTTTACCAATCAGCAACCCCTCTAATGGCAGCGTTGCCTTCTTCTATGAGCCTTAAGGAAATGCCTTACTTTCAAGATAATAATCAGGAGCTTGCAAAGCAATATTTACAGGAGGCTTTAGAGGAATTAGAGCTTTCTTTAGAGGATCTGCCTATCATTTATTTAGGTTATGTTGCTGATTTAGAAATACATCATCGCACAACACAAGCAATTCAAGATCAATGGCGATCTGTTTTGGGAATAACGAATATTCAGTTACATCCCGTTGAATACAATGTCTATTTTGACGATGTAACAATAGGAAATTACGACATAGGATTCATGGGATGGGCTTCACATGTCAATGATCCTCTTTTTATTTTAAATTCCTTTAAGAACAAGTCAGAATTGATCAATAAAACAAATTGGGAAAACAATGAATTTCAATGTTTACTTGATATTTCGGAGTATTCTGCCTCAAAAAAAGCGAGGAACTGTCTTCTTTCTGAAGCTGAATCTATCTTGATGGATGAAATGCCAATCATTCCTATTTGCTCAATGAAAAAGCGGTTTGCAAAAAATCCTAAGCTTAAGGGTGTCAATATTTCAAATTTACAATCCGTAGATTTTAAATCTGCATATTTTGAAGATTAATCAAAAAAACTGTCAGGTTACTTTCTTGCAAAACCATTGTGTTGCAAGAGGGGCTCGATAAGGGGATCACGTCCACGGAAGTGGCGAAACACTTCCATCGGATGAAGACTTCCCCCAAGTTGTAAGAAGGTTTCTTTAAACTTCTTGCCCACTTCTCGAATAGCCGATTCATTTTCAAGACCGACTTCTTCGAAGGCGCTAAAGGCATCGGCGCTGAGTACTTCTGCCCATTTATAGCTGTAATAACCAGCCGCGTAGTCTTCATCTCCAAAGATGTGGTGGAAGGAGCAGAGAAAGCGGTCTTCTTCGAGGCATGGGATGTGAGAAGTGAATTCGCACATGTCGTACCAGATTTTAAAGGGGGACACTTCGCTATAGGGATCGAACTTATCATGAAGAACGAGGTCAGTCATGCCGTATTTGAGTTGGGCAAGCATTCCAAGCCCTGCTTGGTAAGTGCGAGCTTCGAGAATCTTTTCGATGTATGCGTCGGGGAGTGGCTCTTTAGTGATGTAGTGCGCGGTGATTTTCTTAAGAGTTGCAGGGTGATAGCACCAATTTTCCATGAATTGGCTAACCATTTCGACCGCATCCCATTCGACTCCGTTGATACCTGATACAGAGGCGTAGTCGACTTCTGTCAACATGTGTTGGAGGGCGTGACCAAATTCGTGAAAGAGGGTTTCCACTTCGCGGAACGAAAAGAGGGCAGGAGTGTCTTGCATCGGAGGAGTGGCATTGCAGACAATGTAGGCTATGGGGTTTTGCTTCACTTCACCACTGATGTATCTGTTGCGGCACGAATCCATCCAGGCCCCCCCTCGCTTGGTCTGAGGGCGCGAGTAAGGATCGAGATAGAAAGCTGCAATTTGCTCTCCCCCTTCGTCACAGATGGTATAGTAACTCACATCCATGTGCCAAACAGGAGCTTTGAAGTGTGCTGGCTGAATGGTGATCCCAAAGAGAGTGTGGCAAAGGTCGAAAAGACCATTTAAAACTTTCGGTAGGGGGAAGTAGGCTTTGAGTTCATCTTCGGCTAGGTTGAATTTGTCTTCTTTGAGACGTTCCCCCCAAAAAGAGCAGTCCCAAGGCATCAAGGGCTCTGTAAATCCTGCGGCCAGGGCAAATTGCTCGATTTCTTCGAGGTCTTTTTTCCCGGCATCCCATGAAGCATCACGTAGTTCATGCAGAAAGGTTTTCACGGTGGTGACGTCTGGGGCCATTTTTTTAGTGAGGCTAAGATCGGCGTAGGAATCAAAGCCTAAGATGTGGGCCATTTCTTTTCGGATGGAAAGTTGATTGACGATGTTTTCAGAGTTATCGTAGCTTCCAATTGAAGCTTTGAGAATTTGACCACGGTAAAGTTTTTCTCGGACGTCACGGTTTGTGCAATGTCTCATAACAGGAAGGTAAACAGGGGGATTGAGGCTGAGCTTCCATGGGCCTTCTTCAGGAGAGGAAATAGGATCGTTTTCAAGTCGAGAATAATTATAGGCGTGTGACGCGAGCTGAAACACATTTTCGGGGACACCGTCCATGAGTTTTTTATCACGGACGATAAGAGAAAAGTTTTTGATGGCGTCGAGGACGTTAGCGTTGTATTTGTTCTGTAGTTCATTCAAATTGGAGAACAGCTCGTTGAGTTGCTTTTTTTTCTCTCCTTCAAGGCCGATGCCACTGAGCTTCGCTTGCATCAAACGTCCCTCAAGAATCCGTTTTTGAGCTGGAGCAAGAACGTTCCACTCGTCTCCATCTCGTATCTGTTTGTAGGCTTTGTACAGGGGTTCGCTTTGTTTAATACGCAGCATAAGATCTGTCCAAAGCGGTTCGACTTGGGCCCATGCTTGTCGTAGTTCGTATGAGTCCATGACCATTTTTAAGTGGATCATGGGGCCGACAACGCGATGGATTTCTTCTTCAATTGCTTCAAGGGGGGCCATAATCGAGTCCCATGTTGGGTGGTGTCTATATTCGATGGAACTGAGTTTGGGTTCGACGTTTTGAACAAGCGTTTCAAATGCGGGAACAAAGTGCTTGGGTTTAATTTTATCAAAGGGAACGAGATCTTTATAAGCAACAAGAGGATTGAGAATTTCTGAGTGAATGGGTGGTTTTTGAACTTCAGCAGTGAGCTGCTCTGGTGCTTCGATCATAGGTATTGCCATTACGTCCCTCAAACTAAATTCAAAAAAGCAAATTTTAAGCGTTTACGGTTTGATGTCAATTGACTTTTTCAGTGACTTTCAATAGTTTGAAGGAAATGTTTCTGTGTAAGGTTAAGAAATGGCTCGCCGTCCTCTAGACGAACAGGAAATTGTGATTCAACAACACCACCATCATTGGAAAATGAGACTATTGGTGGCGCTTATCATGTTGGGTCTTTCGTTTATTGGGTTGATTGTTTCAGATTTAAAGCAAAATGGAGCATGGAATTATTGGCGTGTCATGGTTCCTATTTTTGCGATTTTGTGTTTATTTTTGTCGTGGTATTTGAGACGTCAAAAGAAGATCATGACGGCGGCAACAATTTGGCATGAACTTGTGCAGTGGGTGGGGCTTGCCCTTTCTGTTTATCTCGTTTCGATCTTCGTGAAAATCGGACTGATGGGACGGTTTGAAGCGGGTCTTGTGGCTCTTACCCTTTTAGCTCTAACGATTTTTATTGCTGGGATCTATGTAGAAGCGACCTTTTTCTTAATCGGACTTCTCATGGGGATTTTTGCAGCTGCAGCCGCGCTCATGGCTGCGTATGTTTACACAGTGATGTTACCACTTACCATTATTGTTGCAGTGTTATTAGTATGGGTCGCGCGCAAAAGAATGTAACTTATTTTCTCCTTGGCTTGCTTACTCTTTGCACAGCCAGTTGTGTTAACTTAAATAAACGGATTTTTCCTAAAGGTCCTAAACCTAAGGCTGTGACACATCCTCTGCCCGGTGAGGCGGATGAGTGTGGCATTTGGGCTGATACAAAAGATCCTTCCAATAGCGCACTCATTTGCAATGACAAGTCTCCGTTTGGAGCGCTTTTCGTCTTTGATCTCAACGGAAAAGAAATTTCACGCTCACATCATATGAACCGTCCTGTGGGAGTGAGTGTGCGCAACGGAATCAAGATGAAAAATGGGGATGTCATCGATGTTGTAGGATGTGGGGTTCGAGGAACAAACGAAATCAAGATTTTCAAAATGGACCCCAAATCGCGCGAACTCATTGATGTGACCCATACGGCAGGGATTTCTTCGGGGTTTCGCAGTGATACCTATGGGTTTTGCCTCTACAAACGACAATCTGATGGACAGCTTTTCTGTTTTGTCAGTACGAAACATACAGACAACATCCATCAGTTTCGCTTAGATGATGATGGAACGGGAAGATTTAAGGGAACATTGGTGCGTAAATTTGGTGTGACACATCAACGGAGTTTTGTCGAAGGGATGGTGGCAGATGATGAATACGGCTATTATTACGCTGCTGATGAAAGACATGCGATCTTGAAGTTCCAGGCTGATCCCGACGTGAAAAAAGATCCTTTTATTCGTGCTTTTGGCTTAGCAGATGGAATCAAAGGAGACCGCGAAGGGCTAGCCCTCTATAAAAAGGCAAACGGTAAGGGATATCTCCTCGTTTCAAGTCAGGGAGACTCGACATTTAAAATTTATGAACGGACAGGTAACAACAAGTTTGTGAAATCCATTCATGCAGAAGGGGTGACGAAAACAGATGGGATTGGGGTGACTTCCATGCAAATTCCTCCAAATTATCCCACTGGGGTTTTTGCTGCACATAACGACAAGAACAACAATTATGCCATTTTTGATTGGTTTGAGTTTTCAGGTTTAAAGTAATGTCGATTGAGCTTTCTTTAGCAAGTCATTATCATACAGTTCGAAAACAAACATTAGACATCTGTCAAAATTTGCAAGTCGAAGACTTTGTGCTACAAAGCATGGAAGATGTCAGTCCCCCTAAATGGCATCTTGCACATACAACTTGGTTTTTCGAAAACTTTCTTCTTTCTCAGTTTTGTCCCGACTACACGTGGTTTCATCCTCAATTTAAATTTCTTTTCAATTCTTACTACGAAACAGTTGGAAAATTTCACGCTCGGTCGCGTCGAGGACTTTTATCTCGGCCCACTACAGAAGAAGTCTTTGCTTATCGCAAAGAAATCGACCAACGTATGATCGACTTTCTCGAAACGGGCTCGTATGACCAAAATGAAGTTGAGTCAATCGTCACAGTTGGGCTGCAACACGAGCAGCAACACCAAGAGCTGATCCTAACAGACGTTAAATACAACTTTTTTTGTAACCCCTTAAGACCGGCTTTGAACTCATGGGATCTCTCTGACAATAAAGTCGCCTCACCACTAGAATGGGAGTCAATTGAGGGGGGTGTTTACGAGGTGGGGTTTGCAGGAGAAAGCTTTTCCTATGATAATGAAAAGCCGAGGCACAAAACCTACTTACAAGACTTTGAACTTGCAACACGCCTTGTCACGAATCGAGAGTATCTTACTTTTATCGAAGATCGAGGGTACGAGAAGGTAGAACTTTGGCTCTCTGATGGGTGGAAGGATTTGAAACAATCGCATCGCAAGGCTCCCTTGTATTGGGAGCAAAAAGATGGGGATTGGATGCAGTTTTCCTTATCAGGTATGGTTCCTCTAAATTTAGATGAGCCCGTTTGCCATGTGAGCTTCTATGAAGCCGCTGCTTTTGCGAGATGGGTAGGTCGCAGGTTGCCCACAGAATTTGAGTGGGAAGTTGCCACAAAGCAGAGTATAGCGATGGAAGGAAACTTTGCTGAGTCGATGCGACTACATCCTCAAGTGGCTCGAGGCAATCAGCTTTTTGGCGATTGTTGGGAGTGGACCCAAAGCGCCTATGCACCTTACCCGGGTTTCCAGGCACCATTTAGTGCCATTGGTGAGTATAATGGGAAGTTTATGTGCAATCAGCAAGTCTTACGCGGTGGCAGTTGCTTGACTGCACGGGAACACATCCGTCCAAGTTATCGTAACTTTTTTTATCCCCATTCATCTTGGCAATGTGCTGGAATCAGACTAGCCAATGCTGTAACCGTCCTTAATGATGCGCCCATCTTCTAAATGGACGATCCGGTCGGCAAAGTCAAAGATACGCGAATCATGCGTGACAACAATTAATGCTTTGTTTTCTTTCGTCACGATCTCCCGCAAGTGAGAGAGAACAAGTTGACCGTTTTCTTGGTCGAGTGCACTGGTCGGTTCATCGCAGACAATCAAGTTTGGGTTGTGGATGACAGCCCGCGCGATGGCAACCCGTTGTTGTTGTCCTCCTGATAGTTCTGGAGGATAGGTTTCAATTTTGTCGCCCAGCCCAAATTGCTCAAGCCGTTCTTTGGCTATTTTGAGTGCTTTATCTCGTTCCATTCCATTGAGTAGAAGAGGAATTGAAACGTTTTCTGCAGAGGTCAGCATGGGGATGAGGTTAAAGGCTTGAAAGACATAGCCGAGAAACTTTCCACGGAACTCTGTTCTCTCAGCATCGCTGATTTTATGAAAGTCCCGTCCGAAAATAACGCACTGCCCTTGGTCATAGCTCAAGATACCTGCGATGATCGAAATCAATGTAGTTTTTCCCGAACCGGAAGGACCAACAAGCATGAGCAGTTCGCCTGGTTTGACTTCAAGGTTGATGCCGTGCAGGACTTCAAAACGGAGAGCTCCTTCTCCAAACGATTTGTGCACATTTCTTAGGGTGACTGCCGGGGGATTATGATTTTCTCTCATGGCACTTCTTATGCTCCCTTAAAGACTATGGCAGGGTCAACACGGTAAACGCGGATCAGTCCGATGAAAGCTGAAACGCCGCAAATGATGAGCATCGTGAAAATACTAATGACGTAGAGTTGCCAAGGAAAGCGAAAAGAAAGATCTGAATGACGTGAAAGAAACCCAAAAATCCCTGCAGCTCCTACTCCAATGCCCCAACCGATAAACCCGACCCAGCCAGCTTGAAGGAGAACCATTTTTGTCAGGAGATTATTTTTGGCGCCCATGGCTTTAAATGTGGCAAGATAGCGGAGATTATCGAGAATGAAGTTGTAAAATGTTTGCCCAGAAATCGCGACTCCAATCACAAATCCCAACAGAACGGCCACACCAAAATTCAGCGGAATGCCTGTGCGTTTTAGGTAGTACTCGACAGTGAGGTGTTCGAATTCTTTTTGAGTGAGAGCTTTGAGTCCCGTTCTTTCTTGAATCCGTTTTGCCAATATCTTTGGAGCAATATTATCCATCGACTTCACGAGAATGAAGGAAAGTTGTTTGCGCTCAGGGGGCGCAAACGAAAGGGCTCGGCTGTAGGTCGTATAAATCACAGGCTGGGATTGAAAGGTTCGTGATGTTTCGCAAATACCCACGACAACAGCGCGGTTATCATTGATTTCTAACGTGTTTCCAACTCGGAGGGGAATCAAAGGTTGGGAGCTATCGCGACTGGAGCCACTGAGGGCCAGCTTGTCTTCCGCGCCGACTTTGTTGACAATGATCCCATCGACAAGGCGTAAATCGCGCAACTTTCCTTCGAGCATGATTGGCGGTCCACCAATGAGTGTTGCATCATCAAGCCCAATGACATTACATTGCTGGAAATTTCCATTTTGGAGCCTGGCTTTGAGAAGTCCTTTATAAAATGGAACGGCCCAATCGACTCCTTCAATTCCTCGTACTTGAAACAATTGGGTGTCGCGGAGTGGTTTGATGTCATCAATGAATTGGACTTTTTCATCCATGACCCAAATGTTCGGCTGCGCTGTGTCGGTGATAAAGCCATAAGTGCGAACCATAAGCCCGACAAAGATAGAAGCTTGTTGCACGATGATAAATGAAGCAAAGCTAAGACCCAAAATAATCCCGATGAATTTGGCTTTGTCCCCCACGAGTATTTTTAACGCAAGGAGAAGCATGAACTTATCCTGTATTTAGGCTTTTAATTGATTTCTTAAATTTTTGAGCAGGCTTTGAGCATTGATGTTGAGCGCATTGTTCATGCAACAAGAGTTCAACATCAATGCTCAAAAGATGCCGAAAAGGCTGAAATAAAAAAACAGCATGAATGCGGGATAGGTTCATTACCATTCTCCTCCTAAGGCTTTATAGAGGGCTACAAGGTTAGTGCTAAGTTGCTCTGTGCTGGAAATGAGGTCGTTTTGCGAATTGAGCAAATCTTGGTCAGCTTGGAGAAAAGTTTGGAAATCGGCTAGACCACTGAGGTAGAGCTCTCGTTTGAGTTCATAGGCGCGATGTTTAGCTTCGACCTCTTTTTCTAAGCGACTGCGCCTTTCTTCTTCTTTGTAGTATCCAACAAGGGAGTTTTCGACATCTTCAAGAGCCGTCAAGATGGTTTGTTCATAGGAAAGAAGTGCTTGCTCTTGTAGAGAGTTTTGTGCGCGGATGTTTTCTCGAATACGCCCAAAGTAAAAAATAGGCCAGTCCATTGTCGGTCCAATTGACCAGGTTCGGCTTTGCGCTTTAAGCCACCTTTGGGAATTGTTGCTTTGAAATCCGTAATCACCAATGAGAGAAAAGCGGGGGAAGAGATCAGCAATGGCTGCACCGACATTTGCCGTTGCAGCGGCAAGCAGTCTTTCGGCTTGACGGATGTCAGGGCGACGACGTAGTAGATCGGAAGGAAGCCCGAGAGGGATTTCTTGCGAGCTGAGTGGAATGGGAGCAGCATCTGAAAATTCATTTTCAAAGTTTTCAGGCGCTTTTCCTAAAAGTGTAGCGAGTCCATGGATCGTTTGTTTGAGTGCCACTTCAAGAGGAGGCAAGCTAGCGCGAGTGGATTCAAGTAAGGCTTGAACTTCCTGTTGATCGATTTCGCTTGAAAGGCCTGCTTCAAAAAGATCGGAAGTGAGGTCAAGCAGCTCTCGCTGAATGAAGATCTGTCTTTTAGTGATGTGAATTTGGTGTTGGAGCGAGCGGATTTCAATGTAGCTTTGAGCCACATCGCCGAGCAAGGTGATGTAAATGTCGCGGGCGTTTTCCCTTTCTGCTTCGTATTCGTAAAAGGCCGATTCTTTTTCTCGGCGCCGTTTGCCAAAAATGTCGATTTCCCATGAGGCATCAAACCCAACTCTGTAAAAATTTTGCATCGGCGGGCCAAGAAAGGTTGAGCCAAATAGGCTTTGACTGATGCGACTACGCCTCTCTTCAACGGTCATGTCAAGCTTAGGGGCGAGTTCTGCAGCTTTGATTTGGTACTGGGCACGCACTTGATTGATTTTTTCGAGTGCGATTTTGAGATCGAGGTTTTGACTGATAGCTTCATGGATGAGAACATTGAGCATCGGATCTTCAAATTGAGTCCACCAAGAGCGGAGCTGTACTTCGTCTTCTTCCGAAAGGGTTGCATGGGTTTCATAAGATGACGGCATCGCAATTTCAGGTGTGCGGTAATTGGGACCAACAGCACACCCTGTCAAAAACATAAGAAGAGCAGTCCATATCTTAAAATTTTTCATCTGACGGGAGCCCTTTAATGTAAACGTCCATGATTTGACCGACATAAATCGGGAGACTATCGCGGTCCATTTCGTACACTATTTGGAGGACGCGTGTATCGACCCTTTCGTTATTATCACCAGTGAGCGCCGTTTTCGGAATGATGTAGGGTTCAATGTAGAGAAAGCGCAAGGGGACTGAAATCGAACTATTGCCACGCACATAGGCCATAGCTGGTTCTCCTTTGACAATGCGCCAGGCATCATCTTCATCGACTTCAACTCGAATGTGGTAATGCTTCGTATCCCCAAAAACGATGAGAGGGGCATTATCAAACGGATTGATATCAGCCGATTCCCCAACACGGATGTTCACTTTGAGAACTTCGCCTGAAATCGGGGCGCGAATGATTGAGCGCTGAATGTTGGTTTCGATTCTTTCGACGTTGGCTTCAGCTTCATGAATTTCTTTAAGGGCGATTTCTGTTGCATAAAACCGTTGGTTGTAATCATTTTCGCTGACAGCCCGCTTGTCTTTGAGCTTTTGATAAAGACTAAAAGTGGTCCGTTCATTTTCATAATTCGTAATGCTTACATCTCGTTTTTTACGTGCTTCGACGAGTTCAGCTTTAAAAGCGCGCGTGTCGAGTTCAAATAAGGGATCACCCACTTCGACTTGATCGCCTGCTTTCACGAAAACTTTCCAAGTGACTTCATTAAATGGCACACCTATTGCAATGTCTTCTGAAGCGGCTTCAACAGTTCCTGCTCCTGCAACATAGTGTTTGTAAGGTGGAGTGGGGGGAGGGAATTCAATGGGCGGAACGGGTGGAGTGCGCATTCCATAAAAGACCATAAAAAGGGCAAAAAAAAGCCCTACGATGGCTAAACCTGGTAAAACAAACTTGCGACTCATCTGTTAGCTTAAAACTAATTCTCTTTTAGAGGGTGTAGTTGAATTATTGGGTTTGAAAGTCAATAATTCATCTATACCCTCTTCGATTCTTCATAATTAGAAATAGTTTTTTTGGATAGCCTAAACCAAATGGATAGCTTTTTTTACACCAAGGTTTTGTTTTTTCTTTGATAAAAAATGAAAAGATGAATGCAATCAAAATGGCGACGGGGAAAACAAGAAGCGCATTTTGATAATCACTTGCAAGGTAAACAGGTGTTCCATCGACTTTTAATCCACTCCAATTCCAATCAAGCAGCCATCCTACAAGTGTTTGTGTTATCGAGCCTCCAACAAAGACGAGAAAGTTGGTAAAAGCTAAAGCAGTTCCTTTTGCTTCGCGTGGGTTGAGCTCAATCGCCAAACTGTAACAAAGAAGTTCTCCAGAAAGAGTCACACCAAGAAGCAGAACCATGACGAAGGTCCAAAAGTGTGACATTCCAATCGCATAGTTGATGATAAGAAAAAAGATGATCGATAGGAACGTTGTAACAATGAGAGTGGTTTTTCGGTTGCAAGTTTTATCAGAAAAGTGACCAATGAGCGGACCGGCAATGATCCAGCCGATGTAAATCATCGAAGCAGCAAAGCTGGCAGTTTCATTTTTCATCCCGTGCGTGTTGACGAGAAACGGAATGATCCAAAGGCCGCCATATGCAACGGTTGCGGTGTAAAAACAAAGGGCAACAATTCCGTTGATCCAGGTTTGGGGATTTTTCGTGACAATTTTGAGGTTGTGCCAAAGGGGGTTATTCTTTCGACTCGACGGTTGACAAAGGTGGCCTCCTTTAGGTTCGTTGCGAACGGCGAGAAAGATCACAAGACCTAAGACTAGGCCCATGCTTCCCATCACAAACATGGCGGGACGCCAGGAAAGAGTGTGTACCATGAGGCTGAGAGGTCCTTGACCAAACACAGCACCGAGCATCCCCAGAGAATTTCCGACACCAACGAGAAGGGCTAGAGTTTTTCCCGAAAACCAGTGTGAAGTGATGTAAACAAGTCCGACAAAGGCAAAAGCCGAGCCTGCTCCCATTAAGAAACGGGAAATGTTTGCGATCCATAAGGTGGTAGCAGCTCCAAAGAGAAAAGCAGCCACCCCAAGACCAAGAGTTGCCAACGTGAGCAATTTACGTGCCCCAAAACGGTCCATCAACATTCCAACGGGAAGTTGCATGGGGGCATAGGCATAAAGGTAAAATGCCGTCATCGTTCCAAATGCTCCAGCTCCGATGTGAAAGGCTTCTAAGAGATCGTGGACCATGACCCCAGGCGAAACACGAAGGAAATACTCATAAAAGTAAAAAAGGACAGCTAGTGTCCAGATGATCCAACGTCTTAAGAGATCGTTTTGAGACATGTTACCTTCAAATAACTTCTGTTTATTTGAATTAATAAAGATAAGATTTTATATCAAGAGTAGTACTATCAATTAGAGGAACAGTGGGCTAGAAAACGGAAGAAAAGATATCAACTTCGCAAACTTTTTGCGGGAGTAATAAGCAGTGCAATTGGTGGGATGTTATTGCCACTGATTTATATCACTGCAAATATGGCTCCTTGTTTTGGGCTCTTTTAGATATAAGGTTTAAACGATCGATCTTTCCACAAGACATCGTCTGTGACTACGATTCAAAGTCAAGAGCCCCAAAAACGAAGCCTATTATACCATTTTCTTTGTTCTTGAGCTTTTTGTAGGATTTTTTTTGCTTCTTCGAGACCTTCTTCCTCTGCTATCTGTAGTGGAGTGCAGCCTTTCTGATCTAAAGCGTGGATATCAGCGCCGTTAGAAAGCAAAGTCTCAATGGCATTTACGTCTCCATCAAATGCAGCTAAGTGAAGAGGAGTTGAGCCATCCTGATCTAAAGCGTGGATGTTGGCACTGTTTGAAAGTAAAAGCTCAATAGCACTTACGTGTCCATTGTATGCAGCATAGTGAAGAGGAGTGTGGCCTTTCTGATCTAGAGCATGGATGTCAGCGCCGCTTGTAAGTAAAGTCTCAATAGCATTGACGTGTCCCTCAAATGCAGCCGCGTGAAGAGGAGTGTCGCCTTTCTGATCTAGAGCATGGATGTCAGCACCTTTAGAAAATAAAGTCTTAATAGCGTTGACGTATCCAAACAGTGCAGCTATGTGAAGAGGAGTGCATCCATCCTGATCTGTAGCTTGGATGTTGGCACTGTTTGAAAGTAAAAGCTCAATAGCATTGACGTGTCTCTCTTCTGCAGCCGCGTGAATAGGAGTGTAGCCATCCTCATCTTTAGCGTGGATGTCAGCTCCAGCTTTAAGCAAAGTTGCAATGGCGTTTTCATCCCCAGCAACTGTTGCAACATGCAATGCTGTTTGTCCAAGTTTGTTTTTGTCATGAACATCTTTGAAACCATTGAGTGCATCTTTTAGGGGTGTAGGAGGGATACTGTCTCCCTGTGGATCATGAGAGGGCTCAGGTTCTTTGCGGCTGTTTTTTTGCCAGATTGTGTAACCCAAGTATGTACCAAAGCTGCTAAGACATAGCTTGAAAGCTTTATCGGCACTAAACTCTTGGGCAATGCGACCGAGTAGCGGCCCAGCAATGAGTTTCGTTGTTGCAATGTAGGCAACTGCTAAAGTTGCGAGGGCAATGAGGGTTTTGTTTTGAGCATTTTCTTCTAGAGGACTCAAATGAAAGATTGCTTTTTCAGTAATGGATGTGGCTGCTCCTAAAAGCGCTCCGTATGCAGCACCTTCTTTGACAACGACAGGAAAAAAAACTTTTGATAGAAGTGCGCCAGTGCATAAGTGAAGACCGGTCGATTTTGCCAAGTCAAATGCATGGCTTTGATAATCAAAATTCATCACTTTTAAATTCCCTCCAGAATTTAATTTTATTAATTATTTATCGTTTATTGATTAAATTCAATTTTAAAAGATTATTTTGTTATCGAATTGGAGGGATTGCTTTGACGCGGGGTTACAATGTGAAAAAGTTTTTTGAGAAAATGCATCTCTTGCGATGAAAAGTGAGTGCACCAAGGCTTCTTTTTTTCTTTGATGAAAAAGGCAAAGATAAACGCAATCCCAATGGCAATGGGAAAGCAGAGAAGCGCTGATTGGTAGTCGCTAGGTGCATAAATTGGAGTGCCGTTAGACATTTGGCCACTCCAGTTAAATTGCAGGAGCCATCCGACTAAGGTTTGAATGATCGATCCCCCGACAAAGACGAGGAAATTTGTAAATGCAAGCGCGGTTCCTTTGGCTTCGCGCGGGTTGAGTTCGACGGAGAGTGTGTATGTAAGCAGTTGCCCAGTGAGCATGATCCCAAGTAGCAGCATGAGTACAAACACCATGGCAGTCGGGAGAAAAAGGGTATAATTGATAATCAAGAAAATCACAATGGAGAGAAAGGAGGTGATGATGACCCAGGATTTTCTATTGCATGTCTTGTCAGAGATGTGCCCTAAGAAGGGACCAGCAATGACAGTGCCGAAGTAGATCATTGAGGCGGCAAAACTCGCAGTTGTGGTGGACAAGCCGTGCGCGTTGACTAAGAAGGGGATGGCCCATAAACCGCCGTAAGCAACAGTTGCTGTATAGAAACAAAGGGAGACAACACCATTGATCCATGTTTGGGGGTTGCACGTTACAATTTTGAGGTGGTGGAGTAGAGGAGTTTTTTTGCTAACTTGGGGCGAGTGTTTTTCCATTGAGGCGGGTTCATTGCGAATCGCAAGAAAGATAATAAAACTTAAAACGAGTCCAGCAGCACCTAAGATGAACATGGTAGGCCGCCAGGAAATGGCTTTGACCATCAGACTTAAGGGGCCTTGACCAAATACTGCTCCCATCATTCCAATAGAATTTCCCACTCCCATGAGCAAGGCAAGAGTTCTACCTGCAAACCAATGGGAAGAGATGTACATACATCCCGACAAAAGCAAAAGCAGATGCTGCTCCTATTAGAAAGCGGGCAATGGAAGCCAACCAAATTTCTGTTGCAAAGCCGAAAAGGAGTGAGGCAATTCCACAAGCAAGAGCTGCAAGCGTGAGCAGTTTTCTTGCCCCAAAGCGGTCCATTAAGATTCCCACGGGGATTTGCATAGGGGCATAAGCATAGAGGTAGAAAGCTGTCATCGTTCCAAAGACACCTGCTCCAATGTTAAAAGCAGTCAGTAGTTCGTGAACCATGACGCTAGGGGCTACGCGCAAAAAGTACTCGTAAAAATAGAAAGTAACAGCTAGACCCCAAATGATCCAACGTCTAGCATGAACAGGATGCTTCATTTTCACCTCTAAGATAGTGTCGTCGAATAATATTTTGTGAAAAAGGGCTTACTAGGGAAAAGTTTAAGGCGGCCGATGCAGTAAGCCCCAAAGTGGGCTTTCGAAGCAGGGCAACGAAAAAATTTTCCCTAGGAAGCACTAGAGAACGGACTAGTATTTGACGATACTATCTAGCTATTTGACTTATTCGATCGATCGTTTAATATCAAGCGTAGTTATGAATGCAACTGATGAAAAACGTCTTTTTTTTGGGTTTGAAGTCCGCTGCCCTTGGCCTGAGGGTTTTCCAAAGGCAAGGCTGCTCGATCCTGCTCACCGTCATCTAACGGTGGCGTTTTTAGGCAAGACCTCGATGGAAAAGGTGCAAAATTTATTACCTGACATGCCCAAACCTCCGATGGTGCTTGGGCGTGTTGCAGTTTTTGACAAGTGTTTGTTTTTGCCACCTAAAGCAGCACGTGTTGTTGCTTATCATCCGCAATTTGCGACGGAAGATGATCCCTTGTTTGCTTACCAAAAAACGCTCACAGCATTTTTAGAAACGCATGGCTATACATTTGAAAAAAGGCGTTTTTTGCCGCATGTGACGATGGGGCGTCGCCCCTTTGATCGAGAGGAATGGGAAAACTTCTTTGCGCCGCTGCCTCTTTTTTACTCCTCGCTCCACCTCTATGAAAGTTTGGGGAATTCACAGTACAAATCGATTTGGAGTCTTCCTCTAAAGCTTCCGTTTATTGAAATCGAGCATGTGGCAGATATTGCCTTTCATGTTTTTGGTCAGACAGAAGAAGAGGTTCATCTCAATGCACAAATGGCTCTTTGCTTTGAGTGCCCTTCGCTTCTCAAGTTTGTCCAGTTTGAAAAGTTGTACAATCGGATTGAAGAGATTGTCATCCAGCTCAATGAAATGGTGACAAAGGGGGATCAAAGTGAAGGGACTCCTTTTAAAGCAGTCAGTTTTCATGGGGAGATGGAGCGGACAAAAGATGGCCTTTACATGTGGGAGATGATTGTTGATGTCTAAGCTGGAAAAGATTGGTCCTGCGACATTTATTGTTTCTAAAGAAAGAGGGATGAAAGTTCCGGGCCTACTGATCGCAACAGAGCCGCTCATTCGGTCAATGGATATTGAAAGACCTTTAGAACAAGTGCGCAATGTGGCTCATTTGCCGGGCATTGTCGGTTACAGTGTCGCCATGCCTGACATTCATTGGGGCTATGGGTTTCCTATTGGAGGAGTGGCAGCAATGGATGCAAAAGAAGGAGTGATCAGCCCAGGTGGTGTTGGCTATGACATCAATTGTGGCGTCCGTTTGGCTATCATTCCAGTTCCTCTTCGCGACTTGTGCCCTGAAATGAAAAAGAAGCTGATCGAAAAAATTTACGAAATCGTTCCATCAGGTGTAGGGCGTGGGCAAAAAGGAAAGAAGGCTCTAACGCAAAAAGATTATCAAACTTTAGTCAGGCAAGGTGCGCGCTATTCGATCGAATTAGGCTATGGTTTTCCCCAAGACCTCGAACACATTGAAAGTCATGGTTGCATTGAAGGCGCCGATTTGGCGGCTGTTTCCGAGCATGCTCGTGACCGTGGCAAGGATCAACTGGGGACTATTGGATCAGGGAATCACTTTGTGGAAATTGGCGAAGTGCAACGCATTCTTCTAGCTGACACGGCAAGTGCTTGGGGCGTTGAAGAGGGGATGACCTACGCCATGATTCATTCAGGTTCGCGCGGATTTGGGCATCAAGTGTGCCAGGACACGCTGAACACTTTTGTGAAAAAAGGGTTTCATCAGGGACTGCCAGACAGGCAACTCGTCGCAGCGCCGATCAACAGTGGAGATGGGCAGGCCTATTTTGCAGGCATGGCCGCAGCTGCCAACTTTGCATTCAACAACCGGCAGCAGATTTTGCATGAAGTGAGGCAAGCTTTCCATGATGTGTGCAACGTTAAAATGGAAGATGTGCGCCTGATCTATGATGTCTGTCACAACATTGCCAAGTTTGAAACGCATACGATTGATGGGGAGCAAAAAAAGGTGTGCGTTCACCGTAAAGGCGCAACGCGTGCCTATGGACCAGGTGCGGAAGAGCTGATGCCTCTTTTCAAAAAGACGGGGCAGCCTGTTTTAGTGCCAGGTGACATGGGACGTGCCAGCTACCTGTTGGTTGGTTTGGGCAACCCTCTAACATTTTGTAGTTCTTGCCATGGAGCCGGGCGGGCACGCAGTCGTGTGCAGTCGCTCAAGTCATGGAAGGGCATTGATCTGATTGACCACATGAAAACAAAAGGGGTGATTGTGATGGCAACTTCAAATCGGACCATAGCTGAAGAGATGCCCGACGCGTACAAAGATGTCGATGCAGTTGTCGAAGCTGTTGAAGAGGCCAAGCTCGCCAATCGGGTCGCATGCCTCCGGCCTCATCTTGTGTTAAAAGGATAGTCTCTTTCAGATGTAATGGGGTTTTGAAGTGGCCACCAAAAGTCGTACTCTGGATCATTCCACTTGATCGTGAACTGCTTAGCATCGTGGTAGTAAGCCGTTTGTTTGTAATGCAAAATGGCCTCATCCGACATGACGAGATAGGATGTGCCAAATTTGGGTGGAATGTAGAGTTGTAAATGGTTGCGGCAGTTTAAAGTAAACGAGGCCCACTGCTTGTACTCTTCGGAGCTAGGGTCGTTATTTACAATGACCATGTACAGCGTTCCATAAAGACATTTGACGAGCTTTCCCGTTTTGTCATCGCCATGAATGCCGCGCAACACGTGTTTTGTAGAGGTAGCATAGTCATCTTGTACAAAGTCAGCGGTGATTCCAGCGTTTTGATATAACTCGCGGTTATAGACTTCGACGAAGTCTCCTCGAAAGTCGTCAAAAATCGTTGGAGGTGTGATCAATAGAACCCCTTCTAAAGGGGTTTTTTGCACAGTGAGTTTTTTCTCTGATGTGAGTGTTGTCATAGGAGTAAGTTATACTGGAGAGAAATTATTATCTAGGTTTTTTGGTCACGCAGAGCAATGTATGAACCAAGAGCAACTAAGATGATTCCTGCAATTTCAATGAGCCTTATTTCTCCATCGCCAATGATCAAGTCAAAAAACCAAGCAAAGACCACACTCGAGTAGAGCAAAGAGCCAATTTTAAAGGCTTTTGCATACCGGTACGCTCGCGTCAGAAACATTTGATAGACGGTGGCAACGGCTCCAATGACGATGAGCAGTCCCCATTCAAAGAGAGAAGGCGTTTGCCATCCTGTTGCAAGAGGGACACTTGCTAGGGGAAGGGATAGAGCTAAGTAGTAAAAGAGGATCCGCTCAGAGGGTTCAGTTTTTGTGAGGCGGCGGATTGTTGTAAAAGCAATACTGCCAAACATCCCTGCTGCAAGGCCGACAAGGGATGCAACGTCAAAGATTTTTTCGTCGGGGCGTAAGATGATGAGAACCCCCAGAAAACCTGTAATCAGTCCCCACCACGTACTCTTTGTCCACTTCTTGCGAAACCAAAGGAAGACGACAATCGGTATGAAAAGGGGGCGGGTGTAGGTGAGTAGGACAGCATCAACAAGAGGAAGGTAGCGTAAGGAGAAATAGAGGCAAAACATGGCAGCCAAGCTCGCAAAGGCGCGCAAGAGGTGTAAATGAAAGCAGTTAGTTTTGAGTTTTTTGTACGACCCCACCTTTGCCGGGATAAGCGGCATCACGATAAGAAAGCTAATGGCTTGCCGAAAGAAAATGATCATTGGGTTAGGCAAGTACTGCTCTGTCATCTTGATCAAGTATGCGAGAAGTGCATAGCAAAATGCAGCAGAAAGAGAGTAAGCTACGGCATGAGGGGTGCTATCTTTTCTCATAGTGAAATCAGTCTAGAAGGAGGACCTTCTTTAACCGCTTTGGTAAACTTTTCCACGTAAGAAGATGTTAGGGGGTGATCCCCAATCAGCTCGTTAAACAAAGCGGGTTTTAATGAGACGGCATGTGCCCCAAGTTCTAAGCATTTCATGACCTGCTCAAGTGATGAAAATGACACGGCAATCAATTCTGCTTCAAATCCGTAGGTTTCGATGATGTGGAGCATGTTATCAATTGTCTTTTCAGAAGAAGCACCTGTTTTTTCGATATGGGAATAGTAGGGAGCAAGAAATGTCGCTCCAGCATGGCAAGCCAGAAGGAGTTGAAAAGGAGTTAGAATGCCTGTTGCCATGATTGGAAGTTGCAGATGTGAAAGAGAATGCATCGCCTTAAGCCCTTGCTGCGACACGGGAATTTTCACGATGATTCTTTCAGAATGGTCACGCAGTGTTTCTGCTTGCTCTACAATATCTTCAGCTTTTGTAGAGACCACTTGCACTGCAGTTGGCCCATGATGACTTTTTAAAATGAGGCTTAAGGCTTCTTCTAAGCTCTTTCCAGAGTCAGTAATAATTGAAGGATTTGTGGTCACTCCGTGGAGGACTCCAAGTTTACTGCCCCATTTTGTCAGGTCGGGATCGACACCATCTAACCAAATTTCCATGTACTTTTCACCTTATTGGATATGTTGACGACGTTCTTTATCCGTCTGCTCAAAATTTTGCCTGAGTTCAGCAAAATTTGAAATCAAAATACCAAAGTCGCTTTTTCTAAGAGCTAAAACATCCACAGAAGTCAAGCAACGCACGGTTGCTAAACGGGAGCGTTGGTTTAAAAGGGCCATTTCACCGAAATATTCCCCTTTACCCAGTTTTCCTATGAGATTTTCTTTTCCCTCGATGGTATTGAACACTTCAACTTCTCCATCAACGATGATGTAGAGATAGTCTCCAACATCTCCCTCGTTGAAGATGATCTCACCTGATTCAAAGTGGAGCTGAGCCATCCCTTGAGAGGGAGCGGCTTTCATTTGCACCGCTTCGATCGGCACGATTGTGTCGAGAATCCAAGATAGGGCGACTTTAATTTTCCGATCTAGTCCTGGAAGTTTCGCCCAATAGATCATGCGCCACATAAACCAAGCAATGAGGCCTGAAAACTTGAATTTTCCAAACAGCTCAGCAACAGCTGAGTGGTGTCCGAGAGCTCCCATCATTCCAAGAGCTTTGAAACGGAACTCTTTGTTTTGTTTGTTGCGGATGGATGCAACAATGTTATGGGCGAGAACTTTAGCTTGTCGAATAGCAAACTGCGCTGTAGGTGGGCAGATTCCGCCAGCTTCTAGATTGGGAACGGCAGCACAATCCCCAAGAGACCAAACATCATCCCGGCCTTCTGCAAGCATGGTGGCGTCTGCAATGATTTTGCCTTTCACTGTTTTAAGCGGCAGTCCTTCAATCAAGGGGTTAGGCGAAGAGGGGACGGTTGAGATAATTGTTTTTGAAGCGATTCGCTCGCCGCTGTCGAGAACCGCTTCTTCAGGTGTGGCTGCAATGAGATGGACATTGAACCGAATGTCAACACCCCGTCTTTTAAGCAGTTTTCCTGCATATTCTCCCAAAGACGCACTGAGCTCTCTTTCCATGAGACGGTCCTTACTGTGGGCAAGAACGACTTTGATTTCATTAGAATCGATACTGTTGTATTGTTTCGCCATTTTCCGTACAAAGTCGTTCACTTCGGCAACTACTTCTGTTCCAGAAAAGCCTCCTCCTCCCACGACAAAGGTCAGCAGCTGTCGCCTTAGATAAGGATCTTTTTCGGAAGACGCTGCTTCAATCACATCGATCACTTGGTTGCGGATGGTGATGGCATCGGCTAAGTTTTTAAAAGGAAGAGCATGTTCGTGCAAGCCTGACATGCCTTTAAAGTCCGTTACATTTCCAAGGGCTAGAACGAGATGGTCATAGGGGAGTTCGACAGATTTATGAGTGAACTTGGGTGCTAGAAAGATCTTCTTTCCCTCGATATCAATGGCTTCGATCTCTCGTACATAAAGAGCCGTTTTAGGGAGTAGTTTTCGGAGCGGGTTGATTGTGTCGAGTAAGCCTAGTGAGCCTCCAACCACCTCAGCAAGCATGGGTTGGAAAACGAAATAGTTTTCGCGGTTCACAAGCGTGATCTCGAAATCATCCTGCTTATTAAGGAATTTTTGCAAGTGCATTGCCGTATAGGCTCCCCCAAATCCTCCCCCGAGAATCACAATCCTTTTCTTCATAAACTCACCTCTATCTTCCTGATAAAGGATTAAAGAATATTAGCAAACCCTAGATTTTTCCCTGAAGAGAGTCATCAATTTTTTTGAGTTTTGCTTAAAAAAAAACAAAAGCGCACAATTATGCGCACAATTTAAACTTAGGGATTAATCATGGCTGCAACAACTGAGATTTCTAAGGAAGTTCCTTCCTACTTATTTCCTCTTCTGGAGCATGGACCAGAACGTTATCTTAGAAAGAACATGAACCGGTCGCTTGGAACACCTTTTCCTGAACTGACAGCTGATCAAAAGCTCTCTTTTGTTTTACATAAGCTGCAGCATCTCTTTAACCATATCATAACTCAGACAGAGACAAGAGATGCTTATGCATTTAAAATTCAACCCGATATTCATGATTGCAATCCGTATCTCATCGATTATTTGGGATTGTTTTTAGAGATAGTCTCTCCATGGACTGTGACGCGTGGATTACAAATGAGATTCCGAGAAGCCCTGGGGCTAGGAGCGAAGTCTTTGCAAGTTCTGGTGACGCGGGCTACTCAGACCGAGAACCCTTTAGAGATGCAGGCTCTTCTTTGAATTATGGGAGGAATGTATCGATGGCTCAAAGCAAAGGTTGATAGATTTGCAGTTTGGTTTGCAGCTTGCTGTGCATGAGCTTTGGCTCTGGAGGAAAGCGGGCTGAAAGAGGTTCGACACAGACATAGGAAGCGTTTTCAGGATGGAAAACTTGAAATGAAACTTCCTCATTTGAACTGGTATTGAACTCAAGGTGGAGCGAGTAATTTTCGGTATTGAGCTGGACATGGTACTCGTGATCCGTTTCGGTTTTGTATTTGGGGATAAATCCAAAATCCGCTTTTTGGGGAAGGGCGAAATTAAGGTGAGTAGGACGTGTGTCTGTCCACTCAGCAGGAAGGGATTTCCAATTTGTTTGGTCACGGTAGGTATTATGCACTTCTCCTCTGACACTTCCTTTTCCTGAAAAGGCGTAGTAGTAGTGAAGTCCGAGGAGGGAGGGTTTTTCACTTGTGATTCCAACGGAAATAAAAAGGCCGTCAGCAAGAAGGCGTGCTTCGTATTTCATATGAAAATCTTGTCCTTCGAACGCGGAGAGGGGAGTGTTTTGAATCAGGTCGGTGCCACGCAGTTCAGCTTGAATTTGGGTGTCACTATTGACGTATTTCCAGGGGACATAGCGGGCAATACCATGGGAGAAGGGGTCTTTTCTTCCTTGAGCTTTCATCTTTGCAACGTGAGGGAAAAGGGAGGGATCATAATCGGATGGAGGATGGGATTGTTCGTGAAAGTGAGGGCCGATAAGTGCACCTAAACCTGCGCACCGTTCTTCAAAAAGCGGGACAGTTTGCTGATCGATCACTTGGATATTTCCCTTGCGATAACTGACGAGATTCATTCCCTTTTCAGGAGCGTAAATGGCTTCGAGCTCTTCTCCATCAGGAGCTGTATTTCTTAAGGTAATCATGGACGGATGGGATAGCCCTCTTTGTCTTTGAATGCGCCAATGATAACGACGATGAGATCAATGAGCCACCAAATCAAAAAGCCTCCGACGGTAATAAACATCAAAAATGCGGTGCCTACTTTTCCTGCATAAATGCGGTGAATTCCCAAAGTTCCAAGAAAAAGGCATAGAATGATCATTACGGCGTAGCTGCGGTGGCTGTTCACAATTAGTCCTTCTGTTTAAGAGTCATCGGTACTGATAAAAGTAATATAATTGCTGGAATAATTTCTAGTCTTCCAATCCACATCATCAGCATAAAAATGCATTTACCAACAGGAGAGAAATCTGGCGTAAGGAGTCCACTTGTGAGGCCCACATTACTCATGGCGCTTGTCACTTCAAAGAGTGCATCTAAAGCACTTCCATTGGGAGTCCACTTTAAGATCAAAAACCATCCAATGAGAAGCGAAAAAGTCCATAAAAAGAACAGGACTCCTGCTGTGTAAAGTCTTTCACTTTGCTCTTTTTTTGGCAGATCTACACCTGGAGGCTCGGTATGCAGAGGGTTTTTCGTCGGTCGGTAATGACCAGTAATTTGTTTTTCTTTTTTTTGAGTGATTGTTTTGAGACGGAGCAGTACTCCATCAAGGAGGTAAATCAAGCGGCGGAGCTTAATTCCTCCACATGTGGAGCCTGCTGCTCCTCCCACAAACATGCCCATGATTAAAAACAGTCTTGTCATTGGGCTAAATGTGCTGAGATTTGTTGAAGAGAATCCGCATGTTGTCAAGGCAGAAGCCCATTCAAAAAAAGAGCACATCCATTGAATTTTCGTTTCATTCCAATAGTTGAGGCCAGCAACAATGAGCCATCCTCCTAGAGCGAAAAAGATCAGGAGGCGCGTCTGCTGACTCTTGAAGAGTATTTTCCAATTTTTATCTCGGATGATCCTGAAGTGAACGACGAAGCTCATCGAAGCGAGAATCATCATGAGAATCGCTGTTGCTTGGATGAGAGGAGAAAAGTTTGCAAAGCTTTCTGGCCCAAGGGTAAATCCTCCGGTAGAAAGAACAGTGAAAGCGTGATTGATGGCTTCCCACGGGGTCATCCCAAAAAGCCAAAATAGAAACATCGCGATACAGGTGTAAAAAACATAAATGCCCCACATCCAGTGGGCTGTTTGGGTGATGTTACTGGACATCTGATCCGTGCGTGCTTCGGCGTAGTAGAGTTGAAATCCCATTTTGTTGAGGTGAGTGAGAGAAAGAATGAAAACAACAAGGCCTAAGCCTCCAGTCCACTCTAAAAATGAGCGCCACCAGTAGAGGATTTTGGGGAAGGTTCCAGTCTTTTGTAACATGGTGAGCCCTGTGCTCGTATAGCCTGAAAACGCTTCAAAAAGTGCGTTGATCGGGTTAGCAAAGACCAAGAGATTCTCTGAAATCACCCCTGCTTGAAGTCGCTCTGTCGCAATCCAAAAGAAGGGGATAGCTGCTAGGATGGAGCACATGAGCCAACCATTTGCTGCGATGATCATGGCATCCCAAAGGTGAGCTTTGTTTTCTTCTTTTAGAAAAAGGCGGTAAAAGAGTTGCCCCACTCCAAAGCCAAAAACAGCAACAGAAATGAGGGGAATGAGGGCAAACCACTCTTGATAGATGACACAAATGATCAGAGAAATTGCAGCCATGGCAGCTGGAACGTGGAGCAAAAGCCCGGTTTGACTCCAAATCGATTTCCAGTGAATTTTCTGATCAAATAAAGACATTTAAACTCGTTCCTAAGAAGACTTCCGTATTAATGATTTTTTTAGTGATAGTCAATAGGGTTTTCATAAAATCGGTAAAGGCGTAGATTCGGAACAGCTTAATTAAATCGAGGCAAGAAATGCTTTTTCAACGTTTTGAAGAAAAGGGCCTGGCTCATTACTCCTATCTTGTTGGGTGTGAAGAAAAAGGACAAGTTGCTGTCATCGATCCCCGTCGCGATGTCGAAATTTATTTGGAATACGCAGAAAAGAATCGTTTGGTGATTTCACATGTTTTTGAAACACATATTCACGCGGATTATGCGTCGGGTGCACGAGAATTAGCAAAGCGTGCGCGTGCGACACTCTGCCTTTCTGGTTATGATAAAGGGGAAGCATATGAAGTCTCTTTTGCCCATCGCGATTGCTTTGAAGGAGACCTTTTTCGTCTTGGTTCGATTGAACTCAAAGTTTTGCATACTCCAGGGCATACGCCTGAACATCTCTCTTTTCTTTTGTATGACTTACAAAAATCTTCAACAGTCCCAACAGCGATTTTCTCTGGAGATTTCTTACTGCTTGGAACTGTAGGGCGTCCCGACTTACTTGGAAAAGAAGCAGCCGCTGATCTTGCGAAAAAGCTTTACCATTCAATTCAGGAAAAACTGAAGGGGCTGCCAGATGAGCTAGACATTTTTCCCGCACATGGTTCGGGTTCTTTTTGTGGCTCCGGAATCAATGATCGTCCTTTTTCCAAGCTGGGTTTTGAAAAGCTCTCGAACCCTTTTCTAAATCCTGGCCTATCAGAGAAAGATTTTGTTTCTCAACTCTTGCAGCGCGAATTGCCGATACCTCCTTATTACACGTGAATGAAAGCTTATAACTCATGTAGTGATCGGTTAGAAGTCCCCGTGCCAACAGCCTTGAATTTGACCGCATTCAAAAAGCAAGTCGATACGGGGGCAATTGTCATTGATTTGCGAAGTCAAGCGGCTTTTGGTCAAGGGCATATTCCCCATTCCATTTGTATTGGTGCAGGAGTGAAAGTCGGCTTTTGGGCTTCTTGGTGTGTTCCCTATAATCATCCTCTCGTCCTTGTGACAGATGACCCCACGCATTTGCAAGAGACATTGCATTCACTAGCAAGAGTCGGTCTTGATCGTGTTCAAGGGTACTTAAAGGGGGGGGTTGCTACGTGGAAAGCAGCCGGACTTTCCATTAGTTACGTAAGTCAAATCCCTCCAGAAGAAATTATGAGCGCCTTGCAAGTAGATCCTGAAATCGCAATCATCGACGTCCGGACCGATCCTGAGTGGAACATGGGCCACATTTCAGGTGCTCGCCACATTTCATGCTTTGAGCTACCTGAAAAAATGGAAGAGATGCCTCCTAAAAAACTCGTTTTTGTATGCGCAGGTGGCTACCGCTCAACATGGGCAGCCAGCTTGGCAAAACGAGCAGGGCATGCCTTAGTCGGTCACCTCCCCGGAGGGATGCACGCTTGGCACGGTGCTGGCCTCAGCACCATCACCAGTTGAGTTTTCATCAATCAGGTGTTTTTCACGCCATTTGCCCATGGCAAATCGGATGTAAAGAATCAATGCTGTCACAGCGCTGTAAAACATCCAGATGTAAAAGGCGACTTCAACATTTGCCTGTGGCTTGACCATGAAAAAATAGGTAGGTGCCAACATGAAAAGCCAAATGGATCCTGCTCCTGCAATCATCAAGAACATCGTGTCTCCTGCAGCAGTTAGCATTCCGCCAAGCAAGAACCGAATGTTTTCAAATGTGAGGTACACAACCATCACGGCTAGGGCAAACTTTATAGCTGACTTGGCACTTAGAAGAAGCTCTGGCGAAAAGACAAAGTCACCTTCTAAGGCTGCTGGATTATGAAAGAACCATTCGATCAGGTAGTTTGGAAATCCAATCAGCACGACTGCCAAGACTCCGGAAAAACAAAGCCCTAAAATCACACCGGATTTAAACACTCGCTTGACTTCGTGAAATAGTTTTGCACCAATCAAGTTTCCGGCCACTGCAGCAGCTCCTTTTTCAATGGCTAAGCCAAAGAAAATAAGAAGCAGCAGCACACTTTGCGTGACGCTTGTGACGAGGATGTGCGTTGGGCTGAGCTTTTCCATCATCTTGTAGAAAAGAGCCCATCCTATCAGCTCAAACATGACAAAGAAGGCTGGTGGCATTGCGATTTTTAAAACATTCCAACATTGGCCTTTTTTGAACTTCCAATCGTTTGTTCCAAAAAACTCGCGGTTGTTTTGTCGTAGAAAAATGGCGCCTAGTACCACAATTTGAAGAATCACGCCAAGTCCTGTCGCGATGGCAGCTCCTTTGATTCCCATTTCGGGAATCCATCCTTTGACACCAAAAATGAAGAGGGGGTCGAGGATGATGTTTACGACATTTCCAAGAATTGCCATCCATTTAATGATTTGGGTTTTTCCCTGCCCAATAAAGAAGGCAGAAATGGCTGCAAGCAGTGAAAAAGCTGGGGCAAAGAAGTTGTTCCATTTAAAATAGAGCACTTCATCACTATTGAAAAAACCAAAACTGTAGAGTTGGTTGCTTCCAAATGTTCCTAAGCAAAAGAAAAAGATACATGAAAAAATCGCCAGCCAAATCATTTGCCAAACCGGCTCTCCGAGTTTGTTGTATCTTTTCGCACCATTATATTGGGCAACAAAAACTTCTGACATAGCGCACAAAGTGACAACCATAAAGTTTCCTGCCCAGAACAGGGTTCCTGCGCTAGCAGCAGCACTCAAGGCGCTTGCTGAATAGTTTGCAAGAAAGAGGCGGTCGCAAAACATCATTGCAACCATTGAAAAGAAGGAGACCATGAGTGAAGAGGAGATTTTCCACAATTGACTCAGGGATCCTTCACGAATTTCATTCGTTTTCATCGGATTACACTCATCGATTCAAGTGTTATATATAAAAGTATTTTGAATAAACAGTCGTTCAAGAACCTTGAACGTAGTGGTCCTCCCAATCGCAGGATGTTGGGGGACATAAACGAAGAAACTTGGTCAAGCCGTGAATTTTGCCATGGATCGGACTAAAGCTCCTTTTAAATTGGGTCCTATTATGTCAAATACTCTCTTTTCTCACAAGTTTCAATAAGATGTTTTTTGCGCCATTTATTTTTCTTAAAACGCCAGTAGAGGATGGCCATAGCCGTAGCGCTGTAAAAAATCCAAATGTAAAAGGCGGTTTCAATGGGAGCCTTGGGAATGACCATAAAGATATATGTTGGAACGAGCAGACAAACCCAAATAGAGGCGATGCCAGCGATCATTAAAAAGATGGTGTCTCCAGTGGCGGTCAGCATGCCACTTAGCATGTAACGAATATTTTCAAAAGTGAGGTAGAAAACTAGGGTGGCCAAGGCAAACTTGATGGCCGATTTGGTGCTGATCATCAGCTCATCTGTGAGAAAAAAGTTTCCCTCTAATGCTGCAGGATTTCTGAAGAACCACTCGATCAATAAATCGGCACATCCGATGAGGACAGCGACAAGGACAACGGCAAAAAAGAGAGTGAGGATGGTGCCTGACTTGAACACCCTTTTCACTTCATGGAGCTGCTTGGATCCGATGAGGTTCCCAGTGACGGCAGCTGCCCCTTTTTCGATGGCCATTGCGAAAAAGAGAAGGAGGATCAGAATGCTTTGAGTCACACTCGAGACAATGATGTGCTTAGGGCTGATTTTCTCCATCATTTTATAAAAAATGGCCCAAGCAATGAGCTCGAAGAGAAAGAAGACCCCTGGCGGCAGCCCGACTTTTAAGCACCTCCAAAACGCTGACGGTTGGAACTTCCAGTTTCCTGTCCCAAAGTGGCTCCGGTTATCAGAGCGGAGAAAGAGGGCTCCTAAAATGATCACCTGAATGCCGATCCCGATTCCTGTGGCAATGGCAGCTCCTTTGAGCCCCATCTCTGGGATCCATCCCTTGACCCCAAAGATGAATAAAGGGTCGAGCACGATATTGATGGCATTCCCTAGAAGAGCCATTCACTGGATGATACGGGTTTTGCCTTGGCCGATAAAAAAGGCTGAAATGGCAGCAAGGAAGGCAAAGCTGGGTGCAAAGTAATTATTCCATTTGAAATAGGCTAATTCATCGGCATTAAAAAAACCGATGCGGTAAAGGGAGTCATTCACGACGGTTCCCAATAAGAAAAAGAAAATGATGGAAATGAGGGCGAGCCAGATCATTTGCCAAACAGGCTCACCGAGCTTTTGGTGCTTTTTGGCCCCGTTATATTGGGCGACAAAGACCTCAGCCATGGAGCAAAGAGTGACCACGGCAAAGGTGGTTGCCCACCAAAAGGTTCCAGCACTGACTGCGGCGCTGAGGGAGCTGGCTGAGTAGTTTGCCAAATACAGCCGATCGCAAAAGATCATGGCAACCATCGAAAAAAAGGAGACCATTAGGGAGCAAGAAACTTTCCACAGTTGCCTAAGGGATCCTTCACGAATCTCATTCGTTTGCATATTATTAATACTCAAGAAAATTCAAAAATTTGACTTTTAACAGCTTCAGTTTCCCCTACCTTTTTCCTTCGTCTTTTCGTTCCGTGTCACATGAACACGGCAACTCAGCTCAGAAGCAAAAAGGATAGGCCTTCCTTGATAAAACGCAAATTTTCTAATTCTCCTGTGTATGCTCAAAAAAAATTTATAGTAAATGCTCTAGAAAATGAGTCTTTCAGTTATTGAGTTGCCTCCAACCTAATCTAACTAAATTATGGCTAATAACTCGAATATTTGTCATCTTAGAAGTTTTATATGGAGGACATTTTTATGAACGATCAAGAAGTCGTGATTTTGTATCGAAACTGGCAAGGAGAAATCGCCAATCGTAGGATCCTTCCAAAAAGTGTTTATTATGGCTCGAGCCAGTGGCATCCAAAGCAACAGTGGCTTTTAATTGCGGACGACCTGGAAAAAAATGCAGAGCGACACTTTGCGCTAAAAGACATTTTGTCTTGGTCGCCCAAAAAGATTAATGCTGGTGTATAAAACATACTTGCGGTAAAACCAGTTTTTTTAGTATGTTCTCTCCTTATCGCAATGGGGGCTTAGCTCAGTTGGTAGAGCGTCTGATTTGCATTCAGAAGGTCAGGAGTTCGACTCTCCTAGCCTCCACCATTATCACCCATTTATTGGCGCGGTTATAGCTCAGCTGGTTAGAGCGCGACACTGATAATGTCGAGGTCCCAAGTTCAAGTCTTGGTAACCGCACATTCCCCCAAGTATAAGGTTAGAGAATGCTAGAAACAATCAAGAACTTTGGGGATTGGTGCACCCAATCTCATTTCCAACATCTACATGCGATTGAAGACGCTTTAACTCCTTTAACACACGAAGAGTGGCAAAACAGTTCTCTCGCTGTTGCAATGCTCGCACGAAAAGTTTTTCAAGCAGTATTTTTAACTGTTCTAGAACCTCTCTTTGGGGCAATGGGATTAGTGGGCGCAGTGATTTCGACTGCGACAGATGAAGCCCCAGCCGGGTTTCAAGCAGTTTTAAAAGATCCTAATCATTGGACATCAATTGATACGGGCAAAAAGACCTTTCCAAAATTAATGGGTGTGGCCATCAGCGAGTACCAGTATTCGGGAATGAATAATTGTCCTAATTCTCAATGGGCCAAGTTTGAAAAAGAGGATTTACCTGCAGGAAACCAATCAGGGTGGGCCACAGATCTTTGGAATCGGATGGATGTACACATTGAGAAACTCCAAGAGCTTGGAGTGAACTCGTTTCGCTTCTCGATTGAATGGAGCAAAATTGAGCCTGAGAAAGGAAAATTTAATGAAGTTGCCATTCAACACTATGTCGAGTTTGTGAGAAAACTCAAAGCTGCAGGCATTGAACCCATGGCATGCCTACTCCATTTTTCTCTGCCACAGTGGGTCGAAGATGAAGGAGGCATTTTAAATCCAAAATTCCCTGGACTCATGGCGCACTTTGCAGAGAAAGTTTTTCCACATCTTTCTGAAGAAGTCGACCTTTGGAATACGGTCAACGAACCTGAAATCCAAGCGTTCATGGGTTATTTGCTTGGAGACTTTCCTCCGCAGCATCATTCCGTAGCAGAGATGGGTAAAGGACTCAAACATCTCCTTCAGGCCCATTGCAAGGTCTACCATGTTTTGAAAAATTACCGACCTGATGCACAGATTGGACTGGTGCACAATGTGCTTCGGTATCAAGCTTCACGCTGGTGGCATCCGATTGAGCGCCTCACATGCCATTACCTGACAAAAATGACCCATGACGTCGTACGCGACTTTATCAAGACCGGCGTCTTTGACTTTAAGGTGCCATTTTTGGCGCATGAAAAATTCTCGGTTGATGAAGTGCCTAACGATTTTAACGGCGTGAACTATTACGTCCGACCACTTTTGAAACAAGTCGCGACAAAAGAGTTTATGATTTCTACCCATCCTGAAGGTGGACACATGACAAAGATGCCATTCCGCGAAGATCCTGAAGGTCTTTACGAAGCGACTATGGAGATGCCAGGCCCCATTTATGTGACCGAAAACGGAATATCAGCACAAAGTGATAAGCAAATGGACCGTTACTATGACCGCGCCCTTTATGCGTTGAGTGAAGCGATGAAAGATGGTGCCGATGTACGTGGCTATTATGCTTGGTCGCTTTCTAAAAATGCCGAGTGGGCAGAAGGTTGGAATCCGCAGAATTTTGGTCTTTATGATTACAATAAAGTCACAAAGTCTTTTAGCTTGCGTGCTGGAGCGACAGGCTATAAAGAAATGGTGCAACTTGCACGCAAACAACAAGAAGTCATTTAAACTCACAGGAGGTGCCTATTCACTATTCAATCAATTCAAACCCCGATTTATCATGCGGGTGACTTTCTCTACGAAAGTTCTTGCTCTTTGCTAAGACGCGTTCTGCGTCTCACTTATACCATTTTTTCAAAAACCAATTTATTTGTGTCTGCCATGGTTTCTTTTTCCATTGCCTATTGCAGTGAAACTTCTCCGCCACTGCTTCTTAAAGCGCAGGAGATCTTTAACGCTGTTCATCAAGGAGAGGCTGTTTCAACATATTCCCATGAAAATAAAGTGCTCTATCATATGAATTGCTATGGTTTTTTGAACCATTTAGTTCAACAAACAGCGCCAAAAGCCTTTCAAGAAATGGTTGAAGCGATGGAGAAGCTCAAAGAAGTTGTTCCGCCTTCTTTTGATGGGATGCCATGTCCGTACAACTATGCTGCAGCTTTGAAAAACAAGCAACTAAGACATTGGGAAGTCATTGACACTCTTGAAGACATTCAGCCAGGGGATATTTTGATTTATCTTCCCGTCGGTTTTGAACCGCAAGATGATTTTGATGTCGGGCAGCCTGTTCCGGCGATTCACATGATGGTTGTTGAAGCAGTGCTTGGAAAAGTGAAAGCTAAGCACCACTTTCGAGTGATTGACTGTACGCGTATTCCACACAATCGGAAAGATGATACCCGTTATCCCAAGAAAGGGGGGATTGGGAAGTCCTCAGTCTATCTTTCGAAACGAGAAGAAAATTATGGACTGCAGTGGACCTATACCGGAAGAATCTTAGCAAAAGAAATGGTCTTTGCACGTATCACCCAGGAGTGTGACCCATTCTAAGCTGCTTGAATTTTCCTTTGGTATTAAACTTCTATGAAGGTTTCCAGAAAATGCAGATGGGACTGGTGGAGCTTTGCGCAACTCGTGTTATAGATTCCTGTTTTGTAAAGATAGCCTAAAATGGCAGCACTGCGACTGAGTTTGAGCAAAGGCATCATTTCTTGAAAATTTGGAATGGGACGAATGGTTTCATAGCCGGATAAAAACGCGGCTTGGATTGTTGTTTGAGTCGACCATTCTCCCATTTCTAAAGAGCAGAAGTCTTCTTGTGCAAAACCTGCTCTGGCAGAGGCCCAATCAATAATGCCTAGCAGTTTATTTTTATCTGCAAGTAAGTTGCCTGGTCGAAAATCCCGATGGATGAGACAAGGACCATCGACGAGTTCAAACAGGTGGAGATGAGTGTGAAAAAAATGGCGGCAGTGATTCAGTAAGGAGCTGGGCAGATGAGGTTCACATTCTTGTATTCCCTCATCAAACCTTTGGAGGAGGTCAGCTTTTGGATCACGTGATAAGCTCTCTTTTATGATGAGGTCTCCGTATCCTTGTGCTGAGTTGAGGTGGAGTCTTGCCAATTCATAACCAGCTTCCTCTGCTAATTCACAAGTGAGAGTTTCTTCGCTGAGGACCTGTCCTGGGAGATATTCCATTAAAATCGCTCCATATCTCTCAGCGTTTGGCTCGATTGTTTGAATGATTTTTGGAACCGGGATTTGATCTTTTAAGGCGTTTAAAAAGTAGACTTCTCTTAAGAAATGTCGATTTTGCTCGCAGATTTTTAAGATGAATTTTTTACCGTTTGGCATTGTCACTTCATAAACGATGGCAACAATTGCATCTTCATGTTCGATCAGCGAAAACAGGGCATCTTCGAGCCCAAGGAGTTCTTGGTAAAGATTAAGCTTCAGTTTTGGCGAGGGCATCTTTTGCTTTGACAATGTAGCCTTGTTTGAGCTCAGCTTGGTAAACAAGGAAGAGGCCTAGAGAGACAACCCCTGTTGAGGCGAGGATCACCCAGGATGGAGCTTCTCCTAAAAGGATCCAACTATTCAGCGATGCAAAGATGGGGCTGAGAAGACCCAAAAATGAGAGAAACGTCGCTGTGAACCGTTTGAGCAAAAAGCCGTAGAGGTTGTAGCAAAGGATGTTTGAGATCAAAATCATGAGCACGATCCCCTGCAAGAAGGGGGTGAGTTGTCCTTCCGCAATGGGAAGGGGATTCCATGAGTCGACGAAGAAGGAGTGGACAAAAGCCATCGTTCCGCCAAGCAACATGCTGTATCCATTGGCATACAGAGGAGATAGGGTGTGGTTTTTCACGATGATGCGCAGGAGGACCCATCCGTAAACTGAGAAGAGGGCGGCTCCCATGATAGCCAGCTCAGGCCAGGAGAAAAAGCTGAAGGCGCTAAGCAGGTTTTCAGAGCCCGTTTGCAGCATCAGAACGGGGATAAACCCGAGAAAGCCGATGAGCATGCCAATAATTTTTTTAGTGTTCACTTTCTCTTTGAAGTGAATGTAAGAGAATATGGCGGCAAAGAAGGGAGAAAGAGAATAGATGAAACACGTTTTAGCTGCAGTGAGGTGTTGGAGTCCCCAAAATTCCAAGATGTTTGTCAAATAAATACTGAATACAGCGAGGGCAAGAAGGGGGAGAATTTGTTTTTTTCCGATTTTAAGCGACTTGCGGTCTTTGAGAGTTAGCCATCCAATAAGGATCAAGCCTGCAAAGAACATACGAAAACCCGTAAGGAAGATGGGCGGACTGTTTTCTAAAGCAAGTTTTCCTAGGGAAAAAATGCTCGACCAGGCCGCGTACATGAAAATCGCCAGCGCTACAAACATAGAATTTTTTTGAATTTACCTCGGTTAATGGAAGTTTAACCTGGAATCCGGTTTGAGTCAAATCTTATAAGGCAATCATGTCTTTAGGCTTGAGAAGGCTGCGGCCTTCTCCTTTGCGGACGTAAGGAGATTTTTTATCGATCAATCTATCCGCAAAAGGTGAGATACCTGGCTTAATGTAAATCGGATTAAAGAAAGGATCTCGATGAACGACAGTTCCAACAAGCCAAATGGGGATTGCAAGAGCTAAATTGACAAGGAACCCTAACGTCGAAAGGAACCCGACGCCCAATTTTGCTAGAGGAGAAACGTCGTTCACTTTTGTATAACGCTTAGGTAGGATTTCACCTACAATGGGATTTGAACTCCATTCGAAACCGAGAATTTTGGTACCAATTTCATGCCCCTTGACCAATCCCTCACATGTTCTTGCATTGCGTGTGTTTTGATGGCCTGATAAGCAGTTTCCAAGAATCACTGAGTTTTGAGGGGCTTCATGCTTTAAGCTAAGGTGAGGCACGACCTCGCCTTTAGGGTTTTTGAACATCTCGAAGTTTATCTTATCCAACTTTAAACAGCGATGAGCCCAATCTGCAATTGCTATTGCAGGAGTTGTTCGGTCAGTGCTGCTTTTGCAGTGTATGACAAGAGGAAGATTCAGTGCGTGACAGAGAAGAGCACGATTAAAAAGCTCTTCTTGAGGGCGCAGCTCTCCAAAGTCACCTTTTAAAGCCTTAATGGCGCCTTCTAAAAGATCCTTTTGGCGACCTTTTTCCATCCCTGTTAGATGTTTTTGAGCCATCGGAACTAAGGTTTCATAACCTGTCTCATTGATTGAGCGGGCGAGCCCCTTTCCATTATGACTGTCAGTCACAATCGCAGCCAAGCTATTCGTTTGGTTAAAGGGCTGAGAAAAATAAAGAGGTTTAACGCGAATTTTATGCCCATCAACCACGATCGTTTTGTCTTCTAATGAACGTAAAATTTCTTGTTCTCGAAGAGTCGCTTCTTTTTCATCGAATGCATCATGCTCAACTCCTGCTAAAGAGCTTAAAACTTCTTGTTCTTGAAGAGTTGCTTCTTTTTCATCGAATGAAACAAGACCAATCCCTGTCATTGGGGTCATGAGATTATTGACAGCATACGTCAGAGTGTACCCATCACCATCCTTAACGAGTCCTTTTGGATGAGACCGTTTCAGTTCATTGCGGACAATAAATTCAATTTGTTCGATGGCTTTTTCTTTTGTATCAGGGCGTCCTGTATAAGCGATGCTTTGCTGAGTTTCGCTATCGCGATGTAGGCGCATCATGCATATATTACGAGTTGTGCGATCATTACTCGATGTAATCCCGTTTCGAATTTCAACTTTTTGTCCATCCTCATCGATGAATTCATAGCCATTGAGAGAGCTGTTAAAAGCCCAAATCATCTCTGATCCTAGTTTATGGACTTCATGGCTTTCAAGGCCAAGTTCTTTGCGAACTTCTTCAGAAGGTGCAATGGTAACTTTCGAGTTGTAGACGTTCTTAGCACTGTAATTTGGTTTGAGAGCGTTCTTCCAATCATCTTGAAGTTCGCCGTCGATATTGACGCCAAATAGACGCTTGATTTTTTGAAAAAGCGTGAGCTTGTATCCTACATATCGCTCGCTATCGGGTAAGTCTTTTACTTCGCTCATCCGTCTTGCGACTTCATGGTCAAGAAGGGCATCACGGTTTTCAAAAGTGACTTTTTTTCCTTGAAAATTGGGTTTACGTTTATAGGGCTGTAGGACATGGGTGTCGTAGTCCACCTTGACAATCAGGCCAGGGGTGTCCTCTCCACGATGGTCTTTCCCAATGTGGTCGTGATAGATCGCCCGTCCTTGATCCGCATTGGAGGGATCTTCCTGATAGAGTTTATCAGTCACGTACTCTCTATGAATGAGAGGTGTGCTTTCCCCAACCGTGCTCATTATAAACAATCCCAATTAATACATTATTAAAAGAGATTATAACACAGTTAATAATTAAATTCTTACTATAGAATATTTTAATTAACTAAATTAAGTTATTTAAAATTTTATTTTTATATTGAGACATGAGTTCTACCATAAAATGGAGGTTATGGACAGAAGCAAGCGTGAGACCCGAAATTTCTTTGGCTTTGAAAAGGTGGTGCAAATAGGCCAAGGTGTAGTGCTCACATGTGTAACAGCTACACCCTTTGACAGGAGGTGTAAATTTATTTTTGAAAGCGCCGCGGGTGATTTTGAGGGGACCTTCGTGAGTGAGAAGGGTTCCATGCCTTGCAGCCTTGGTTGGGTAAGAGCTATCAAATGTATCGATTCCAAGCGGAACGCAGGCTTCAAGTGATTCGAGGTCGGCAATTCCGAGCAGATGGTTTGGCGCAGTTTCAGGTAATTTGGGCAATGTTGAACTGAGCATGTTGACCATTTCATCTTTAGTTTTCCCCATGCTTCCTCCAATCGCAAAGCCATCAAAAGGGAGTTTTGCAAGGAAGTTGCAGCTTTTTTCACGCAAGTTATGGTCGACTCCACCGTGGACTACAGCATACATTGCTTGTCCTTGGGGGTTTTTTAGATGTTCTTCTAAAGACCTTTTCTCCCACTCATGTGTGCGATCAAGTGAGCGGTGTAGGGCTTTTGGGCAAATGTGATAAGGGGGAAGCTCATCAAAAGGGATGATGATGTCTGCTCCTAAGGCTTTTTGCGCTTGAACCGACGTTTCAGGAGTGAGCAAAACTTTTTGCCCATCTCGATAGGACCGAAAGAGAACGCCATCACCTGTGATTTTTAGGACAGAGCCTTCAGTCTTTTTAGTGCCTTTACTTTTGAGTTCGTCAGCGACGCCACCATAGGCCAAGCTAAACACCTGAAATCCTCCTGAATCGGTAATGATCGGGAGATTGCGATTGATGAACTTATGAATCCCTCCAGCTTCGCGAATGACAGATGTTCCAGGTTGAAGAAGCAAATGGTATGTGTTGCAAAACATGAGTTGGAGGCCAATTGTTTTGACCATCTCATTGTCGAGAGCTTTTAACGTTCCGTTGGTGCCAACTGCCACAAAGTTCGGAGTATCGATGATTCCATGAGGAGTGTGGATGCGTCCCACCCTAGCGCGGGATTTTGTCGACTGATGTAGGACTTCAAATGTGAACGGGATCACGAACAAACCTCTTGGAAAATGTGGTGAATGGAGCCATACAAAAGATGAGTGAGACTTTGACGAGATAGCTCACAAGTATGATGTGAGTCATCGAATGAACGAGCCCATATAAGGCGAGAAAGCTAAATAACACTGTGTCGATCAATTGAGACACGAGCGATGCACCGCCGAAGCGGAGGAAGAGCTTTTGACTTGGAAACTTATTTTTCAACAGCCCATAAATCCAGACGTCAAGTCGTTGGCAAAATAGGCCAACGGCAAATGAAGCGATCATGATGCGCGGGGTTGAGGCGAGAAGCTGTTGAAACACATCTTGCATGGTGTCATAGGGGCTAGGGGCGTAGAGCAAATGCAATTGAGATAAGACAATGAAAGAAAAGAGGAGAAAAAAAGCGATCCAAATGGCCTTTTTGGCAACGTGTTTTCCGTAGTATTCCTGAAGGAGGTTAAGGGTAAATAAAGCGCCAATTGTGAAGACATCGGTGCAAGTGATGTGAAATCCAAAACAAACCATCTGCTTGGTGACAAAGAGGTTACCGATCACAACTTGCAATCCAAGCAAGGCAATGAGCGCCGACTTCCCCAAACGGAGGGCGACTAAAACAGCGGTTATCAGCACGAGGATGTGAGAAAAAAAGAGCAGTTCGTTCACGGCTTAGACGGTTCTTGTGGGTGGATATGAACGCCTTCAGGGATATGCAAGGTGGTAGTAGGGAATGCGCACTCAGCTCCGTGCTTTTCGATGATTTCTATGATCTTGATATAGACCTTTTGTTGGACAAGTAAGTATTCAGCCCACTTGACTGTCTTGGTGAAGCAATAAACGAGGAAGTTGAGAGATGAGGGACCAAACTCATCAAAACGGACCATCAGATACATGCTCGTATCGATTTCAGGATTATTTCTCAGCATCTCCTCAACTTCAGCCACGATATCCCCAACTTTAGAGGCATCATCATAGCGGACGCCAATCCTCGTTTTAATTTGTCTGTTAGACATACGCGAGGGGTTTTCGACAGAGATGTTTGAAAAAATCCCGTTTGGAACATAAAGCGGGCGCTTACTAAACGTGCGAATACGGGTCAAGCGCCATCCAATCGTTTCAACATAGCCTTCAATCTCCCGATCTGGTGAGCGTACCCAATCTCCGACATTAAAAGGTCGATCGAGGTAAATCATCAGGCCACCAAAAAAGTTGGCGAGCAAGTCTTTTGCTGCTAAACCGACCACGATACCTCCGGCACCACCAAAGGCAAGGACGGCAGAAATATTAATATTACGGGTTTGCAAGTAGACGAGCAGGGCAATGAGTATCACACCAATGCGGGAAATTTGGCAAACGGCTCGAACAGTTGTTTTGTCGTATTGCTTTTTTTGCTCGCGGTGCCCACGGACATAGTGGATTTCCATGTTCTTGATGAATCTGAGGGTCATCCATAAGAAGAGGAAAATGACGGCAAAAGATCGAACTCCACGAAAGAAAGGAACAAACGTATCATTTTCAAAATGGTAGCCGAGGATTTCAGCCCCAAAGGTAATTGCCAGAGTCCAGATCAGAAATTTAAAGGGAAGAGCGACTGCTTTGAGAAGAGACGCATCCCAGGCTAAATGGGTCTTCTCCAGCTTTGGCATCAGCCTTTTGTAAAGACGGCTAATCGAAAAGTGTAAGACGAGAGCGAGAATGATAATGAGCGAAACAGGTGTGATCCATCCTCGATGAAAAAGTAGGTTTGAGATTTCGTGTCCAGGTTCGTCAATTGTCATGATACGAGTTTCTGCAAATCTCCTTTTGTGTGCATTTCTGTCACAATATCACAGCCACCAATGAACTTTCCATCAATATAAAGTTGAGGGATGGTAGGCCAGTTGGAAAAGTCTTTGATTCCTTGCCGCATACTGTCGTCATCTAAGACGTTGCGCGTTTCGTAAGGAATTTCAAGTTCGTTTAAGATACCAACAACTCGTGCAGAAAATCCGCAGACAGGCATCATTTTTGTCCCCTTCATAAAGAGAATCACGCGGTGAGACTCGATATCTTTTTTGATTTTTTCTAAAGTGCTATCCATGCTTTTTCTCATTCCACTCTTGTGGAGTCAGGGTTTTTAAACTTAAAGCGTGCAATGCCGATTCAAAGTGGCTTTTGAGAGAATTCATCACAAGTTGATGCTGCTCGATGAGCGACTTGCCTTCGAAGATAGGTGAAACGACAAGCGCTTCAAAGTGAAGTCCATCTTGCTGAGGATTGCGCACCTCGACGTGTGTGACTTCGAGAGCTTCTTGGATGACAGATTCAATTTCAAAAGGTTTCATTGACACGACTCGTATTTTTTGCCGGATTGTACACAAAAACCGAGTAAATGAGAAGGATCTATCCCAAATTCAAAGAATTTTTTCTTAGATTCCTGTCTGTTTTAATTTTTCCCGAATCTGTTGCACTTTACGCTTTAAGGGCGTTATAAAACTCTGTCAGTTTAGTTGAATTTCATATAGAATTTCCTCCCTAAAGGGAAAATCTCTGCGAATAAATCTAAGAATCTAGATCAGTAGAGTTATAAAAAAAGTTTGAGGAGGTCATTTTATGTCTGTATCTTTAACACCAGAGCTATATGGAAACACTGAACAGTTTCCAAAGTTTACTAAAACGGCTGTCAGAGGGGGAGTCGATTTACTAAATGACTGCGAGGAATGCAAGAAAACTGCAGATGGAGCTCGCGACTATGGTCAATGCTTTTTTCATCTTTTAGATCATCTCGCTTCAGAAAGAGCTTTTTTTGCTAAGAGTTCGAAAACACCTCATTTCGAAGATTTTGGAGCTCCTAGATATAACGCTGAAAAACAACAGGTTTCCAAGCTCATGACTCCACTTGCTGGACCACAATACGAAGCGTATGGAAATAAGATGATTGAATATTTCCAATCTCTTCTAAAAACGATGGATTATACTGCACAAGGATTTGCCGAAACAAAAAAGACTTTTGATTTCCCCGAAGTTCTTGGGAGGAAAAGCCGCATCAATGTGGAAATATTTAATCGCGAGAACTTGAGCAAATGGACCATTCCACAAGATGATACGGGTATTCGTAAATGGAACGAAATCGGCAAAGCAGTTGGCTTGAAACAAGTCCATTCTAAGTCTGACTTAGGTCACTTTTTTCAAGAGCTTAATCAAGTCTTTTTAACTCCCGGAAATATGGAGCGCTTAGCAAAATTAAAGAAGTTACATCCGGAGTATTATAAAATCCTGAAGGTCAACTCACTTGTGAATAAGCTTCAAGAGAAATTTCCTCAGGCGGAAATGACTTCTCAGACTTCTTACATTTATGTCACCTATCGCGTAGAAGTTCAGGGAAAGTTTGTTGCTTTATCTAATTATATGACCTGGACAAACGTCACAGGGCGTGAGGATCCGGTTGATGCGATGAAGGGTCGATCAGCTCCGATATTGGAGCATCTAGATCCGCTGTTAATTCCAGTCTTATTAGAGGATATCAGTCTTGTGTTTAAGAAAGTCATGGAGCAAGGTCAAAATGAAAGCTCTTCCGATCGAGCCCAAGAGATTCTGATACAATACCTTTTTTTCCCATTGCACTACATATAAAAGAGGGAGTGGTGCGACCACCGAGTGGTTGGGAAAAGTGATTTTGGGCTGGCCCAAGTTTAGACAGGCAATTGAACTTCATCCGACTGAAAAGCCGACCGATGATGACAAAGAGCAGCTTATCTCATATTTGTTTGGTCATCGTTCCAAAGAAGGATGGCGCAAAATTAAGAAAACAGAGTGGTTAAGCAGTGTGATTTTAGCTTTGCAAAAAGAAGGTGAAAAAGAGGAAGTTCAAATCGAAGATCGAAATATCAATCTTGAAAGTCTTACAACTCCTTTTCATTTGTTTCAATTTTCCTAAATAGTCGGCCCTGAAAAAGTAAGATTTCCAAGGAGAAAAAATTGCTCTCCTTGGGAAGAAAAAAATTGAATCTGCAAGTATTTCAAATCCCTATCGTCATTTCCTTGCAATTTTTTCGATTGGACATCGACCCTTCTACACGAAAAAAGAGCATTTTTTTGTCGAAGAGACTTTTTCAGGGTCGACTAAATAGTGTTGTCATGAGATGGTCTATCAAGAAGTGGCTCCTGGAATAAAAGTTCAAGGCGATGAGATAGCAGGAAGCCCAAATCGGGCTTTCGAAGGAAGTCGGCGAAGAAATTTTCTCCACGAGTCGATTAGGGATTGAGTAACTTTTAACTACACTATCTGAGGCTTATCAATACTAACAGGTTTCTGCTTTTTTAAAGGTTTCAAGAGTTGGAAATTTTCCTGAGTCACAATACTCTAGTCCTTCATACATCAGGTTTGGTAAGAAAGAATAAAATAAGGCTTCAGAGTAGTTAACGACGACGTCTTTGAAAATCGGATGTGTTCTTAACAAATAAGTCGCAACGTAAGGAGTCAGATAAGCACTTAAAAGAGCTATACTAATACCCAAACAAATATTTTCTTTCTCAGTGAGCTTATGGAAGCGATTAATCACAAACGAGCTGGAGAATCCCATGACATCAAAAAGTCTACCAGATATATTCGCAATCGTGACCGCGATTCTTATGCTATTCCTTCCAGCTTCGGGCCTGTAAAACAATCCCATAGAATGTGTGACCATTGAAACTGTATTGTTTATAATTAATGAATAACCAAAGGGATAATGGCTAGAATTTAGAATAGACATTCCTAAAAACCTCCTTTTAATTTTAAACTAAAAAATTTATAGCAAATTCATTTTACTTGCAATTATTTTCTTAAGAAAACGGTTCAGAGAGTAATATTTTTCCTTAAGATTCGTCTTGTATTAGGGGTTCCAATCTAAATAAGCGGTAGTTCACATTATCCCGTCTGATTTCAAGAGAGCCAAAAACAGGGTCAAAGTAAAAAATATCCTCTTCAAGCTCAACCTTTTCTAGCTTTGACTGCTTCATTTTATCTACTTCTTCCAATGAGGGAAAGTCTGCGGGGACCCAAGCATTTTCGGTTAATAAAGCTTCCATAAAATGACGGTGGCTTCCTTCAGTGCTAAAACAGCTGTGGAAGCACTTCCCAAGCGTTTCCTTTTCCCCGTTGATTTCCTTGACCTCAAAAGTATATTGAAAGAACCCTCTATGTACTTTGCCATCTATTTCAACTTCGCCTGGAATGGAGTATAGTTTGACAGGTTTATTTGAATTAAGATGTGTGACCGTTTCAGAAAAGCAAAAATTTGTTCCGACGAATTGATCGATGATTTTAGGAAAACAATGAAATGCCGTGACTTTTTTCCTAATATCTGGAAGTAGAGAGGCGTATTTTTGTTCTTTTTTAAGAGTTTTTGTTTAGGAAAAGCGAGTAAAGGAGAACTTTAAATAGGGTTTTCAAGGAAGATTTTAGATAAGGCTATCTAACTAAAAACAACAGTTTTACTGTTGTTGAGAATGACCCGCTGCTCCACTTGATATTTGAGTGCGCGAGCTAAGACGAGGCATTCAACGTCGCACCCAAGCTGAACGAGCTGCTTGGGGGTATGGTCGTGGCGGACCCGGATCGTTTCTTGATCGATGATCGGCCCTTCATCTAAATCAGCGGTGACATAGTGGGCTGTAGCTCCAATGACCTTCACCCCACGCTCATAAGCTTGATGGTAGGGCTTGGCCCCTTTGAAGCTTGGGAGGAAAGAGTGGTGGATATTGATGATTTTTCCGTGAAGCTTTTTGCACAAGTCTTCAGAAATGATTTGCATGTAGCGAGCGAGGACAACAAGATCGATTTCGAGGTCCTGCACCATTTGTAAGAGTTTTTTTTCTTGCTCGGCCTTATTGTCTTTGGTGATCGGGAGATGATGAAAGGGGATGTTGTACCAGGAAGCCATTTCTTTTAGATCTTCATGATTGGAGACAACAGCCGGAATTTCAATTGGGAGGGTACCATTATCATGCCGGTGCAAAAGGTCGTTGAGGCAATGGCTTTGCTTTGAGACCATGATGAGAACTTTTGGGCGGTAGTTTTTGTCGTGCAATTCAAAGCTCATGCCAAATTTTTCGGCAACAGGCTGAAAAGCCGCGCAAATGTTTTCTTCGCTAGATGATCCATTTTCGACGCGGAAATCAATGCGCATAAAAAACTGCTGAGTCGAGGGATCACTAAACTGAGAAAGTTCAAGAATGTTGAGCCCATTTGCTGCAAGCATTCCTGTGACGGCAGCCACGATTCCAATCTGATCTTGGCAAGAAAGGGTTAAAATAAATTCATTTTCAAACATGAGAAACAAGATAGCACAATGGTTATTTCTGAGCGAGTCCGCAGATGAAATCGACCTCACTTTTTGTGACAGGCTGGATGGAGAGGCGGGTTCCCTTTTTGAGAAGAAGCATATTTTTGAGTTTGGTGTACTCCTTTAGATCCCCTAAAGGGAGGATTTCTGGGAATTTTTTCACAAACGCAACATCAACCATCATCCAAACAGGCTTTTCTTTGCTTGAGCGAGCATCATAGTATTTGCTCCGTTTATCCCAAGCCGTGTGGTCTGGGTAAGCCGTTTTGCAGACTTTGGCAACTCCAACGATTCCTGGAGGAGTGGCATTGGAATGGTAAAACAACACCAGATCTCCCACTTGCATCTCATCTCGCATGAAGTTGCGCGCTTGGTAATTGCGAACGCCATCCCAGCACGCTTTTTTTTCTCGTTTGAGGTCGTCAATCGAGTAGGTTGAAGGTTCGGATTTCATCAGCCAGTATTTCATGCCTTTTTACCATAATATGCATTGAGCATTTCTTCAACCTTCTTTGCAATTCTTTCGGTAGCTCTCGGAATTCCCTGGTTATGGTTTTCACGGATTCCCATGAAGTATTTATGTTTCCAGTTCGTGGACTTAGAGAGAAGTCCCCGAGCTAGTGCAACGGACGGAGAGATGATAGGATCAGCGATAATACTGCCAATATATTTAGAGATGTCTTGGTAGAAATGCGCATTGGTGGTTTGAAAAATCAACTCAGGGCATTTCAGCTCTACTGACGACTTGAGCGTTTCAAAGTTCCACCTAACAAAGCGGATGAGTGTATCGATGGGTTTAAAGAGCACCTCTGCAGCCGTATCTGCAAAGTCAGTGAAGGTTCGGCTCTTCATAAAGAGGTAGCGGACACCTTCTTTAAATTCATGGTTTTTGAGAGCTTCAGCTTGCACGCCACCACCTATGGAGTGTGCATAGCCTAAGATGGTCTTTGCTTTGATGTCCTCTTCTAAGATTTTCAAAAAGGCTTCATAGGCTTTGACCATGATGTCTCGATTGGGCAGCCCAGAGCTAGCCCCCACCCCTGCGTAGTTAAAGTAAATGGCATTTGTCTCAAGCGCATCTAAAAAAGTGGTGAGTTGATCCTGGATGTACTCTCCCATTTCAGGATGACCTAAAACTTCGTAAAACTCCCCGTTTCCTCCTGACACGAGCATCCAGCAATCGCTTTCCAAGTTGCGCCCCATCATCACGGCATCAATTGTGTAGCCATCAACTTGAATTGAGAAACGTTTGATCTTGAAGCCCTGGTCGTTTAATCTCTCAACATCGATTTCTTTTCTCCAAGATGAAGAGACAAATAGGCTGAGAATGGACCCAGGAACGGTTGCAAGTCCAACTAAACCGTGAATCAAGTGGGGAAAGGTAAAAGGAAAAAGTACTAGCTGTGCGGCTAGGGGAACATAAGGAAGGCCATAATCTCGGAAAAACTGAAAAAAGCTGCCAAGTTTGTGTAAAGCCATATAGCAGAAGCAGAGGCATCCTACTGCGAAGAAAACTTGCTGCGCAATGCGCCAAACTTTGTTACCTGTCTCAATCACATGCATGGGTGCAGGAGCTTGATTGGTTCGGAGCTCTTCTTTCGCTTTTTCTACGTAGTTTGTCTGTTTATAAAAAGCATTTGAACCATGTAAAATGTCGTATAATTCCATAACAGCCTTGGTTTTTTGCAAAAAACTATACAGAAATTGTTAGAAATTAACAATGAAGAAATAGCTGAATTGAACCAAATTACCCTGCTTTTTTCTCTTGAGGAATAAGAATGTAAACCTTTAAATAGAATTTATTAGCTCTGAAGGAGAATGTTGTATGGCAAAAACTTTAAAACGCGTCGCTGTCACTGGTGGGGGAGGACAAATCGCGTATAGTGTCCTGTTTCGCATCGCAAGCGGAGAACTCTTTGGTCCTGACCAACCCATAGCTCTTCATATTTTAGAAGTGCCTCAAGGTTTAGAAGCATTAAAAGGGGTGGTGATGGAGCTCGAAGACTGTGCCTATCCACTGCTCAAAGAAATTAAAATCGGAACCGATCCTGTTGAAGTTTTTGGCGATGTCAATGTCGCAATCTTGATTGGGGCAAAGCCCCGAGGTCCAGGAATGGAGCGCAAAGATCTCCTTCAAGACAACGGAAAGATTTTTGTGGGTCAAGGCCAAGCGCTAAATAATGCAGCTGCCAAAGATGTTCTCGTCTTTGTTGTAGGCAACCCGTGCAACACGAACTGTTTGATTGCGATGCACAATGCGCCTGATATTCCACACCATCATTTCTTTGCGATGACACGCCTCGACCAAAACCGGGCGCAGTTTCAACTCGCGCACAAGGCGGGAGTAGATATTACTGAAGTCGATAAGGTGACAATCTGGGGAAATCACTCAGCAACCCAAGTTCCCGATTTTGTCAATGCGACGATTCAGGGAAAAAAGGCTACAGACATGATTTCAGACAGAGAGTGGCTAGAAGGCGACTTTGTGACTTGCGTGCAAAAACGCGGTGCAGCTGTCATTGGTGCACGAGGTAAGTCTTCAGCGGCATCAGCGGCAAATGCCATCCTCGACGGAGTACGGTCGATCACTAACCCAACAAAAAGTGGCTCATGGTATTCCATGTGCACCTTGTCTAACGGAAACCCTTATGGCATTAAAGATGACTTGATTTTTTCCTTTCCATGTCAGACAGTAGGGGAAAACCAGGTAAAGATTTTTGAGGGGCTTGAATGGGACGCATTCTTGAAAGAGAGAATTGCAGCAACGGAAAAAGAGCTCTTAGAAGAACGCGATGCAATCGCACATTTATTGAAATGAGGCAGTGATGGAAGAAGTCCTTTTTGAAGTGACAAAACAGCAGCTTGAAACGGGGATGCGTGGTTATCCTGTTGGATATTGCACCACGTCTTATGTGGATCCCATCAAAGGACTTTTTTATCGAGGACGCCCCATTTCAGAGCTTTATAAGTGGGAGCCTGAGCGGGTCATTTATCTTCTCTACCACGGAAAGGAGGGCTCAGCTCAAGATATCACTCATTTTTCGCAAGAGCTCAAGAAGCGTTCACATTGCTCACAAGCCGTTGTAAAACATATCGAGTGTTTGCCACGTCAAGGACATCCCATGAAATTGTTTTGCTCTGCATTGCTCATTTTAGGAATGCTTGAAGGGCAAAAAGATTATAAAGAAGATTGCCTCAACCTCATTGCAAAACTTCCTCATCTGACAGCAACAGTCATTAACCACCATTCTGGCTGGGGTGCAACTCCTGCTCCCAATGCAGAAATGGGTTATATGGAAAACTTTGCTCACATGTTGCAAGTGCCAAATGCCAAAAAAGAAGAGCTTTCTGAAGTACTGAGGCTTTTTAATATTCTCCATTACGACCATGGAGGAGGAAACCTGTCGGCGTTTGTGGGGAAAGCCGTTGCTTCGGGTTTAGAAGACATGTATGGTTCCATCGCATCGGCAATGTGTGGACTTGCTGGCCCCCGCCATGGAAAAGCCAATCAAGATTGCTTACAATTCGTTCAATCTGTTCTCGATGAAGTCGGTGAGGCCGCCTCTGCAGACCAAGTCGAAAACCTCATCCGCAACCGCTTAAAAAACAATGAGCTTGTTTACGGGTTTGGCCATGCGGTTCTTCGTGCTGAGGATGCCCGTGCAACCATTCTCTACGATATCGCCGAGGATAAGTTCAAAGATCATCCCCTTGTGAAAATCGCCTTTTTACTTCGCTCAGAAGGGCCAAAAGTTCTAAAAGAAAACCCGAAGATCTCTAACCCTTATCCTAACGTGGACGCGGTCTCTGGGACTGTCCTCACAGCAGCTGGGCTTGGTTACCCTGAGTACTTTACCGTGCTCTTTGGACTGGCTCGGTGCTTAGGGATTTCAATTCAGGTTGTCTACGAACGATGTGAAGCGCGGGGAGGCAAAGGAACCCCTATCGTCAGACCTCGCTATCTCTTTAAGCCTCAGTAGTTAAAAAATTGTTTAACAAATATTAATATTTGGATATAATTAAGATTATAGTAATGCTATTTTAATAATATATAATGTCTACCATAGCGATATAATGTAATTTGATAATATGATAAAAAAGGTATCGCATGTCCAAACAACCATCTTATATCCAAGATCTTAAAGATCTTCCAAGTCGGTTATCTATTTACCATTTTCGTCGCTTAGCTAGCTTGACGAGACCAAGACTTTTATCACCCATTAAAGGAAAGTACAATATCTACGATGAAAACTCTTTTTAAGTTGTTATAAATCAATAATTTAAAAAAGAGAGGTTCAGATGAGAGAGAAGGAAACTTGTGCCTGCACAAAGCAGGGTGAATTTAGACTTCCACGAAAGGAAGTGAGAGAAAGAATACAAAATACTATCAGTCAAATACTTAAATCTCTAAGGCAAGTGCATAAGCTGCTTGAAGAGGAAAAGTACTTTGAAGCGATTAATATTTGGGCAAAAGTCAGGGATTCGGGAGCACTTACGATGCTTGCTCAGTACGGAGAAAGCGAGTATCGGCACCGTTTTTCTCCCATCCAGCATCAGCTTTTGACAGCATTTTCATTGCAACTTGGGAAATTGAAAGATGTTCCCAAAAGCTGTGAAGCAGAGCTTGTCAGCGAAATCTTGAGAGCGCTTCAGCTCTCGATCCAACATCTCTAAAATAGAGCCGGCCGAAGTGCCGGCTTTTTTCTTTTTTTTTAAGATTCAATGAGTTATCTTCTCCTCCGGTTAAACTGCTAGAGGGGTTTGAATGCAGCTTTCAAAGGTGTTAGAGACCGCGCAAATCGCGGTGCATTGGGATCATTTGTTGGCACCAACAGATCCAGAAACGGGAAAAATTCAAGACGATTCTTGGAAAGGAATGGTCAAAAAGGTGGCAGGATTGGCGCTGGTCGTCTTTTCATATGCCTTATTTGGGTGGGAGATTGCGTCGCTGCTCCTTTTCAATACAGGTCTGTACCATGTAGGTCGCGCTTATCAAAAAACATTTTCAATAGGAGAAACTCCAGTTGAAGAGCCAAAGCTTTCACAAGAAGAAATCGATCGGCTGAATCAGCTTGGAATCGACACGATTCTGGAAGCCTCCAGTGAAGGAAAGAAGATTGGTTTAGTGATTGGTAGGTGTAAACATCAGCCAGTTCCTATGGAAGACGGTTGGTTATGGGTGGCAGGCAATATGGGAGATCCTGCAGTCCTTGAAAACCGTGTTGATCTCAACATGGATTTTTCTGAGTCAGACACGATTCAAAAATTAGAAGGGATGTTTGATCGTGTTGTTGTTGACATCTCGACACTCAAGTTCATTGATGGTGCTTGGCAACGGGCTGCTTCCTTGCTAAACCCCCTACCAACCTCTGAGCTCATTACGGAAACGACAAAAGGATGCATGGGGCTTTTACCTATGATTGAAGAAGTTCAGGTTGATTGTGCTCAGGGCTCTATCTGCTATCCCATGAGTTTTTCATCTAAGGAAATTAAGAATAATGACCGCCTTTTTCAAGAATGGAAAGACAAGGTTGGGGAAGCAGAGTTTGCGAAGGTAAAAGATGATTTCTTAAGTAAAATGGATGCTTCTGAGAAGGAGGATCTCATGAGTTTTGGCGGTGAAAAAGAGCTTGATTTAGCCTTTTACCACCATGTCTTGAATAAGCACTATCCAAACCGATTTAATGCTGGCAGAGAAGCAGCAAAAGAGGGGGCTGAACGTTTTCGACATTATCTTAAGAGTTTGTTTGATCGGGTGGAGATGTATGATGACTCGACTCCCTTTCCAACGCGTGAAGGAGTTGGGTATGCAGAAAGAGAAAGCCACTTTGTGCTAACAGGTCCGGCAAGACGTACGAAAGAACGAGTAAGGGTGTTTGAAAGACGATGAGCGTGCCTGTTGCAAACGAAAAAACTCGGTTACTGACGCAAACGTATTCTTGGTATGGTGAAAAGCCTGAGCCAACACATGAAGAGGTGGTTAGATAGTGTCGTCACAAGTTGGTCAATCCTTAAACGACTCCTGGAGAAAATTTCGTCGTTGCCTTCCTTCGAAAGCCCGATTTGGGCTTCCTGCATCAGTCGCCTTGAACTTTTCTTCCATGAGCCGCTTCTTTATTGCCCATCTCGTGGCGACACTATCTAGTAAATACAAAGAAAAACTCTCGAAACTCATCGTAAATGCAATGAGTATGGAAAGGCGAAGTCTTGAAGAGTATGATCGTTGTGTTGTGATTCTTAAGCACCTGAAAAGAGGTTTTGTTCCATTGGAAGATCCTCCAGAGGCTCATCACTTTCCTCCCTTAGATCCAGATAAGCTTTATCAAGCATCAGATAGAGACTGCTAAAAAATTCTCTTGGGAAAAGCGCAGTGCTAGCATATACTTGGTGAAAAAGTATTTGAGTGCTGCCTATGACTTGGTCTGAAATTGAACACATCTTTAATCGCGCTTTGAAGTTTTCGTTTTCAAAACGGAAGCTTCTTTTCATGTTTCCCGTGCTACTTGTTTGCGGTTTAATGACCGTTTTTTGTCGCGCTGTTGCGATTCATGCGGGGCAATGGGTCGTTCTAAGTTTGACCTTCTTACCGATCTTTTTGTCCTCAGGGCTTTTACTTGCCGCGGGAGTTGTGTTGGCGCGCGTTTACCACCACGAAGTGAAGATGATTCCGCTCAGTTATAAAAAGATTCTCAGCCAATCGTGGGAGCTTCTCGTGGGAGTGTCTTATTTGACGTTGCCGCTCATGCTTTCTTATTTGCTGTTGTGGGTCCTTATGGGAGTTTTTTACTTACTGAAGGAGATTCCAGCACTTGGCGAAACGCTGGGGGTACTCTTGGCATTTGGGCCGTTTTTATTGGTCCTAGGATCCCTTGTATTGAGTCTTTTTAATCTCTTTCTCCTCTTTTTTGCGACGCCCCATATTGCGCTACAAACCGGGATGAAACTCAAGCTAGCTGAGCAAGTGTTTCGTCGGTTTACTGAAAATATTTTTTCTAACCTGGCTTTATTTTTAATCGGAATGATTCCCTTACTCATCATTGTTGGGGTCCTTTGTCTTGCTGCAATTTTGACGGGTGTTAACTTTTTTATTCGAACAGAAACCTTGGCCATCGCCCTTCAGTGGTTTTTTATCATGATTCCCTTTACGGCATTACTTTCTCCAGGTATTCTCTTCTTTTTCAATTTTGCGGTAGAAAGCTACGTACACATGCAAAAAAAACATGCCTAAGATTGCAATTGTTGGGGCTGGGTTTTCGGGCCTAGGCCTTTGTTATCATCTGCTGCAGCGCGGCTATCAAGTGACACTCTTTGATCCCAAGGGAATTGGGGGCGGGACTTCTGGAATTGCATCGGGGCTTTTGCACCCGTATCCAGGAGCAAGCGCTCGCTTGAGCTGGAAGGGACATGAGGCGCTGAAAGAGGCCGAGCTTTTAATCGAGAAAGCCGGTCTGGCTTTAGGGCGAGAGGTTGCTCGTAGAGAGGGCATCTTACACTTAGCAATTAGCGAAAAAAAGAAAGAGGCGTTTCTTCAGCGAGCAAAAACCCAAGATGATGTTGAGTGGTGGGATGCAGAGACATGTCATGAGCGTGTGAGAGGGGCTCATTTTTGTCCGGGCATTTTCATCCGTAGCGGACAGACGGTACATCCAAAGCTCTATTTGCAAGGGCTTTGGGAAGTGTGTCAAAAACAGGGTGCGCAGCTGGAAAAGCAAAAAGTTGATGTGGCTACTTTAACTGGTTTTGATCAGGTAGTGATTGCAGCAGGAAGCGGCATTCGGAAGATGAAAGAGTGTGAAAACTTGAATGTCAAATTCAATAAGGGCCAACTCTTAGCTTGCACGAAGCCAAGTTACTTCAATCCAGGATTTAGTTTAGTGGGGAAAGGCTACTTAGCCATGAGCGAGGACGAAGACCGGTGCTATTTGGGTTCGACTTATGAACATGAGTTTGTGACGGAGCAGCCTTGCCTTGGTCATGCAACCGAAAAGATTTTTTCTCAAGTCGGGCAATTTCTTCCCTCTTTTGGTGCCTTTGAAGTGAGGGAGTGTTTGTCAGGCATGCGCGTTGCCAATCGCAAAACTTACCATCCGATTGTTGGGAAGCTGCGAGATAGGGTTTGGGTACTCACGGCAATGGGATCTCGAGGGCTGCTTTATCACGGTCTTATGGGAAAGATTCTTGCAGGTGCTATGGAAGCAGATGATCCATTGTTCATTCCTGAGGAGCTGCGTTTATGACTGCTGAAGCTCTTTTTTTGGGGACTGGCGCTTCGATGGGCATTCCAGTGATTGGTTGCGACTGCTCTGTTTGCAATTCTTCAGTTTCACAGAATAAGCGGCTGCGTCCTTCTCTCTTGTTGACGATCGAAGGCAAACGCTATGTTGTAGACATTGGACCAGACTTTCGCAAACAGGCGCTGCAGTACCAGATTGATCGATTAGATGGGGTGATCATCACTCATAGCCACTATGATCACATAGCTGGGCTAGATGAACTGCGGATCTATTTTTTTCGGGACAAAAAACCCGTTCCTTGCTTGGTTTCTCCTGAAACGCTCGAAGAAATTAAAATTCGGTATCACTACATCATGCCACCGTCACAAGAAGATATCTCCCATGTGATGAAGTTTGATTTTCAAGTGCTTCAGGGAAACGAAGGAGAGATGACATTTGAAGGACTTCCGCTTCATTACTTTAGTTACTTTCAAAAGGGAATGAAAGTCACGGGAATCCGCATTCGAGATTTTGCTTATGTAGTCGACATTTTAGAGTATCCTGAGTCGATTTTTCAGCAGTTAGAAGGGGTTCAGACACTTGTGATTGATGGGATGACTTGGGAACGAACGGCGGCTCATTTGGGGATAGCGGAAGTGATTGAGTTTGCAAAGAAAATTGGCTGCGAGAAAACTTATTTAACGCATGTTGCTCATGAAACGGATCATGATGCAATGAATGCAAAACTTCCGAATGGAATGGAAATGGCTTACGACGGATTGAAATTACGCTTATGGTAGACGAAGACCGGTTATACGAAGATGTTCGCTATGAAATTAGTGATTTAAAAACAGCATTTTTAATTGGGTGTTACACGAAATCTTCTGATCTGATGTTGTGCAAAGAGCACATCGATGAACTCGAATCACTTGCCAATACGTATGGCTTTGAAGTGATTTCGAAAAATCCCTGTCCCCTCAGAAAGGTTGAAGCTAGCACCTATCTCGGCAAGGGAAAAATCGAAGAGCTCAAAGAGGCTGCAGAAGAGATGAAAGCGGATGTGGTCATCTTCGATGATGAGATTTCACCCAATCAACAGCGCAACTTGGAAAAAATCTTCAAACGACCTGTGATTGATCGGACCGAACTCATTTTGGAAATCTTTTCCCAAAGGGCTCAGACACGTGAAGCGAAACTTCAGGTTGAGCTTGCAAAGAGTCACTACCAGCTGCCTCGTCTCAAACGCCTTTGGACCCACTTATCACGCCAAGTCGCAAGTGGTAAAGGGTTCTTGAAGGGAGCTGGGGAACGTCAAATTGAATTGGACCGTCGGATGGTGCGTGATAGGATCTCTCGACTGAAAAAAGAGATCGAAGAGGTGCGTCATCAACGAGATGTGCAGCGCCATGCACGGATCCGCAGCGGCATTCCAACGTTTGCGATCATTGGTTACACGAATGTGGGGAAATCAACGCTCCTTCATGCACTGACGCAAGCAGAAGTGCTTGTCGAAGATAAACTCTTTGCAACCCTTGATACGACAACACGCAAGTTCACTTTGCCCAACCACCAAGAAATCCTCCTCATTGATACAGTTGGGTTCATCCGGAAAATTCCTCACACACTTGTTGCAGCTTTTAAGAGCACACTTGAAGAAGCGATGTACACCGATATTTTGCTCCATCTCGTCGATGTCAATCATCCTCTTGCGGAAGAACATGCCGAATCGACCTATGAAGTTTTGAAAGAACTTGGTGCTGAAGATAAACCGATGATCACCGTGCTCAATAAAATTGATGCCATTGAGAGTAAGGGAATCATCGGACGGTTTAAGTTGAAATATCCCCGGGTTATAGGAATCTCTGCTCTAAAAGAACTGGGTTTTGAGGATTTGATGCGGACGATGATGGATGCTGTCAAAGATCTTAGGACGATCGTAAACCTCCGCATTCCGCAAAAAGAATACGCCCTAGTCAGTCGCCTCTTTGATGAGGGACGACTCATTCATCAAGAGTATGAAGAAAACGATATTCTCATAGAAATCGAGATTCCGAAGCATTTGCTGCACAAAGTTGAGCCCTATATCATTGCGGAGGATTAGAATGACATCTTTGACAAAGCTTCCCCCTCAGGAAAGGCCACGTGAACGCCTTCTCTCACTTGGAGGTGATGCCCTTTCTCTTACCGAACTTTTGGCAATTTGCTTGGGAAGTGGTAGACAAGGTCATTCTGTTTTGCATCTTGCAGAAGAGCTCATAGCAACTTTTGGAAGTCTTCCAAACCTTCTTGAAGCCTCTGTAAGTCAGCTCACAGAGGTCAAAGGAATTGGGCAAGCTAAAGCGCTTCAACTTAAAGCCATCTTTGCTCTAGCTAAGCGGTTTCAGCGGCGTGGAGGAATTGCCAAGTTTCCCGTTAAATGTCCCAAAGATGCCTACGATCTCATCGCGTCTTACCTGGAAGATGAAAAACAAGAAAAGGTGGCGCTTCTCTTTCGCAATGTGAAAGGGGAAATCTTTCATCATGAAATCATTGCTTCTGGAACACTCTCAGAAGTTCTCGTTCATCCACGAGAAGTGTTTCATCACGTTCTCATGCATCGAGCTTTTAGCTTCATCTTGGTGCATAACCATCCGAGTGGTAATCCTGCTCCCTCTAAATGTGATATTGAGCTTACAAGGCTTGTTGAAACCTCCGGACGGCTGATGGGAATCCGACTCGATGATCATTTGATCATTGGAAAAGGAGCCTTTGTCTCTCTATGGGAAAAAGGAGCGCTCAAGCGCAAAGGTTACTAACCCCGTAGTGTCTCTTAATCTAAGCTGCTTAAATTTTTCTTTTCACCCAATTTCAACATGATCGCATGGTCCCTACTTTCATCAAGTATGTGGCCATGCGACCATGTTAAACTTGTGAAGAAAATTGAAAATCCCTTCAACTTAGATTAAGTGACCCTACAGGGTAAAACTTTGCTTGACGAAGTCCACTGCGCCAGATGCAAACATCTGGACGGCGATTAGAGCCACAATCATCCCTCCCAAACGTTCAAAAGCAATCAAGCCCTTTTCTCCGAGACCATGCTTCAAAAGAGAAGCAATTAAGGTGATCATAAACGAGACAAACATCGCTCCAACGATGATCATTGTCATGGTGACTTGATCATTTAAACGGCTAGAAAAAAGTATCACGGCTGTGATCGATCCTGGGCCGGCGATGACAGGAGTTGCAAGAGGGACCAATATGGGTTCGTGTTTCGGGCCAGCTTCTTGATCGTGTTTGGGGAAAATCATTCCAATGGAAATGAGCAGAAGGAGGATTCCTCCGGCCATACCCAAGATGGGCTGAGAAATTCCAAGAAGGTGGAAAATATTTGCTCCAAAATAATTGAAGAGAAGGAGAATCACGAGAGCTAAAACGAATTCGCGGATGAGAATGACCCGTTGTTGCTGCGGTTTATAGCGAGCTAAAAGGCCGATGAAGAGGGGGATGTTTCCGAGGACGTTGATGACAAAAAAGAGGGATACCGCCATCGAAATGGGGTGGGCTGGCATTACGATCTCCTAAAGTTAATTTGCCAAGTATTCTAGGTGGAAATAGAATTTTTTTGTAGGTCTTTCTTTTCTGAGGTTTCTGTGGCATAATAGCTCCGATGAAAAAGAAAAAATATAAAGTTGTCACTCTTGGTTGCCGGACCAATCAATATGAATCGCAGGCCTATGTCGATCAGTTGAAAGCTTCTGGCTATGTTGAAGCTGCCAAAGCAGAAAGCGCTGATGTCTGCATTGTCAACACTTGCACAGTCACTGCTTCAGCAGACAAGCGCAGTCTCTATCAAATTCGGAAGCTAGCGCGCGAGCATGCTCCAGAGAAGCTCATTGTCACAGGGTGCATGGCCGAGCGGGCTGCAGATGAAATCCGAGCAGTCGAAGGGGTCACGGACGTGGTTCCAAACCAGAAAAAAGAAGCTCTCCTTGAAGAGGTTTTTCCCGAAAAAGAGTGGCCTGAATTTAAGATCGAGCGGTTCGAAGCTCATACCCGTGCCTTTGTCAAAATTCAAGATGGGTGCAATTCCTACTGTAGTTACTGTGTCATTCCATTTGTCCGAGGCCGTTCCCGTTCAAAAACTGTTCCTGAAATTCTTACCGAAATCGAAGGACTTGTTGAAAATGGTTATAAGGAAGTTGTCCTCACAGGGATCAATATTGGAGATTTTGATGGAGGGACGCCCGAGAATCCTGTTCGTTTGAGTACACTTGTGCGTCTCGTCGATCAAATAGAAGGGCTCGAGAGAGTCAGGATCTCATCAATTGATCCAGATGAAGTGGAAGATGATTTGCTCGAGGCGGTGATTCATGGAAAAAAAACTTGTCACTCCATGCATATCGTGCTTCAGGCTGGTTCAAATGTTACCCTTAAACGGATGCGACGAAAATACACGCGCCGCGACTTTCTCGATGCGACCGAGCGGCTCTTAAGCGCTAGCCCTGATTTCACCTTTACAACCGATGTGATTGTGGGCTTTCCCGGTGAGTCGGAAGAGGACTTTCAGGAAACTGTCGATCTCATCCGGGATATACGCTTTGCAAAAGTGCACATGTTTCCCTATAGTGATCGTCCGAAAACGCGTGCTTCTCGCATGCCCAACAAAGTGCCCCAAAGTGTGATCGACACAAGGCGTCAACACCTTCTCAAAGTAGCTGACGAAGTAGCGTTTGAACTAAGGCAAAGTTATGTTGGACGCACATTTGATGTCCTACTCGAAAGTAAAAATATGGGACATACCGATCACTTTCTTCCCGTCCAAATCGAGGAGAAAGGGCTCCGTTCGAACGAAATGATTCAAGTGGAGTGTTTTGCCAATAGCACTGATGGTTTAATTGGAAAAAAGGTGGAGGCACATGCCGTCGCAGCTTACTAATCATATCCGTCCATTTTCTCACCGGCCTGGTGAAACGTGCATGCTACCCAGTTCATCTTGGAAATTGACGGCCTATCCTACTCAGTTTGAACTCGAAAATCTCGCAGCAGAAGAAGAAAAAATTCTCTTTTCTTTTGAAGCTCAAGGTCCCATTCAAGGGTACACCTTGATGCAAGACTTAGAGCGGGATTTTGTTCGTATTTATGGGACAGCAAAAAGAGGTTACTTTTCATTCCGTCTAACTGCAGAGCCAGATGCAATTGTGCTTCTTGTCGAAAGGTGCCCTGATGAAGGCCTTCCTTTTTCATTTCAAGGCGTGAAAGAAGTTTTAAAGCGGAAACAAACGTATGCATTTCCACTGTCTCACAAGCAACTGACTCATCCTCACGAAAAAACCCACTTTGGTTGCCATAAGAAGCAAGATTGGACGCTTCTTAGAAGAAGGCTGAGCTTAAGTGAAATTCTGCCGCTTTGGTTTGCACTAGGTCGGAAATGTCCTAAAGAGCAATTGCACTATGAAGGGACGGCGACACTTTTCAAAGCATGTGAAAAAGCTATCCAAGGCCAGGACCGTGTCCAAGTTGGATCGCTGCTTCTACAGCTTTTTCAAGTTGGCTTTGGGGGCATGCTCACTCCGCGCCTTCTCGATACCGATTTTCAAGGAATCCTTCCACCTCAAAAAGAGGCGCAAGGCTCACCGCTCATTTTGCTCAGTCATGGTGCTGACCTTATTCGAATGCTATTTCTCAGCGCACAAGGAGACACCATCGAAGTGCTTCCGTGCCTTCCTGTCGAACTCCACTCCGGTCGCGCGGTCAATTTGCAGGTTTCTGAGCATCTCAATCTCGATCTGGAGTGGTCGAAAAAAACGCTTCGTCGTTTAACACTGCGCTCCAATGGGGAGCAGACCTGGAAACTCAAACTGCAAAATGACCTAAAGTCGTATCGTCTAGATGGAAAACGCGTTTCCATAGAAGATCCACTCGCTTTAGAAGCTGGCAAAACATATCTGCTTGACCGATTCGAAAAATAGCCGAAACTCATGACATGACACAAAGTTCCTTATCGATGATCGGGAATCGAATGATAGGTTACATCCTAACTTCCAGCATAATGGATTAATAAAACGTAAGTTGCCGTTCCAGCAAAAATGCTAATGATGGGTTGCTTAAAGGTCAAGTGGATGAAGGCAGTCACTCCCACGCCGATAAGGGCGGTTGTGTGACTAGCACTGGTGCGGACACCGTGCAGGGCGAGCAAAAGCATGATCGCAAGAGGGAGAGAGCGGGAAAGCACTTGTGCTAGCCTGCTTGCTCTGAGTTGTTTTGAAAAGAGAAAAGGGAGTGCGCGTGTGATGTAGACAATGAGCGCAAGTCCGATGGTGATAAGAATGAAAACGAGAGGGGTCATGATTTTTTATTCTCCTTCAAAAAGAACCTAAGGCAGATGTAAAAAAGGGTGATGAGAATGCCAATGATAAAAGCTTGGTTATGGAGGAAGGCCGCTCCTATACCAAAGCCCAAAAGGGCTACAAGTGCGATGGAAAGATCTTTACATTTCTTCCACTGTTCGATGAAAAAGACGGTGAAAAGGGCGGTGAGTGAAAACTCAAGGCCAGGAATTTCAAAGACGTGTTTTCCAAAATATGCCCCAATAAATGTTCCAGCCACCCAATAAAAATGGATGACCCAATTGAGGTGAAACAAATAGGGGATTTCGTTTTTTCGCTCTCCATGGTGTTGAACGATGGAAAAGGTCGCGTCGACAAGTCCGAAGATGAGGTATTGCCGGGGCCAAAAACTTACTTTTTCATAACGGTGCAAAACGGATAGCCCATAAAAGCTGTTTCGAAACGCCACAAAAAGAGAGGTAATGAAAAGTCCCAGGATGGACCCATGAGCGGCGAAAATTCCGAGAGCAACAAATTGAATCGCACCAGCGAAGACAACCAGACTCATAAATGGAGCTAAATACCAGGGGAGATGAAGTTGGTCGACGAATAGAATTCCAAACACAATTCCGAGGGGAAAGTACGCAAAGAAAGTCGCAACTGAATCTTTCAAAGCTATTAAAAAAGGAAGTCGGACCATTTCTCTTTTTCCGTAGGTGTCAGAATTTTTAAAGAAGAGGGAAGAACGCGGATATAGACGTCTTCATTGAATTGCATGGGTTCTCCATCGAGGTGAAGATACTGCAAGGGCTTTTTAATGATCACTTCTTGGCATTTAAGCACTGTGGTGTACTTTGAGTCCTCAATTTGTCTGTTGAAAAGGTCATGGACGAGTTTTGGGGTGGCGTGTTTTGGAAATTCTTTTAAGATGATCACGTCGAGGTAGCCATCGTCAATTTCAGCATGGGGGGCAATGAAGGCGTTGTTACCGTATTGCTTGCTGTTGGCAAAGCAGATGAGAAAGGCTTTTTCAACAAGTGGTTTGCCATCGATGACCAGCTCATACTCCTGAGGCTGGTAGTTGGGAAGCTCGCTAAGGACCACTTTGATATAGGATGAAAACCCGCGTTTTCCAAGTTCTGCAAAGGCGTGACTGACTTCGGCATCAAACCCAATTCCTGCCACTCCAATATACGATTCATGGTTGATTCTGACAGTGTCTATCCAGCGGTCGTGGTTTTCATTGATGACTTCGAGAGCAAGTTTGGGGTCACTGGGAATTTTAAAGTGACGGGCAAGACCGTTACCTGAACCCGTTGGGATGATCCCTAAGGCTGCAGGTGAGCCAATGAGTCCTTGTGCCACTTCGTTGATCGTTCCATCTCCACCCACAGCGACGACGATTTCGAATTTTTTTTCGAGGGCTTTTTGGGCTAGTTCTGTCGCGTGTTTGGGTCGATCGGTGTAGAAAATTTTGTAATCGAACTGTTTCCGATCGAGATGCTTTTTGATGAGCGATTTGATCTTCTTATTTTTCCCCGTTCCAGAAATCGGATTGACAATGAAGCATACCTTCTTTTTCGGGGGGCTTTTGGCTCCCACGCAAAAGAGGCAGGCGCAGATTATAAGAATTTTAAAAAACCGTTTCATCATCACCCATTTTATTGTAGCTTTCATGGAGTTTTTTCTGTAGAAAAAAACATATGCAAAAAATGATGATGAAAGACCCTCATAAATTGCTGAGCCTCCATGAATCTCCGGAGGGAAAAGTGATTCGTCTTTGGCGGCCTGAAGCGACCGAAGCAGCACTGGAGGTCCAAGGGAAAGTCTACCAAGCAAAAGCGGTAGATACCATGGGGCTATTTGAGCTTGAGGTTGATCCATCGATTGGAACAGCTGATTACCGTATCACCCATCCATCTGGTCTTGAAGCTCATGATCCCTACGCCTTTTTACCCACATTTTCTGAAGAAGATGAGCGTTTATTTGCGCTCGGGAAGCACGAAAAAATTGCCGAGGTGATGGGAGGGAGGTTGACCGTTCATCATGGGGTCACAGGGGTGAAGTTTACTGTTTGGGCGCCTTGCGCCAATGCCGTTTCCCTTGTTGGAGATTTCAATCATTGGAATCCTGAGTTGCATCCGATGCGACTGATGGGAGCTTCGGGAGTGTGGGAACTTTTTATTCCAGGACTTGGAGAAGGGGAAAAGTACAAGTTTTACATCTTCACCGCGGAAGGGCATGGGCTCTACAAAGCCGATCCGTACGCCTTACAAGGGGAAATGCGACCGAATACGGCATCTGTTATCACACGTAATGACCAGCATGTTTGGCAAGACCATAAATGGATGGAAAAACGTATAAGTCAAGCTTCCTTAAATAAGCCCCTCAACATCTATGAAATCCATATGGGCTCTTGGAAAATGCAAGGCTTGCAGTTCATGAACTACCGCACGATGGCACCACATCTTGCCAATTACTGCAAAGAGATGGGGTACACCCACGTCGAATTCATGCCAGTGATGGGGCATCCTCTTGATGAATCATGGGGATACCAAGTGACCGGGTTTTATGCCATTTCGAGTCGGTATGGAACGATTGCAGACTTTCAGTATTTGATTGATCACCTGCATCAAAACGACATTGGGGTGATTTTTGATTGGGTCCCTGGACACTTTCCAACAGATATGCACTCGATTGTCCAGTTTGATGGAACCCATCTTTATGAACATGAAGATCCCAGACAGGGGTATCATCCCCATTGGAACACCCACATTTTCAACTATGGTCGTTTCGAAGTGGTCAATTTCCTCATCGGAAGCGCCCTCTATTACCTCGAGAAGATGCACATTGATGGTCTTCGTGTCGATGCAGTCTCTTCGATGGTCTACCTTGACTATGGTCGTAAAAAAGGGGAGTGGATTCCCAATGAAAAAGGAGGTAATGAAAATTTCAAAGCGATTGCCTTTTTGCAAGAGCTCAACACTCAAGTGCACAAAAAGTATCCTGGTGTTTTGATGATTGCAGAAGAGTCCCATGCTTTTCCAGGAGTAACCACTCCTGTTTCCGAGGGAGGGCTAGGCTTTCACCTCAAATGGGATTTAGGTTGGATGAACGACACCTTAAGATTTTTTCAAACGGGGTTTCCTTATCGTGACCATCGAAAAAATCTTCTAACCCACGAGTTCACTTACTACTTTGATGAGCATCACCTCCTGCCTCTTTCTCATGATGAGGTTGTCCATGAGAAAAAAAGCCTTCTTTCTAAGATGCCAGGAAACGAGTGGGAAAAATTTGCCAATTTACGCCTGCTCTTGAGCTACATGATTTGCCATCCAGGAAAAAAACTCCTTTTCATGGGCGGCGAGTTTGGTCTATGGAACGAATGGAATTGTAAAGAGGAACTTCCTTGGCATTTAATTGGACTTCCTTTGCACCAAAAGTTGAAAAGCTGCGTCCGAGACCTGAATCATCTCTATCAACGCCATCCCGCACTTTGGGAAAAAGATTTCTCAAAAGAAGGTTTTGAATGGGTTGAGACTGAAAAGACTTTTAGTTACTTTCGCCATGGGAAAGATGAGACTCTCCTTTGTGTCCACAACCTCACTTCTCAAAAACTAGAAAATGTCACTGTCCCCTGTAAAAGTTTCACGCCCATTGAAATTTTTAATACCGATTCGCAAGAATATGGAGGGTATGGCATACTAAACCCAAACATCAAAAACGCATGTCTGAATCTAGCACCCTTTTCAACAAGCATCTTATGTCAAAAGAAGAGTACATGAAACTTTTAGAAGAAATCAAAAAGCACAATCAGCTCTATTTTGATCAAGGGATGCCGGAAGTCACCGACTATGAATACGACTTACTTGTCAAAGAAGCTGAG